>JAGBBW010000147.1 GCA_017938285.1 Lachnospiraceae bacterium
ATATATCCTATTTTTTGAAAAAGAACCAGATAGAATATTATGATCGGATTAGTGAAGTTAGAAGAAGTGGAAACTTTGAACAATGGATAAGATTCTTTTTGGAGGCGGTGAGTAAAGCGGCATCGGATTCTTTGGAAACAATCCGTCAGCTTTCTGCACTGCATGATACAAATATAGAAAAACTTCCCAAAACGACTAGAAGTAAAGATAATTTAAGGGCTGTGTTTGATTATATTGAGCAGTATCCGATTATTGATATTAAGAGAACTGCAAAGGAATTAGATATTAGTTATAATACAGCTGCTACGGCTGTGAAGAGGCTTGTGGAACTTGGTATTTTGCAGGAAACAACCAATGCTGCGAGAAATAGAGTGTTTGGGTATGAGGAGTATTTAGGGATATTGAGGAAGGATACGTAAGGATGGAGATTAGTTGTATTTTAGAAAAGATATTACCATGCATGCAGGCGTGTTATAAAGGTTCTTCAAATTATAAAAAGAACAAATGTATAGAAAAGGGAAAATGTGAATTTTTGAACGGAATGTATAGGTTTATATTTGAGTGTTTTCCTAAATGTGAAGTTGTTGAATGTAGTGATACGAACAATGAAAGAGCATTTCCGGAGGTTATTTTAGAAGATTTTGAAAAGAATAAACGGATTGCTATTGAGATGAAATGTTTTCCCGACAAAGTATATGGAGATGTAAAGCAAACAGAAAAACGAAATAAAAAAGAAGCTTTTTTTTGGAATAAAGTGATAGATAAGTGTGGTTTTGAAGCAAGGAAAGAAATCATTAGTTGGTTAAAGAGTATAAAAATTAATAAAAATGAGGCAATTGAGGAACTCTTAAAAATAATTTTTTATCCAATGAATATAAAACTTGTGTCGAAAGAGAAGGAATCTATCCAATATATTCTTATGAAAGATAAATATGATAATAAGCAAATGAAATTCATTATAGAAAAAATGGTCTTATTTTGCAAGGAGTTATTTAAAAATTTGATATATAAAAACAAAATATCTGTAATAGAAAACTACGAGAATGAAGAAATAAAGGTATGTATATATTTAGGAAAGAATGAGGCACCTTATTTTGAAATACATGATAATTCAATTAGTGGATTAAGGGATATAATGAATATAAATAGAGATGGAATAACAGAATATTTAAGACAGTTTATGAAAGAATGTGAGAAGAAATTTTCAAATGTTCAAGTCGACAGAAGTATTTTGCTGTTAGACAATAATTTTATGTCATATAAACGTGATAGAATAATTAGAGAATGTTTGGAGAAATTATCAATTCCTGCTTGTATTGATGAGATATGGATTTGCAAAAAGGAATATGAAGATGAGTATAATGAGGATGGAGACCCCATTGATACATATATTGCCAGTATATCATATGAGAAAATATATGAAAAAGAAGTATGTTAAAATAAAGAATGCTAATAGTGTTTATGAAGACAGACAGTAAAATTTGCAGAAAATTGTTGCTCCCTACTTGACACGAAGGTGAGCGGCAGTCCGATACTCCAAAACGGGAAAATTGTGGGTGCTGTGACACATGTTTTAGTCAATGACCCGACCAGAGGGTATGGTATCTTTATAGAGAATATGTTGGAGCATAATTAGTGTCTGCTTAAAACAAAAATAATAGCTTTAAACTACTGATAAAATAAGACTTTTTACGACATTTGTGCTATACTAGAAGTGCAAGGAAAATTATTATTTTTCCCAAAAAGCTTGCACTTCGGAGGAGAATCGAATGTATAAAAAAGAGCGTAACCATCAATTCAGACTGAATGATTTCAACCAGCCCATCGGTCTTAAAATGAATCCAGAAAACCGCTGGGTAAAAAAAGCCGATTTGATTCCATGGGAGGAAATTGAGGAACGCTATGCAGCGCTCTTTCCCAGCCATACCGGAATGCCTGCAAAACCACTCAGGGTTGCGCTTGGTTCTCTGTTGATACAAAAGCAGTATGCTTATTCTGACCGTGAACTGGTGGAACAAATCACGGAGAACCCGTATTACCAGTACTTCATCGGCCTTCATGGATACCAACAGGAAGCACCATATGCGCCATCTCTTTTGGTTGAATTCCGGAAACGTCTGACTGACGAAATCCTTGGCGAAATCAACGAACTGATCCTACAGCACAATCATCCGGCAGATCCCGGCGCCGGAACCTGTGGGACAAAACAGGAAGAACCAAAAGAGTGCGGGAACTGCGGCACCATAATCCTGGATGCCACCTGTGCGCCACAGAATATCGAATATCCACAGGATATCAACCTTTTGAATGAGGCAAGGGAGCTTCTTGAGAAGATGATTGACACGGTATGCTATGAATACAATACAAAAAATCCTTTATTTAAAGGAAAAAAGACTTGACATAATAGGGAGATGATTTAAAAATATTTGCTAAATTTGCAGATATATTGTATCCTAATTTGACAGAATCAATTAATAATCTTCCTCATGTATCATTAGGTGGATTTAATAATTTACAGGAAGCATTTGGAGCTTCTAAATTGTTTTTTGAGGAAACAAGAGGGAGTATCTCGTGTATGTGCATTCTGGATAGGGATTATTTTCCGGCAGATTTGTTAGAAGAAAAAATGCGAATGGCGGAAAAAAACAAATTAATGTTACATATTTGGGAACGAAAAGAAATAGAAAATTATATTATTGAGCCTAAAGTACTTTTTAGGTTGTTACCTGTTCGCACAAGTGGATATGAAGAGTTCCTTAAAAAATTGGAAGATTTGGTGGATACGTTTAGTGATGATGTATTTGACCAATATGCTGAACATATCGTGAAGTACAGAAAAATTGATCATAGCACTGCAAATAAGGAAGCTAGAGAATTTTTGAAAAAAAAGTGGAAAGGACTTGATAATAAACTAGCATTGGTTAGCGGTAAAAAGTTGTTAAAAAAGATAAATCAGTGGATGAATAAAGAATATGGAGTGAAATGTACACTTAACATATTATTGGCAACTTTTAGAGCAGAAGATATTTGTGCAGAAATAAGTGACATTATATCGCAATTAGTAATGGGGCTAGAGATGGATTAACAAGTGCTACTAAATTCTGTGCATTGCACAGAATTTAGTAATGACATTTTCTTTTTTGCAGAAAAATATCAAAATTTGCAGAAAATTGTTGCTCCCTACTTGACACGAAGGTGTCGGGTTCACCAATCCTCCAAAACGGGAAAATTGTAGGTGCTGTGCCCCATGTTTTAGTCAATGACCCGACCAGGGGGTATGGGATCTTTATAGAGAATATGTTGGAGTATAATTAAAACTTCATTAAAAAACGATTATGATTTCCAAGACTGCGTGACTTTTCATTACTGTAAGTGTATACTGCTTTATAGTAATGAAAAGTCTTTTTTTTTCCAACCTTTTTTCATTCAGTGACACTATATATACGGAAAACGTTTTTAGGAGAGAACCATGGATAAATCATTTGCAGATGAGATGATAGCTGACTATCAAAAAAAGTTTTTTGGATTTGCGCTGGGAAAATGCAGCAGTCTGAATGAAGCAGAGGAGCTGGCAGCACGTATTACCTGTGAAGCATATATGACTCTGCGGACGGTGGAAGAAGTGTACAACTGGGAAGGATATCTGTACCGGATTGCCCATAATGTGTACGCGCATTATGTAAAAGAACAGACAAAACACCGGCAGGAACTTCTGGAAGGGGAAGAACCGACAGAACAGAAGGATTATGCAGCAGAATATGCCAGAAATGAGGAACTGGCATTACTTCAGCGGGAAGTGGCGTGGCTTGGCAGACGGCACCGGGAAATTGTTCTGCTGCATTATTACCATAATAAAAAAATTTCGGAAATAGCCCGGATTCTGGAACTTCCGGAAGGAACGGTAAAGTGGCATTTGTCGGAAGCAAAAACGCAGTTAAAGGAAGGAATGAAACAAGTGAGACGAAAAGGAAACTTAGGAATAGAGCCGGTAAAAATGATAGAGATGGGGAATATTGGTACTCCTGGTGAACTGGGAGATACCGAGCAGTTTTTAAATTCCAAACTGCGGCAGAATATTGCTTTTGCGGCATATTATGAATCAAGGACAATTGAGGAAATGGCAGAAGAACTGGGAGTGAGTCCGGTTTTTATTGAAGATGAGGTGGAATATCTGACAGAGTATGGATTTCTGGATCTGCTGCCGGGACAGAGATACCGGACAAATATGTTTATTGATAATGTACCAGGCGATATTCTGGAACAGTCCATGGAGTTATCCAGAGAAATTGCAAAAGTATTCTGTGATTTTTTTATTCCTGAAATTATGGAAACCTATCGTGACTGGAATGCAGATATCTATGTACCCGATAATGACCATAATTACTGGTACTGGACAAAAATAGCCCGTGTGGTTACGGATGTGGGAATTGCCTTATTTAATTTGGAACTGATGAAAAAGAAAAATTATTATGTGAAACGCAGGGATGGCGGAGAATATGTGGCATTTGCATCCATTGAAAGGGCAGAGACGGCGAATCGATGGAAGAAAGAAAATAAACTATGTGGTCCGATGTGGGTAGTGGATGGGAAAAAGAAAATAGGAACCTGGTCATTATCCACCAGTTATGATGACCGTGCCTTTGGCTGGGAAGAAAATCGCCTGGAAGATATCGAAGCATTTGGAATGTTTCTCCGTGGGCAGCTGCCCAAAACAGAGGCGCTCCTGGACAAATATGTCCGGCTGTATGACAGAGGTTTTATTGTAAACCGGGATGGAAAAGATGTGGTCAATGTGATAGTAGAAAAAGAAACTGCCTTTGACGAGTCTTTCGTGGAAAAAATATACCGCGATGTTACGTTGCCGGAAAAGGTAAAGAAGAAAATGGATCGTCTGATACAACAGAAAATTCAGCTGGAAAAGCCATATTATCCGGGTCACATGCATGAAATGCTGAAATTGTGGCATGAAATGCGTCCGGTAAATATTGTTATGGTATTAGAAGAACTGGAAAACAGGGGGATTTTAAGACCATTGACAGAGGAACAGAAAAAAGGAGTGATGGTGATTGCTTACAGCGATATCATTCCGGAATAAAATAGTTTGTAGTAGTAATTAATGAGGAGGATAACAATGAAACCAAAGAAATCTTATCATGTGTCTGCTGTCATCCGGCGGATGGCAGCCCATATGTGGAAACAGGACAAGGCCCAGTATGGGCGAATTGCCGCTTATACGGTAGTGGCAGCGGTTTACCCGTTTCTGGCGGTGTTTTTACCTAAAATTGCAATTGGCGTCTTGGAACAGGGAGGAGCAGATGCCGCAAAACGGCTGGTTCTGTCCATGGCAGGATATTTTCTTGCAGCAGGCATACTGGTAGTGCTGGTGCGGTATCTGGACGCCTATATTTCCACAAGAAATATGCGAATCCGTCTGCTGTATCTGGGGGAATTGTCGGACCGGATACAGACAATGGATTACTGTCACCATGAAAATGCCGGATTTTTTGAAGAATACCAGAAGGGGATGAATGCCGGAAGCAATAACAGCAATGGTATTGAAGGTTTATATAACAAACTGTCCCAGATTGGAGCAAAGCTTCTGACCCTGATTGGGATGGTGATTATGGCAGGAGCGTTAAGTCCGGTGCTGCTGCTTTCCCTGATAGTGCATGTGGCAGTGATTCTTTGGACTTCGAAGCTGACCCATGATTATGAGTATTCCAAAAAAGAAGAGATGGCAAAGGCAGGACGGCGGATTGGGTATTACCAGCGGACTACCCAGGATTTTTCCTACGGCAAGGATATCCGTATTTTCAATCTGCGGAAACGGATTATGGACAATTACCAGGAAGAAATCAACGCTCATCAACGATTGTTTGCCAGTATAAAAAACCGGGAATTTCTGCTTGGTTTATGTGGTATTGTGACACTGCTTATCAGTAATGTGCTGACTTATGGCATTCTGGTGCAGAATGTTCTCCGTGGAATGTCCGTCAGTTCTTTTACCATGTATACGGCAATGGTAGTTTCTCTGATGGCACTTATGCTGGAATTTGGCAAAGACCTGGCATTTATCTGGAATGAGGGAGAATATGTCAATGATTTTTACCGTCTTCTGGATGCACCTCTGGTGGTGGAGGGTGAGAAAACAGCAGCGGATGTGTTAAAAAGAGAAACGGAAACTGTATACTCTGCTGCAAAGCCACGGGATAAACAACGGAAGGCAGGAGCGAAAGCAGGAAACCACAACACTCTGGAACTTGTTTTTGACCACGTAACCTTCCACTATCCGGGGACAGAAAAAAATATTTTTACGGATTTGAATTTCACGATTCATTCCGGGGAACGTCTGGCTGTGGTTGGTGTCAACGGTGCCGGAAAGTCCACGCTGGTAAAACTGATGACTGGTCTGTTTGCACCGACAGAAGGACATATTTATGTTAATGGTGTGGATATTACCACAATGAAAAAAAGTGAATTGTACAGCCTGTATTCTGCGGTATTTCAGGAAGTCAACGTGCTGGCATTTTCCATCCGGGAAAATGTGGCCTGTGCCTCTGAACATGTGGATGATGAACGGGTAAAGACGGCTTTGGAAAAAGTCGGACTCTGGAAAAAGGTAGAGGGTTTTGAACATGGTCTGGACCAGATGATGTTAAAGGTCATTGACGAAAACGGTACGGATTTTTCCGGTGGTGAACGGCAGAAGCTTTCTATTGCCAGAGGATTGTATAAGGATGCAGCCATGGTAATTATGGATGAACCGACTGCGGCACTGGATGCCCTGGCGGAAGCGGAAATTTATGAAAATTTCAGCAGTCTGGTGGAAGGAAAAACCGCAGTTTACATATCCCACCGTCTGGCAAGTACAAGATTCTGTGATAAGATTGCATTATTTGAAGCCGATGGTCTGGCAGAGTACGGCAATCATGACGAGCTAATGGAACGAAAGGGAAAATACTATGAAATGTTCATGATTCAGGGAAAGTATTATCAGGAAGATGCAGTAGAAAAAGCAGCTGCTTCGTTAGAACAACCAGCCATGAACTAAGGAAAACAGGTAACCAGGAAAGTGTGAAACGGTTACAAAAGTTTCAGAATGGAGAGAAAGCATGAAAAAATTAGCGCATTTTATTAAACTGGCATGGTCCGTTTCCCCAGCGAATTTACTGTTATTACTGGTAAAATCTCTGGCCGGGGCAGCAAAGACTTTATGTAATATAATTTTACCAATGTATCTGGTGAACGAGCTGACAGGCGGCAGGGACACAGAGCGTCTGCTTTGGTTCGCTGGACTGATTATTAGTAACAATGTCGGAATGACATTGCTGGATAATCTGCTGCAGCGGTTCTGCAGTGTCCTCCAGGAGAAAACCAACAATGGGATGTTAAGGCTGATGTCGGAAAAAATCATGAATCTGGAATATTCCTATCTGGAAAATCCGACTTATCTGGATCTGAAAGAGCGTGCCGTGTTCACGATTCAGAATCAGAATGCCATTGAAAACCTGATTATAACGATATTTAACAGTTTAAGTCAGGCGGTTACCATGGCAGGTATGCTGGTGATTCTGGCAACGTTAGGACCTGTGCTGATTGTTGTCCTGGTTGTCGGAATTGTCCTCATGCTGGTTATTTACGGAGGGGTATCCAAATTTCAGATGGAGGTTATGCAGGAAATGATTCCGATTAACCGCCGGTTCGGATATTATTTAAATCTGGGTATGGAAAAGGATGCCCAGAAGGACATCCGTCTGTATCACATGTCTGATATGATTACCGGACGGATTATGCAGTTTTCCAATGATACCTGCGATAAATTTGAGCAGATGCAGCGGAAATTTGGCAGGGCCATGGGGCAGATGGGTGCAGTCAGCGAAGGGGTGGCAGCGTTCAGTTATGGGTATGTTGGCATCCGGACACTGAGTGATGTATTTGGACCGAAACTGACATTAGGTGCACTGACCATGTATGTTTCTGCGGCAATTAATTTTTCTTCCATGGTAATACAGATGGGAGGGAGTGTGGTCATGCTGCTGCAGTTCCTTGGCTGGCTGGACCCGTACATGGAGTTCATGTCTTTAGCCGAGGAAACAAAGCAGACCGGCGGAGAGCCTTTTGACGGCGATGTGGAAACGGTGGAGTTTAAGAATGTAACATTTACCTATCCAAATGCAGAAAAGCCGGTAGTAAAGAATATTTCTTTTTCCATTCAGAAAGGCGAGAAGATTTCCATTGTAGGCTTAAATGGTGCTGGAAAATCCACACTGGTGAAGCTGATTTGCCGGATGTATCAGGCAGACAGTGGAGAAATTCTGGTAAACGGAAAGAACATTTATGAATACGATTATTTATCCTATATGAATACAATTTCCGCAGTGTTTCAGGATTATCGTCTGTTCAATTTTACGATTGCAGAAAATATTTCCTGCCAGGCAAAGGATGCTTCCAATGAACGGATAGAGCATCTGGTACAGGAAGTTGGACTGGGGGAAAAGATAGCAGAGCTGCCACAGGGAATCCAGAGCCGGTTCGGTAAGGATTACGATAAAGACGGTATTGAATTATCCGGTGGACAGGGACAGAAGGTTGCCATTGCGAGAGCACTTTACAAAAAGGCTTCCATGGTGATTCTGGATGAGCCGGCCAGTGCTCTGGACCCGATTGCTGAGGCAGAGATTTATGAGAAGTTTAACGGACTGGTGGAGGACAAAACAGCTATTTACATTTCCCACCGGATGTCCTCCTCCGTGTTCTGTGATAAGATTTTAATTATTGACGGAGGCACCGTGGCGGACTACGATACCCACGAAAATCTGATGAAAAAGACGGACAGCCTGTACTATAAGCTGTTCCAGTCCCAGGCAGAAAATTATAAACTGGAAACAGCATAAAATGGAACGGTTTCCATGATACGACAGAGGGTAAAGATGACTACTTTGTCATATCATCCGTTGCCGGATTGTCAATCAGCTCCCCGTTTTCCGTAAACCGGGAGCCGTGACATGGACAATCCCAGGAGTGCTCCGCTGCATTCCATTTCAGGGCACAGCCAAGATGAGGACAGCGGGGCTTCGTTGGTGTCAGAAGATTTATGGTGGATTCGGCGGCGTTGAGAAACAGCTGCGGATGCAGCATGGTTCTGGAAGGAGAGAACAGGTCTGCATATGGGGTGTCTTTGCTTAAAATCAAATCCCGCAGTAATTGCGCAGCCACCATGGCAGAGGACATCCCCCATTTATTGTATCCGGTGGCAGTGTATAAGTGCGGTGTTCGCCTCGAATACTGTCCGATATAAGGAATGTCATCCAGTGTCATGCAGTCCTGGGTGGCCCAGTGAAACCGTTCTTTTGCCTCAGGATAGTGGGTCTGTTGAAACTGCCGCAGCTCCGTCCAGGTTCCACCATGCTTTCCCGTACGATGTCCACCGCCGCCCAGAAGAAGTATATTCTGGTAAGTCCGGAAGGACATTCCCTTGTCTGCGTCATCCACATACATACCGTTGACAGATGGTGCATGTTCCAGTGCCAGTACATAGGAACGGTGCTGGTACAGCTTGAGAAAATAACTGCCGTGCTTATTCAGTAATGGAAAATGTGTGGCAATAATAATCTTGTCTGCCATAACACGTCCTGTCGTGGTGACAGCGACAGACCCAATCAGCTCCTGTACTTTGGTATGCTCGTAAATATGCAGAGGTTTTGCTAATTCTGCCATCAGCTTCAGCGGGTGGAACTGTGCCTGTTTTTGAAACCGTACAGCCCCTGCCGTTTCAAAGGGAAGGAGAAGCTTATCTGAAAAAGAAGCCGGAATATTCAGACGTGAGAGTGCAGTCAGCTCCCGTTGAAGCTTCCGCTCATCATGAATGGAATAAACAAAGTTGTCCTTTATTTCAAAATCGCAGGGAATGTTCCGGCTGAGGGTACGGTATTCCTTCAGGGCTGCTTCATTTGCTTCAAAATAGAGCCGTGCACGTTCGGGACCATAGGTTTTCACAATTTTGTGGTAAATCAGTCCGTGCTGGGATGTGATTTTTGCGGTGGTATTTTTCGTGATTCCGCTGCATATGGTGTCAGCCTCCACCAAAGCATAGCGAACACCGGCCTGATGCAAAAAATGGGCGCACAAAATTCCGGTAATTCCGCCGCCTATAATCAGTACATCGACTTTCAGATTTTTATTTAATGCTTCAAATGTGGGAAGAGTTATTGTTTCCGACCAAAGAGAATGCACACAAATCACCTCCAATTGAAGGATAGTTTGTGTGCATTAGGAGAAAAATATACATGGCTGTTTCGAGCCATACATGTTACATATAGTTTAAAAGTTATTGTTCGCAGAGCACGCAGATACTGGTTGCTCAGTACAATTTAAAAATGTCTTAATCTTTTCTAAATTTTCCAGTGCCACTTCCCGGCCAAGGTCATATACGTGCTTTAACCGTTCCGGGTTATGTTCAATCCGCCCAACCGGAAGTTTTTCTTTTGGACAAAGCACCAGAACCGTTCCTTTTTTCTCTTCGCTCCGGATATAGTCCAGGGTCTGATTGTAGTTGACATGGCGCTGTCGCATCGTTTCAATTAAGTTTGGATATCGTTTTAAAGAAAGCTTCATCAGTGGAAGCATTTTATTTTCCTTTTTGACATAATCCCTTGGCTGGGTAAGGACAACGAGATTACGATGGTAACCAATGCTTTGAAAATATTCCAACGGAATGGAATCAGCAATGCCGCCATCCAGCATCTGCCGTCCGCCCACTTCTACAATGCGGGATACCAGTGGCATGGACGCAGAAGCACGGACCCATTCCAGACCATCGTGGTCAAATTTATCACATTTGTAATATACTGGTTTTCCCGTGTTGACATCGGTACAGACAATATGAAATTCCATCGGGGAATGTTCATAAGTTTCATTATCAAACAAATCCAGCTGCTCCGGAAGGGTATGATAACAGAATTCCGCACCAAATAAGTCTCCTGTTTTTAACAGGGAGCGAAAACTACAGTACCGGGGATCATTACAGTATTTCATGTTATAACGGATGGTTCGTCCAATCTGCTTTGATTTGAAATTACATCCAAACGTAGCACCGGCAGAGACACCGATGGCACCATCAAATTCAATGTTATGTTCCATAAGAACATCCAGAACGCCTGCGGTAAACATACCACGCATGGCACCACCTTCTAAAACCAGACCGTTTTTCTCTATTGTAACCGTTGTTTTGTTAAAATCTAAATTTTTCATAGTGTTTGCCACCTTATTCGTTATTATATCCGAACTAAATTGTAGTTGATTTGAAAGAGCATGTCAAGTAGGCGAAATGGTTCATAAAAGGTGATGTAATGAGTCAGTGAAAGGAACATATCAATTAAGAAGGTACTTCCTACACAAGAAAACAGTAAAATTCCAGAGGTGAGTTTCTCAAGTAAATCAGAGAATATATGTCCGGATGATTTTAAGGTGACTGTTTCTCAGAAAGTATAGTAAAACATAGTAAGTTGTGTTATGATAAAGAAAACGGTTCAAACCAGAAGAAAACCATAATTCCAGAAAGGAATCCAAAACATGAACATTCAGATTTTTGGCACAAAAAAGTGCTTTGATACAAAGAAAGCAGACCGCTATTTTAAAGAACGTGGCATAAAAGTTCAGTTCATCGACCTGAAAGAAAAAGGAATGAGCAAAGGGGAATTTACCAGTGTGAAACAGGCAGTTGGCGGTCTGGACCAGTTGATTGATACTAATAATAAGGACAAAAATACGCTGGCACTGCTGAATTATTTATCAGATTCGGACAAGGAAGAAAAGCTTCTGGAAAACCAGCAGTTGTTCAAAACACCGATTGTCAGAAATGGAAAGCAGGCAACCGTGGGGTATCAGCCGGAGGTATGGAAGAACTGGGAATAGAAAAAACGAGAAAAGAAGGATGTGTGATTCCATGAAACTGCTTTTTCAATTGGATGAAAAAAATTATTCCGACAGCTGGCCTGTATTTGAAAAATATGCGGTCCGTGCCATTATTTTTCACAATGGAAAGTACGCCATGCAGCGGGGAAAATCCGGGGAGTATAAAATTCCCGGTGGGACGGTAGAGACAGGAGAATCATTTCTGGAGGCTCTTAAAAGGGAAGTTCTGGAGGAGACAGGACTTGTACTAAAACCGGATTCTGTAAAAGAGATAGGGGAAGTGACGGAATTAAGGGAAGATTTACATAAAAAAGGTCAGAAATACATCTGTCATTCGCTGTTTTACCACTGTGAAGTGGAAGAACAGCGGCAGAAAACAAAGATGACAGGGAAAGAACTGGAAATGGGATATCAGCCGGTGTGGGCAGCACTGGAGGAAATCTTAAAGGTCAATCGGTCTTTAAGGGACGGTGGGGAACCAGAGAGAGATACAGAGTTTTTGAAGTGGTGGAAAGAAAACGGAGAAGTTGCTGAATAATTCAAAAAAAGGGATATCTCTGATATCCCTAAAGAAGTTTTACTTCTGCACTTTCAGAAAGAATGGACCCTTCTGCACCTAACGAGGTGGAAAGTTTCGTTAAAACCCCATCCGGAGTTTTTGTAATCCGGATATCAAAGAGAATGCTTAAAACCCCATATATATCATTTCCCTGAAGGTTAAAATTTTTAATGTTATGCAGGGTCAGTGTTACATATCTGGAAGGTACTTCGTTTACTTCTTCCTGTTCTGCGGAAGAAGCCATACGGATAGAAAGAATAATGTCCTGGCTGGAGATTTCAATGTGCTCCAGATAATCATCATGGAAGTCCGGAAAATAACCAAAATGATGTATAATTTCTTCCTGCCCCTGAATAAAAGTAGTATTCATAGTAAAATATTCCTTTCTTTTCTAAGGAAATGCTGATTAAAGCGTTTCCTTTAGTACCAGTTTACTACACTCAGATAAAAAAGTAAAGTGCTGATGAAGCGCAATAAAAAGGAGAAAAGACAATATGCAGATAATCACCGAACGCTTATTTGAATTACAGGACCTGTCCTATAAACAGTTCCACAGTAAACTTATGCCGACCATTGCTCCGGAAGTCATTATTGGCGTCCGGACTCCGGCCCTGCGGAAGCTGGCAAAGGAGCTGGCAGGAACACCGGAAGCACAGGCGTTTTTGCAGGAACTTCCCCATCAGTATTATGAGGAGAACAATCTGCATGGCTTTCTGCTGGAAGCAGTCAGGGAGTTTGATACCTGTATTGCGGCTGTGAATGAGTTTCTGCCTTATGTAGACAACTGGGCGACCTGTGATATGATGTCTCCCAAGGTGTTAAAAAAGGACCTGCCCCGGTTGTATGAATGGGTGCAGCGCTGGATTGCCAGTGGGGAGACGTATACCATCCGGTTTGGTGTGAATATGCTGATGAAATATTATCTGGACGAGGCGTTTTCCGTGGAATATCCGGAGCTTGTGGCCTCCATTTCTTCGGAGGAGTACTATGTGAAAATGGTGGTGGCCTGGTATTTTGCCACGGCACTGGCGAAGCAGTATGAGGTGATTCTGCCATATCTTACGGAACACCGGCTGGATGTCTGGACGCATAATAAGACCATTCAGAAGGCGGTGGAAAGTTACCGGATTACGGCGGAGCAGAAAAGATATTTAAAAACATTAAAACGTAAGGAATAGGATTGTGGTAAAATGACCAGAAAAGATTTGGTGACGCTGCTGGGAATTACGGCAGCGGTGGCACTGTTGCTGTATGTGCTTGGGATAGGGTGTCCGGTTTTGTTTTTTACCGGGATTCCGTGTTTTGGCTGTGGGATGTCGAGGGCCTGTCTGGCGTTGCTGCGTCTGGACTTTGCAGAAGCATGGCGGTATCATCCGATGGTTTTTCTGCTGCCGCCGGCAGCTTTGGTTTTATGCTTTTATCACAAACTGCCCAAACGGCTGTTACGGGTTCTGGGAATCGTGTTCATCGCGCTTTTTATGATAGTTTATCTGGTCCGTCTGGTGTCTGGCAGTTTAAGGGATGTACTGTGTCAGGCTTTAGTTACTAGGAATGTATGGTAAAGAGTTTTACAGGATTTCAGAAAGTTGTTTGGAAAAATACTTGAAAAATATATTGCACTGCGATATATTTATAGTATGGATTTGTGTGAAAACATGGTAAAATGTGAAAAAGCGATTGCAGGAGGTGCTGATTTGGACGCACATATTAAGAAGGTATATGTTCCAATGACAGAAACCGGCTTTTACATTCTGCTCTGCCTGCAGCGTCCGAACCATGGCTATGGCGTGGTGCAGATGGTAGAACGGATGACAGAAGGAGAAATCCGGCTAAGTCCGGGAACGATGTATGGAAGTCTTTCCAAGATGGAAAAGGATAAACTGATACGGTTCGTAAAAGAAGAGGAAAAGCGTAAGCTGTATGAAATTACGGAGCTTGGCATGGAAGTGCTGCAGCTGGAAAAAACACGCATTAAGCGTTTGTATAGAAATGCGACGGAGGACATCGGAAATGGAAACGAAACAGGAATTTAGATACTTTACGATTACCGAGTACGACAAGGAGCAGGAGTATCTGTCCAGGCGGCACAGGGAAGGATGGAAATTTATCGGAGTGACCGGAATCGGACAGTATCATTTTGAACAGTGTGAGCCGGAGGAGGTCGTGTACCAGCTGGATTATAACCAGGAGGGCAACGTGAATAAACCGGAATATACACAAATGTTTGAGGACTGTGGATGGGAGTACATTACAACGTATGTGGGATACAGTTATTTCCGGAAACCGGTGGCTGACATGAAAGAAGAAGAGGAAATTTTCTTTGATGACAGTTCCAAGCTTGACATGATGCAGCGTATTTTTAAGGGGCGCATGATTCCGATGTTTATTGTGTTCTTTTTGTATCTGGCATGGCAGTTTCTGATTCTTCATTTTTTCGATGGAATGTTTTTTACGGTAGTGGCCTGGCTGTTACGAATTATGATGGTAGTCTATGCTTTGGTGACAGTACATTTCGGGGTTAAATATGCAGGATATTTAAGGCGGAGCAGGAGATAACAGCGAAGTCTTAACCAGCACCTGACAGGCTTGTATCACCTGTCAGGTATTGTTTTCTTGACAATAACGATATTCGATACTATAATAAGATTAATCAATAGCGATATTCGATATAAAAGAGATATCAAAAGAGGTCAGACAGGGAGCGTGGGGAAATGCCAAGAGAAAAATTCCAGACACTGACGGAGCAGATGTTTTATATTCTGCTTTGTCTGAAAGAGGAATGCTGCGGAATAGACATTATGAGCCGGGTGGAGGAAATGACAAAGGGGCGTGTCCGGGTCGGTCCCGGTACGCTTTATAATCTGTTGGAGCAGTTTCAGTCCGCAGACTTTATTAAGGAAACGAAGGTAGAAGGGCGGAAGCGCAGCTACATTCTTTTAGAAAAAGGACAGGAAATGCTGTGGGAGGAATATGAACGTTTAAAAGTGCTGACTCAGGATTTTGAGCGGTTATTTGACAATGAATAAGGAATTGGAGGGAGCGTATGGGAGAATATAAATATCAACTGGCATCGTTTGCGCTGTTTGATTACAAGGGCGTGGAGACCCATCTGGAAAAGATGGCGGCAAAAGGCTGGCGGTTTGACCAGATTGGAAGCTTTGCCTGGAGATTCCGCAAAGCAGAGCCTGCCAGAGTGAAATATTCGGTGACATATGTACCGGAGGCTTCGGAGTTTGATCCGGAACCTCTGGAAAAGCAGAAAGAGATGGAAGAATACTGTGAGGCAGCAGGACGGGAGAAAGCAGGAAGCTGGATGCAAATGCAGATTTTCTGTTCGGAGACCCCGGAGGCAGTGCCAATTGAAACCGATGAACTGCTTCGGCTGGAAATTATTAAAAAATCCATGAAGAAAAATTTCCTGTTTTCCCATCTGCTGCTTTTGCTTGTATTTCTGATGAATGCCTTTACCCAGTTCCAGATTGCTTCCGGTAACTGGCTGGAATTTCTGGCTGACAGCAGCAGACTCTGGAATTTTGCCATCTGGTTTCTGGGGATTTTTTATCTGCTGTTTGATGTGGCATATTACTGGAACTGGCTGAAAAAAGCAGAGAAGGAAGCAAAAGAGGGACGGGCCTGTCCGGCACCACGGCTGTACCGCACGTTGAGCAGGATATTTCTGGGCATACTGGCAGCAGTTGTTCTGGGGCTGTTCTGTTCTTACAACCGGAATATGGTACTTTTCATGATGATATATCTGATAGGAATTGTGCTGATTATACTGCTTCTCCGTAAAGTGCAGAAAACATTAAAGAAGCAGGGAATGTCGAAAACAGGGAACTGGATTCTGACGATTGTGGCGGATGTGGTACTGGTAGTTTCCTTACTAGGCGGTCTGACGGCGGTTGTTCTGAAAAGCGGAATACATCTGGATGGAGAGAAAGAACCGGTGTCCGTTTATGAAGTATTGGGAAGGGAATGGAAGGTTTACAATGAGGAAATTCCGCTCCGCATAGAGGATTTTATGGCAGCGGAGTATGAAGCATCTTCCTGCGAGGCAGAAGAAACCTCTTCCATACTGCTTCGTCTGGGAGAATACAACCAGAAGCTGTTTACGGATTCCGTGGTACTTGGAATGCAGTATGAGGTTATTACGGTAAAGGTGAAGTGTTTGTATGATTTCTGTCTGAACGCTTTTTTTGAAAAGGAATTCCGGCACAGCAGCCGGGAAGAACGGGAAAAAACAGAATTCCGGGTGGTATATGAAACAGAGCAGGCAAAGTTTCACCGGGTATATTATGATGGAGTTCCAATGGCACATGACTGGCTGCTTCTGACAGAAAACAAAATTATTCCGATGACGTTATATCTGGAGGATTTAACAGAAGAACAAATGGAAAAAATCATAAAGAAGTTTTCCGATTAAACGTTACTGAATTCACTTAAAAAACAAAAGTGCTGTCGCATGAAATTAGTTTCAGCGGCAGCACTTTTCATCTGTAAAATTCAAAAATTTAATATATCTGTAATTTCGGAAAAGTTGATAAATAAATCCTCATAAATATTTACTTTGATAACAGAATCAAAAGAGTATTGGATGTTAAGCATATTGCCATCAAAGTAATTTACAGTTATGGTTTTGCGGCGGGAATCTACAATCCAGTATTCACGCACTCCGGAATTTTTATAATAATACAGCTTGCGGATATAATCATCAGCCGGATTCCCTGGAGAAACGATTTCAATAATAAAGTCAGGTGCTCCTGCGATGGACTGGCCATATTATAAGCAACACCATCGAAAACTTCCACTCTTTTGTCTTCCGGGAGAGCTTCATACTGTTCCAGGGTAATTAGTTGTGGTTGAGGGTGTAATGCTGGCATGAGAACACTTCCTTTCGTAGGTATAATGTCTAACGATATTATATCTTATCGAAGAAATATTAGCAATAGAAAGAATTGTATTGACAAGGAAAGTTGTCAGTGTTATACTATGAATGACAACTTTCCTTGTCAATTTAACAGGAGAAATGGTAACAATGAAGTTACCGAAAAACTAAAAATGGAAAATAGAGAACTTGTCCTTCGTCAGGCACATCCGGAGGACGCAGCAGAACTGCTGGCAATTTATGCCCCTTATGTGGAGCAGACGGCCATTACTTTTGAATATGTGGTTCCAACGGTGGAGGAATTTCAGTCCCGCATTTGCAGTACGTTAAAGAAGTATCCATATCTGGTGGCAGAACGGGCAGGAGAAATTCTGGGATATGCTTACGCCGGGGAATTTAAAAGCCGTGCTGCTTACGCCTGGAATGTGGAGGTAAGTATTTACATAAAGCAGAGAATGAAACGTATGGGGCTTGGAAGGCTGTTGTATGCGGAGCTGGAGAGGTTATTAAAAGCGCAGGGTGTGTTGAATTTATATGCCTGCATTGCGTATCCGGAGGAAGAGGATGAGTATCTGACAAAGGACAGCGTGCGGTTTCATGAGCGTCAGGGCTACCGGCTGATTGGTACTTTCTCAAAGTGCGGCTACAAGTTTAACCGGTGGTATGACATGGTATGGATGGAAAAGCTGGTAGGAGAACATCTGGAAGAACAGCCACCAGTGGTGGAGTATCTAAGTATAGGGACAAGGGCATAAGGAGAACAACAATGAGTGAAACAGAAAAAACAAAGAAAAAGAAAGTAAAAAAGATAGTCCGTTTTTTACTGGGTTTCAGTTTAATGCTGGGAATCGGTTTTTGTGTGGGAATGTTAGCCGGAAAGCTGTTTAAGTCAGAATTGAAGCCTATCGTCAATTCTATGTCATTAGGTGAGTTTATTTTCTGTGTATGCGGTTTTTATCTCTGGTTCTGGTTTTCCACATTAGTACAGGTTGTGGTTCATGAAGCAGGGCACCTGGTATTCGGACTGCTGAGCGGATACAAATTTTCTTCCTTCCGGATAGGCAGCTTCATGTGGGTAAAGCTGAATGAAAAAATCCGGTTCAAACGGTATTCCCTGGCGGGAACCGGGGGACAGTGTCTGATGGCGCCGCCGGATTTAGTGGACGGAAAGATTCCATATGTGCTGTACAATCTGGGTGGGTCCATGGCAAATGTCATAGTATCTATTGTTCCTTTCGTCATGGCACTTGTGACATGGAAGTGGGATATACTGCATGGAATGCTGCTTCTTTGGGGAATTTCCGGTCTGAGTCAGGCAGCAATGAATGGTATCCCACTGAAAATTCAGGGAAATAATAATGATGGTTACAATGTAAAAGAACTTGGGAAAAATCCAGAGTCCATCCGGGCGTTGTGGCTGCAGATGAAAATGAATGAACTGGAAACATACGGACAAACCAGTAAAGATATGCCGGAGGAATGGTTTGCCATGCCGTCCGAAGAAGGTCTGCAGAACAGTATGATTGCCAGCATTGCGGTATTCCGCTGTTTACGTATGATAGATGAGAAGAAATTTGCAGAGGCAGACGAGCTGATGGAGCAGCTGCTGAACAAGAAGACAGGAATGGTAGATGTCCACCGGAAAATGTTAATCAATGAGCAGATTTACTGTGAAATCGTTGGGGAACAGAGAGCAGAACGTTTTGAAAAACTGATGACAGAAGACCAGGAAAAATTCATGAAAAGCATGAAAACATCACCGTCCGTTTTTCGTACCGAATACCTGTATGCAAAGTATGTGGAGAAGGATGAAAAGAGAGCAGAACGGGCGTTGAAAGACTTTGAACGTGTGTCCGAAAAGTATCCGTACCCGCAGGAAATTAAAGGAGAGCGGGAGATGATAGCGTATGCGGAGGAGAAATGCCAGAAGTAACGAAAATATCCCTGATACAGTAGAATAGGGTAGAAGAATTTTAATAAGGGGCTGGTACAAAAATTATCAGAGCTGTAATTTTTGTACCAGTCCCTTGTTTTTTAAAAGGAATATAAAATTATACCCAGACAGGCAGAAATTGAAATCAGTCCGATGGGAGGTATTCCTTTTGGATTCTTTGCTTTCTTTCTATGTTGCAGAATAAGCAGAACCGTCAGAATCGCAAATGCTCTGACATCAATGGAAAATGGGGAATGGAGTTGCTGGATTCCCAGAAAAGTATTGAAAAAGAGCAGGGTGGCTGTAGCGAGTATTAACCCGGTTACGCAGGGTCTGATACCACTTAAAAATGCCTGAACTCCTTTATATTTTAGCAAATTGCGGATAAGAGCAGCAATCAGCAGAATAATGATAAAGGATGGAAGTACCACGCCCAGGGTAGCAGCAACAGAACCGGGCAGTCCACCCTGCGAGGCTCCAATAAAGGTTGCCATATTCACAGCAATTGGACCGGGTGTGGACTCGGATACAGCAATCATATTTAAAAAATCTGTTTCTGAAAGCCAGTTGCGGGATAACACCTGTTCTCTGATTAGTGAAATCATGCCATATCCGCCACCGAAGGATACGGTTCCGATTTGCAAAAAAGTGAAAAATAATTCGAGATAAATCATGCAGCATCCTCCTTGTTTTTGGAAAGGCGTTTCAACAGATACATGGATACACCGCACATACCACAGATAAGAATGTAGTACAGGGTGGAAAAACGGACTGCCAGGAAGGATGTTATAATCATGGCTGATATGACAAAGGTCATGATTATTATATTAAATGGAGTTTTTGGTATTCCCTTTAACATTTTTATTCCAGCTGAAAAAATGAGGTAAATGACACATACCTGTATTCCTTTAAACGCATTTGCAACAAGAGTCAGCGACAGAAACTGATCAAAGAAAAGCGATATTATGTATATAATGATAAAGGATGGAATACATACACCAACGGTTGCCAGCAGCGCTCCCCTGAAACGAAGCATTTTATAGCCAATATAGGTTGCCGCATTAATGGCAATCGGACCAGGTGTTGATTCTGCGATAGCCACCATATCAAGAAATTCCTCTTTTTCAATCCATTTCTTTTGGGAAACAAATTCATTTTCGAGGAGGGCAATCATCGCATATCCGCCACCGAAGGTAAACAAACCGGTTTTTAACATTGTGAGAAATAAAGTAACATATGTTTTCATTATCAAATCCTTTCTTCTATACAATTCCCATAGCCATTTCAACCATAAGTGCGACAATGACAACCAGTGCGGAGATAATAAAACCATGTATCATTGGACGGATACCGGCTTTTTTCATGTTCGAGAAGGAAGTGTTTAATCCGATGGCAGAAAGGGCACAGACCATCAGAAACTTGCTTACGGATTTACTGCCGGATACTACTGTCGAAGGAATGGAAAATACGCTGGCAATGCAGGACATTAGCACAAAACCGGTAATAAACCATGGAAATATTTTTTTTATGCTGAAATCGGCGTTCCTATTCAGGTCCTTCTGGTTCGTTTCAAGAACTTCTTTCCGTTTCAGATGAAGCTGTATAAGGGCAAAAGTAATTACTGTAGGGATGATGGCAAGTGTTCTTGTAAGTTTTACCATGGTTGCAAAGTCGCCTGCTGCCTCTGAAAAGGCATAGCCGGTTGCTACAACGGAAGAAGTATCATTCACTGCGGTTCCGGCCCAGATTCCAAAAGCCTCGTCTGTCATGCCAAGTGCCCTGCCCATAATTGGAAAAAGAACAATCATTGCCATGTCAAACAGGAATGTGGCAGACATCGCATACGCAACATCGTTATCATCCGCCTCGATGGTTGGGGCGATTGCAGCAATGGCAGAGCCGCCACAGATACCGGTGCCGGCAGAGATTAAATTAGACAGTTTCCAATTGAGTCCCAGGGCTTTTCCAATAAAATATCCTCCTCCAAAACAGGTCAGCAGAGTGAATACCATAACCGTTAAGGACAGTCTGCCTACATGCAATATGGTGGTTATGTTCAGGGAAAGTCCTAACAGGATAATGGCAAATTTCAGTATTTTTTTAGAAGTGAATGTTAAACCGGCTGTAAATAAACTGGTGTTTTGCAAAAAACGGTTAAGAAACATTCCAAGAAACATTGCAATTACAGCAGATCCAATTAAGTGAATGGGAAGTAAGCTTTCCAGCCAGCAGGCAAGTAACGCTATAGCTGCTGACAGCAGAATTCCGGGAAAAAATTTAAAAAATTTCATGGTGAGTCTCCTTTGTTTTGTTAGTTCTTCTTGTTTATACACGAAATTTATGATAAAATCAAATTATCAATATTTATCAAATGATAAAAAAATATAATTGGAGGAGGATATGCTGGATTACAGAGTATCAACGTTTCTTGTGCTGTGCGATGAAATGAATTACCGCCGTACAGCAGAAAAACTGAATATGACACAGCCAGGGGTTACACAGCACATCCATTATCTTGAAAATTATTATGGTGTGAAGCTTTTTGAATATGATGGCCATGTTCTTTCCAGAACAGAAAATGCGGAACGGTTAAAGAGGTATTTTACCAGTATAAAGGCAGAGGAACGGGATATCCGCAAAAGCTTTATTACAAACGATATGATTCAGATGACGATAGGTGCAACAAAGACCATAGGAGAGTTTGTAATAGTGCCGGAGGTGCGTAAATTTTTACAGAGACCCGGCTGTAACCTGGATTTATATGTGGATAATACAGAAACA
>JAGBBW010000148.1 GCA_017938285.1 Lachnospiraceae bacterium
ACAGCTGTTGCCGTTGGCTCCGGTGTGGCGGCTGGTTCTTCCGTCGGGACCGGTGTCGCCGTCATCAGTACCAATGCGGTCGGTGTTGGCGTCTCCGGTGTTTCCGTTGGCGGAAGCGTTGGAACCTCCGTCGGAGTATTTGTTGCGGTTGGAACCGATACAGCGGCAGGTTCCGGTTTTCTTGTTGCCATGTAACTGCCAATCAGCAGGGCAAGAATGATAATAACTGCAAGGATACAGAGTATCCGTTTCGTGCTTTTTTTCATTACTGCTGTTTCTCCTTTCCTTTGTTTTTCTTCGCCTTAAGTTCTTCATAAAATTCAAAGAACCTTTTTTCCGGTGCCCGGCTTCCCATGGTGGTGATAAAGTACCCGGTATTCCATAACCCTTCTGCTTCCTTCATCCGTACGGCAGACTTCGTTTTAAATGCATTCGTAAACTCTACCGGATTCAGGGTCGGCGGAGCATCAAACTTCATTACCAGGGCATTGTCCAGAACGTAAGAACCGGTATCCTTACACTCCCACCGGTCATACGTGTCCTGCATATATTCCAGGCAGCGGACTCTGGCCTCCTCCTTCCGGAAGATATCCCTGTCTTCTGCCGTGGTGAGTATGATACAGTACTCCAATAAATAAAGCTTATTCCTTGTACGCTTTACATGATATGGATTTTCCATCCGGTTCTCCTTTCCAGAAAAACTCAATCTATTGGCGAAAATAATATTGGTATAGTAAGATATTATCACATTTTCCAAATAATGTCAACTACTTTAATAAACTCCATCCAATTTTCTATATTCCGGCACATATCCCATACCTTTTCCTCTGTTCATCAGTTCCGTCTCCTGCTCCATTTATAACAAACAGGTCTTATATTCCATATTCAGTTGTCATTCCGGGTGACCCCGGAGTCCATTCCCTTACACAACACCTCCCCGGTACCGTCCTTATAACCCGGTTACCATTAAAATCCGACATTCTCCTTTATGATTCTCTCCACTTCCTCATAATCCTTAATACACCAGAATCTTGCCCGGTACTTCCACGAATCATTCCGCTGCGATGTCAGATAACATCTGGAAAATTCAAATGTCTTTTTCCTGAGCAGTTTTCCGGATAACCCATAATAACAGGAACGGTACTCCTCCTCCATGATATCGCCCCATTTTATCAGATAGAAACTTCTTCCCTGCTTTACCACAGGTCCCTCCGTTGTCAGAAAATACTCTGTTCCGGTATAACGAAACAAGGTCTGTATCAGAGTTACCGCCACACATAACAGGATTACACCGGAACAAGGAATAAGTGGCGTTGACTCTTCTTCCTCCATAAGCAGAGCACAACCCATCACAAATATCCATACCCAGAAATTCGACTGTGTAAAGAAAAGTGAAAGAAACGATGGTTTGCCTGTCCAGTACACGGTCATTCTTTCCAGAGCAGCAGCTTCTGTCTTATGCAGAATATTTCTGTGGTATTTTTTATGTCTGTTCTGTTCCATGTTCACACAACCTCCCTGAATCTGATATTCCAACTGCTCCTGAAATAAAAAACAAAGAGACCAATGATTTTTTATCACTGACCTCTCTGCAATATCCGATATTCCATTTTTTACTTCGTCTGACTTTCCTTTCTAACTTTTACCGTTCTCCTATCATCCTTTACCTCATCTCATGTGCAACATATCATTTCTGATACTGTTTACCCATACCTCATAAAGCGTGATTCCTTTTTCACATTTATCACTTTATCTTTTGTATATTCGTTGATTTTTCGTTTGTAACATTTACTCATAATTTCTTTGATTTTTTCCCAAGATTATATTTTTATTTAGTTTTTATTAAATTTTATTTAGTTTGATTTGTTTTTCTATGCTCGTCTATTACATTCCCCCTTTTTTAATACTATACCGAATGTTTCATACACTTTAACCTATTTTACATTCCGTAGTGACTTAAAACGATAAACCGACATTCTTTTTCATCCATATGGGAGAGTTTCCACAGTTTGAAAACAATATCCCGATTACAATGCTTCTGGTCCCCACCAGCCGCATTTTCAGACACTGCCCAAATACTGCTGAAACAGACTCCCATACGATGAACTTCCTATTTGGATTTCCATAAACGCTGTAATCCTATGTCTTACAGCTTATTGCTGCCTGTTTTCAATACCAGGCAACTCCTGCTGACTTTTCCAACCCCTTGTCTGTTAGAAAAATCCACTTCTACTTGAACAGGCAAACAAAATGTTTACCATGCGTTTTCCATCGCATCACCCCTTTCATTCGACATAATTCGCGCGATTGAGTAAAAATAAGCTTATTTTTACATAATCATACCAAATAATGCAAGAAAATGCAAGTATTTTATTATCAATGTGCAAAATTTTTTATTAATGCACCTTCCACTTACTTTCCGCAATATGTACAGGAAAGTGCTCCATACATTCTTACTGCCTGTTCCTTTGAAAATTTTTCTTTCAGGAAATTCCCGTCTCCTCTTTGTACGAGTTCACAAAATTCTTCATGATAATAACAAAAGGAATCTTCCAGGTCTGTCGGCAGTTCAATTATGTACTTTTTTACCTTCTGTACATAAACACCGGTATCCACACAATTTTCATATACAATATTTCCTGCCGCTGTCAGAGGCCACCCCTGAAAAACAGCAAACAACACAGGCATGTCCAGTGACCGGGCTGTATCCTGTAAAAAATCCGGCACATAAAAGTTATATGAAATCCCATATTGTGCTGCAATATAATTATGGTTTGTAATAATCCCGGAAGCTGTTTCTTCCAACGTTTCTGCAATAATACTTTTTTTCTTTTCTTCGGAACAATCTTCCGGAAACACAAAACTTTGCAGTTCTGTCCATTCATACCGCAGTTGTTTCACTCCGTTTTCCAAAGTTTCCACCGCATAATAGAAAAACGCACCATCTTCCTGTACCAGTACAAGCATCGGAACATGCAGCTTCAATCTTTGCTGCTCCTCCGTATCGTCCATCACTCCCATATAAATGTAAAACGCTTCAAAAAAAGCAGTTTGAAAAATAGTACATTTTTCTTCCTTTGCAGCATGAACAGCCGGAATCAGTTCATTCGCTGCATATTCTATCGCCTGTTTCATTCCTTTTTCTATCCTGCATTTTTCCTCCAATACCATATCATAATTTCTTTGTTCTAAATAAAGTGTAAAAAAGCAGGAAAGATACACTATGATAAATAGTACCGCAAAATGTCCCTGTTTCACATGATTACTCCTCCTTCCAGTTTTTTCTTGAAGGACTTTGCAGCATGGATACTACTACACCATCTTTCTTTAAACATACGGTCAGCCAGTCTCCTTCTTCCAGTATAAATCCACCTTCCTGATCCAGCCGGGAAATTATCTGTTCTGATGTTATCAGTGACTCCAGTTCCAGTACTTCACCGGTAAACAAAGGAACCTTTGACATACATTCTGTACAAAAGGGATAAGCCTTATAGTCGGAATAACATCTGGCCGTACAGTCTTTGCCACATTTTTTACAGGCCTCTGCTTCGGTAACAGCCACAATCTGCTCCTCCATTCCACCATACCAGAGGTTTACTGTCTGAATTCCGCAGTAATTTTTGTCAAAATCATCCTGCCATCCCGGTGTTTCCGGTGTTACAAGTTCTTCATGTCCATCCGGAAATGTCACTGTCAGGTAAAGTCCTGTTTCTGCCAGCGATTGCCCCAGTGCACAAAATAATGTCGCTATATTACTTTCTATTTTTTCCGGACAGAACAGACAATACGGACATTCACCCCCTTCGATTATTTTCTTGGAATTCACGTACTCATGTCCCCTTTCGCATACTACCTTTCTTGGATAACAAATCAGTTCTGCTTCTGCAGTCAGAACACCATCTCCTATTGGTACAGTCAACAGGATTTCTCCTGATTGTTCTGCTTTTACAGGCTCCGCTTCTGCATAATAATTTCCTGTTTCCGAATGTACCATACATAATGTAATTACCTCCTCTCCTTCATACACATGCTGCACTTTCCTCACTGCCTCAGCCCAAAGCACCGTTTCCTCCTCCGGTAAAGGAAGAAACTGCCCTGACGCTGCTGCCAGAATTGTTTCGTTTGTTTCCTCCTGCATACGCAAAGTCTCTGCATTTTCCTCTTCCACCTGCACCATAGTACGTTCCAAAGGAATTTCCCGGCGGACATTTCGCTCCATATAGTATGCTTTCAGCAACGTTTCCGGCAGCCTGGCGTAACATGGTTCCAGCTCCATTTTCCGGCAATACAGTTCCACTGTATAAGAGGTATTCCAACGATATAACTGATGCTGTAAGGCTTCATACTCTTCCAGAAAAACTCCTCCTTCTCTGGAACTGTTTTCCAAAAACTCCATAATCAGAAGTTCTGCACATCGTATTTCATACCCACTTCGCCAGTACAGGCAAAATCCGGCCAGCAGACCAGTCAGGAACAACAGAAACAATATTGTATCTACTAATTTTTCCAGCCATTTATGCAACATTTCCTATCCTTTCACGAAACAATACCATAATAAAATTCTACACTGCTTCCCTGATCGTCTCTTTGTTCTATCCGCAGCCGCAATGCACTGTTTTCCTGAAAACAATACATTCCTTCCAATAAAAAAATCTCCTGTATTTCTTCCCATGAAATCTGATACCAGTAATTCTGTCCCTGCCTGTCCTTTTCCTGCTGATATTCCTCCAGGCGTACTTCCAGATATCCTCCATAAACTGCCAGCCCGGTATAAAACATCAGATATTCTTCATACGAGCATCTGCCGTTTTGGGAAATTCGTTCCAAAAATACTTCTGCCTGCATTTGCGTCCACTGCATTCTTCCTTTCTTTTCCCGTTCTCTTTCGAGGAATGCCACTCCGGCAGTCAGTACACACACAACCGTCAGAAGCAGCAGACACCGCTGCACTATCTGCATATTTCTTCCTCCCCTGATACATCAATGGAATCATGGGAAATCAGGATACTTAAAGCAGTATATGCCTCCTGATATACCCGGAACTGACGAAACAATATCGATACTGCTGTTATATAAAACAACAGAAAGACAGACAGAACTATATATTTCTTTACTACCCGCATTACTTCTGTACGAACACAATGGACGAAATTTCCTGATTTTCATCGTAAACCACGGTAGATGTAAAAAAGGCATTTGGCTTAATATACCTGCTGGCATTTGTCTTATCCTGAATCTCACTCAGCACTGTGGAATCCTTTGCGGCAATGTCACCATAATCATATGATTCTGCCTCCATTTTATTTTTTACGACATACCCATTCGAAACTACAACCGTTACACCATCCTCTTCCTTCAACGTTTTCAGAAGCTCGATAATCTGACTTCCGGAAGCTGTGGAATTATCATACGCTTTCAGTTTTTCATTATCAAACTGTGAAATAATTTCATCATATTCACTGATGGAACTATTAATACTTGCATTTCCTTTTTTATAAATTGTTACTGCTACAAAGCAGATAGCTACTACGATCAGCAGACCTACCGCATTTTTAATAAAACTTTTTGATGCACTCATTTTTAATCTCCTTCCATTTCTGTCTTAAGTTTCACTTTGCATATTTCTCCGTTTTCATCCCGCAGAACTTCACACTGATAGGTAATGAATGGATTAATATAAAATTCCGAACTGATATCCCGGAGTTTTACATAGTCTTCCTGCTTTGTCACCGTAAAAGTTCCCTGGACTGTATTTACATTTACCGGAAGTCCATACACTCCCGTCACAGTTTTGATATAATTTACTGCTGTCATTCCGTCTATCCATAATCCATCGTATTTTACAATTTCATACTCTTCCAGCTGCACAATCTGCTGTTCCTGATTTTCCTCCAAAAGGCTGGTCAGCCGTGTTCCCCGCTGGAACAGATGAACACCGATTAACATCAGTGCGACCAGGAGTGATAATCCAAACGCCTCTGCCAGAAATTCTTTGCTAACCTGCATAATACCTCCTTTTTTCCAGTATCTTCTTACTCATCTGTACCTCCCGTATTCTCACATTTGAAGTTCTTCCAGCATTACAAATACTTCATATACCCCCTGCAGGGAATATATAAAAAACGGAATAACAAAATATGCTCCTACCGCCAGAACCATTGGTACTTTAGACAACAACTCCGTATTATTCTTTTTCTTTTCCATACTGATTTCCGTCTCCAGCCTGGACATTTTTTCTAATAAAACCCGATTATTTTCCACTTCCGCAAATGCCAGAGTTACACCTACTTCATCAACAGACAGAAAAGAATCTGCCAGTTCCGCAAAGCTGGTATGCAGTTTTTGTCCTTCTTCTTTCATTTTCTGTAAAGCCAGTGCAGGACCACCAGAATACGAATTAATGCAGCGCCGCAGCACGCCTTTAAACAGACCTGAAAATATCTCCATATCTTCTAAAAGGCTTAAAATCGTAATCCCATTCAACTGACGCTCCATAATAACAACCGACTGGAACTGCTTTACTTCATATATTGCACCACCCAGCGAGGTCTGTACCTGATGCCATATTTTTAATAATGGAATACTTCCCAGCAGCAAACTTCCCAGAAGGCAGAAAAACAGTTCCATCCAAGTTATTCCAGCAGACTGGTACTGATCCAGCTTTGTCCTGATTTCCTCCAGTATTGCCTGTTCCATGGTACGATTTGAGGAACGTATTTCTGTCCTTATTTCCTCCAGCAGCTTTTCTTCTGAAACCTCCGGTTCTTCTTTATATTGCTTTACCAGATGAAGAATCTGCTGCTCCAGAATCTTTCTGCGTTCTGCCGTCGCCAACGGAGCTATGGTTTCTATGGTACTTACTGATTCCAGTACTGTTTTCTGCTCTCTGGTATGCGTGGCACTTACAAAAATAATGGCTGCCATCAAAGAACAACAGGCAATTCCGATCATTTTTATCCACAACTGTGCAAAAGAAATCCTCTCCCCTGCCTGCAGCAAAAGCTCACGTATTTTCCGGCTGAACTCCCCGTCTTTTCGTTCCAGCCATCGTACCGGATAATGAAGTGCAGGATGGTGGTACAGCCAGTCCCAGAAACTGCTTTTCTGCTCTTTATGATGTACAAACATGGCAATTTCCTTTGCTCTGTTTATAAGCCCATAAATTACAAACGCAGATCCTATTGTCAAAAGCTCCAATACCTGTCCCACACCTGCATAAAAATAGTCCAGTTCCGGTGCAAAATCCAGTCCCCATCGTTTCAGTACCGGCATAAAAAATACCGGTGCAGCAGATACAAAAATATATCCGGCAAATTCATATGCCATGCGTTTTCTCCGATACAACTCTTCCATAATTTCTACACGAAGATATTCTGCATTCTCTGAAAAAAGAGAAGTCCCTTCTTTTCCGGTAATATCTCCCTTTTCCGAAGCCTCGTATGCCTGTACGAGAAAAAGTTTCAGATAACGGTTGGCCGGATTATAAAGTACATATTCCCTGACTTTCTCTTTCCTGTCACTTTCCATCAGTATCCGGTACAATTCGCCTGCCAGACGCTGTATCTCATAGCTCATACTATCTGCTGCCAGCAAAACCGCATTTGGAATATGACGACAGGATAAATACCTGTGCTTTACTCTGGACAAATATACTATCATTTCCTGATACAGACTATTTTCTTTTTTCTGGACCAGCCAGCCAGGCAGTTCCATTGCCACAAGATAAAGTGCAAAAGCAATACTTCCGGCAAAATACAGCCAGGTGATGTTTTCAAAGCAGCTGTTCCAGATTGTAAGAACAAGAACAGCCAGTATGGAACCGAGGCCGGTCATCAGCAGACCGTTCGTCATCAGCCGTTTTAATTCTTCTTCTCCATACGGACAGATTTCCAGAAATTTTTGCTTCAGCAAGGACGAATACTTACTATTCCCTGCCGTTTTCCACAGCCATTCTTTGTTCACCTGCTTCCTCCTTTTTCCATAATTCAAAAAAACGGCAAAATTCCTGGTATTCCTCCCGTTCCAGAAGGTGCCCTGCGTTCTCATAGGTCAGGGGACCTGGCAGATTCAACAGTTCCCCCTGCTCTTTTTCTTCATCGTAACGGTAAATACTTCGAATCTGATAAGTGCTCCCCTTTCTGTCCTCCTTCCTGATTTCCGGAATCACTTCATTGATATACTGGACATACCGCCGTCCCTGTCTTGCCTTTAAATGCACATCAAATCCCAGACAACGCACCACATCCATCTCTGCCAGCACTTCCTCTGAGTATCCGCCGATACAAAGCTTGGCATTGACAAAATCAGCAATCATATGTTCCGTCGTAACATAGTGTGCGGAAAAAAACAGCTGGGACGCAATTTTTGACAAATCCATTGCCATAGCCGCTACTGCAGCAGAATTTATTTCTCCCACCGCAAAAATCTGCCCTGTTGTCTTTCTTGCAAAAGCAAGTACTTCTTCTGCAGGAGTCTGTTCTGTCACCCGCATGGTCATGGAATTAGCCTCCGGCAGAAATCCCCGCACATTCAATTCAAAAGAATCTGCTTCTATTACCCGGATATTCAACTCTTTTCTTGCTTCTGCGAGACAGGCGCGAAATAATGTTGTCTTTCCAGAAGCCATTTCTCCTGTAATGGCAATATTCCGTCCCGATTTTACCAGCCACCGGAGCAAACCGCATAATAATTCTTCTTCCGGGCAGCCATGGTACAGTTTTTCAAGGGAAACTTCCTGTACTGTATCAAACTTCCGTATCAGCCCGACCCATGCATCTGTCATTGGAGGCCTGGAAACAGAAACTCTTCTTCCGTCCACGGTATCTACTACTATCATAGGATGATTTTTCGTCAGCTCCCCGGACTGGGAATCTTTAATCAGATTTCGCAGTACACGCTGTAGTTCCTCCTCTGTCCCAAAGGATAAAAACTGCAGCCACACGGTACTTCCATGCACCAGAATATGTACACCATCCCTGCTGAACAAGACTCTGCTTTTTTGTTTTTCCAGTTCTTCCCGGTAATCATAACGTTGTTCGGACCGTCCACTCATTCCAACCTGAATTTCCTCAATATATCCCTTTTGATGATTCAGTGTGTCAATGACACCAAGTCCAACGGTAGACGCAAACAGTATCTGGGCAGTTACTGCCAGTTCATCCTGAAATGTAAGTTCCGGTGCCATTGCCGCATAGGTCTGTCTGACGGTCTGCTCTGTGACAACATATTTCGGATCTCCTGCTGTTCCGGAACGTTTTCCCCAATGGTATGTTTCGCACAGCAGTGCAAATCCCTGTTCTTTTTTCTGTTTGTCCAGACAATAAATCATTGTTTCCATCTGCTGCCATGGCGTCATTTCTTCCGGCTGATTAAACGGAATCAGCTGCCATAGTCCCTGCTGGTTCATATTCCGTTCTTCCAGCAGATACTCCTGTATCATTTCCTTCACAGTTTCCCTGGCTCCGTCATTTCCTGTACAGCAGGTCCGAATACTTTTGGACAGCAGCCGACGGTATTCCTCCTGGTTTTTCCGCAGTGTTTCCTCCAGTTCTGTATCCATTACACTTGTGCCGGTATATTCCTGCAGCATCTCATGAACCTGCTCCACCAGTTCCTGAAAACTGCAGCCTGTACTATTTTCCTTCAGCGGCTTTTTTAATGCACTCCGCAGTTCTCTGGGTTTGAATAATAAATTCATAGTTCTCCTCTTTTTTTCCCACTAATTTATTTCTCATAAAAAAATCCAGTGTTCTTCCTTCCGTCATGGCATCCAGAAAACCGGCATTCCGTGGAATTGCACCAAACATCCTGGCACAGTATTTTCTCGCAAAATAGCCGGGACTGTACCTGGAATTTTCCAGACAGCCGCCCAGTACCAGACCTGTTTTTTTCCCTTTCAGTTTCTCTGCTTCAAATTCCATAAAACGCTGCCAGTATTCCGGGTTCTGGGGCAGAACCACTACCGCCACATCCGCCTCCTGCATCAACTGCAGGGAAGTTTCTGACCAGCCACATTCCAAATCCAGAATGGTTATGGGGAATTCCTGTACCAGTTTCCTGCTCATAAGCTCATACCATAAAACATCTCTCTCCCCCTGCCTGCTGTCACCTGGAAACAGATACAATGATTTCATCCGGAGTGGTACGGCACACCTTCTGATTTTTTCCGATGTCAGAACTTCCTGCCGGTAATTCAGCTTTAAAGCCGCCACACCTGTCTTTTCAAATAACTCCTTTCCTCCGGGACGTCCAGGTCTTCCATCCATTCTTTTTTCCAGCTCCATGGAATCCGTTTGTGCATGGCTTAGTGCCAGTTCCAGTTCCGGATATTCCAGCCCAAAGGCTCCGGCAATGGCACATACCGCAGAAGTCACCCCCGCCTGCCCCCGATAAGGCGACCAGAATGTAATCAGCTTTCCCATGGACTTTTCCTCCACTTTATCATTCTCCTGTTTCCTCCTAAAGCTTTTTTAGCATCTGCTGTATCCGGATTCCATGACACTCTTCCTCCAGAAACTCAAGCAACAGCAGCAACAACTGTTTCATTTCCGCAGACAACAGCCGGATGCCGCAACCAGCAGCTGAGCCAAGAGAACACCGCCGCCGGATATCCTTTTCATTATAGGAGAGACGGTAATAATTGTTTTCTTCTTCCGCAAGCAGTGTCAGATACTGTTCTGTATGTTTCATTGGAACTAAATTTCTCAAAATCAAAAATTGTTTTCTTTCCCATTTTCCAAGCCTCCGCAGCAGAGAAGCATGCGCAGGCACGCCGTCTGTCACCATGACCAGACATTCACATTCATATAATTTGGGATGCAGCAGGCGATAGCCAAACAGAAAAAAAATATGATCGAATTCCTCAAGATTACTTCCCTGATCTGTAATCCATATCCCGGCAAACTCTCCTTCCCGTTCTCCTGCCCCATTCTTTTTTCCCTGACAGATTCCCAGCAGTTCCAAAAGCATCTCCTGTTCCGTCCGGTCTACAATGGCAACTTTCCGGTCCAATGCAGTCAGTATCCTGGCAAGATACAGTACAATATCCTCACTTTCATAACCCACAAATCCGGTCTTTTTTACCATTCCTTCTGCTCCTTTCCCGATGCACCATACAAAATCCGGATTCCCCAGTCTTTTCCTGCTGGCGGCCGTATTGCTGTAATGCAGCTTCCATCCTCCCGTACACATTCCCAAAACGGTTCCATTGCTGTCAGTTCTCCTCTGTTTTCTCCTGCAATTATCATTTTAATAATCCGTATCAGCTCTGCCTGATCTTCTATGCTCAGAACCGGAAGCCAGAGAAGTTCTCCCTGATTTCTGACTGCCGCCTGTCCTCTGCACTGCACCTGTCCTGCCGATGGACATAATTCACCAAGAAATATTCCATCGGCTGCAATCCTCTGCAGCACAGCAAGTACCCCCAGCCCCATCTGGTCTGCCAGAATCCGGACAAAAAATTCTCTTTTCTCCTCATCTGACAGAAGAAGCCTTCCCTCCAGTGCCCAGTTCCGGTATATCTGTTCAATTACATTTTCAGTTATAACCGTTTGCCCGGAAACTTCCTGCAGAAAATAAAAACAGTTTCCATAATCTTTTTCCAGAATAAACAGCATAAGTTCCAATTTTCTTTTTGCTGACAAGTACCCTGCCTGTCCAAAAGGGATAAAATACCGTTCAATTTCTTCCAGTCCCGTCTTCAGTTCATAAAATATAATGTCGTAAATCTGCTCCCAAAGTTCTGATTCTGAAAAATAATATCCATTCATATATTCCCTTTTTTCCAGTCTGGAGCGGAGCCATTTTATCAACCCTTCTTCCGTCAGCCGTACCAGATTAATCATATCGGTTCTCCTCCAGTCGTTTTTCCAGTTCTTTCCGCTCCTTTTCCTCTGCTGCCGGAGCCTCCAGCATTTTCAAAATTTCCAGTGCAGCAGGATAATTAACCCCGCTTTCCTCTGTCTGATGGAATTCCGGATACTTTACTGCGTACAGTCTTGTATGTTCATATTCCCCGTAGTCAGCCAGTGCAGAAGAAAACAAAAGAATCTCCTCTTCTGTCATTGGCAGAACCATCCCGGCTCCCTGTTCACAGGATAGTAAAAGCTTGTCTGAAAGAATCACATAATCCTCTGCATTGGCATATCTGATTCTGACATCAATCCGGTCTCCTGTCAGAAGATGTCCCGGCAGTTCCACCTCTGCCAGAAACACTTCACGATACTGCTGTTCTTTTTCCGTTACCATCAGTTTTAACAGGCAGACCCCTTCCGGAATATCACAGATTACTGCTTTTCCCAGATCTTCTTCCGATAAAAAACAATCCTCATTCTGTTCCAACGTACGTATTACCCGCTGCGTATTTTCTTCTGTAAGTATCGTTCCTTTAGGAAGCATCTTAGCAGCCACGTATACACTATGCTGATAATCTTCCAGCTGTTGACTGACATTCCATAATTCTTTCTGGCATTCCTTCCGTCTGTCTGTCTCATACCATGCTGCCACTCCTGCCAGCACAGCAAAGACAAGCAGAACAATACAGCCTGTCAGTTTCCAGTATCCTTTCCTTGGTCTGTGCTTCATCCAGCACCTCCTTTGTCTTTTCTTCGTTTGCAGTCATACAAACGTTCCGTCAGCTGGAGAAGATTCGACATAAAATAGAAATGGGAATTCTGCGTGGAACAATTCCTGTTGTCCCGCAGAAACATCTCCAGTCTTCCATTTTCACATGCTCGTATAAATTCATTGTCGTAGGGGATAATTGCATTTTTCCAACGTTTCGTCCCATATCTGAGATCAATGCTTCGTAATGAAATTCGGTTTTTTTTATGATAGTTTTCAATTACAAGCATTGTCTTGGGAAGATACCTGGTATACTGCTCAAAGAAATTCTGAATCGCAGTCTCTTCCTGCGGCAGAAATGCCACGATAAGGTCTGCCTCTTCCAATGCAGTTTCTGATGTAGTATAATGTTCACCTGCTGTATCCAGCAGATACATGGTCTGGGAATCTGTTTGGTAGTAAAACATTTCTTTATCCGCCGCATCCGGAGGATAAAGTATTGTAACTCCCGGCATGGGAATTTCCACAATATTCCCCTGCCGCTTTTCTTTTTGTTCCCATAGTTCCCTGTAATAATCCAGTGTTCCGTAATAATACCGGAACGGCTGTCCGGAAACCCCTTTTTCACTTATTTTTCCTGAAAAACAATCCTGCAGCATAATATTACTTATATAATTGCTGCCCAGCACCACCTCGCATTGATAAACCATACTCAGCAGACTACCCACAGCAGCCATGCTGTATGCTGCACTGTCTGGTCTGCCCGCACTGCTCCAAAAAGCCACTTTCATATCTGCTCCTTTGTAACATACAATCTGAAATATCAAGGGAAAATTTACGGAAACCGTAATAGGACGCAAAGGCTCTGCCTGGGGTTTTCTGAACTACAGTGTCTTTACTTGATATAATCATATCTCCTGTTCTTCCATTTGTAAAGTTTTTTCTTGCTTTCAACCTATACAAAATCTTCTATAGTTTTTTGTGACATTTTTACAAAAAAACAGGCATAAAATAGGATGATGAAGTCCTTCAAACCCTTTATTTAAGCGACTTTTTATTCATCAACCAGTAGAGGAGGTTTTTCAAGTAAAATGACACCATTTTCTCTTTCACAAAGTACCGTACTAAAGAAATTAGACACCCAGACAGAAGGATTATCTTCCAAATCAGTCAGGGAACGGCTGGCTTCTTACGGACCAAATGAACTGGCTTCCCAGAAAAAAACAAGTCTTCTGCAGCGTTTTTTTGCCCAGTTCCAGGATTTTATGATTATCGTCCTGCTTTGCGCTGCTGCCATTTCATTTCTGCTTTCCCTCATACAGGGGCAGGCAGATTATGCCGACCCGGTTATTATTCTCCTTGTTGTAACCCTGAATGCAGTATTGGGTGTTGTACAGGAGGCAAAAGCAGAACACTCCCTGGAATCTTTAAAAAAGCTTTCCGCTCCACATGCTTCTGTCCTTCGTGACGGAACCCGCCGTTCAGTTCCATCCGCAGAACTTGTCCCTGGTGATATTATTTTTCTGGAAGCCGGAAATATGGTTCCCGCCGATGCCCGTCTGCTTTCCTGCACAGGACTTAAAGTGGATGAATCTTCTCTGACCGGAGAATCTGCAGCCATAGAAAAGCAGGCAGATCAAACCTTTTCGGAAGCTACTCCTCTGGGTGACCGGACCAACATGATCTACTCTTCTTCCATTATCACTGCCGGACATGGCAGTGCCGTTGTTACTGCTACCGGAATGCAGACAGAAGTCGGAAAAATCGCAACCATGATTCTGACCAGTGAACAGGCTGACACACCTCTGCAGAAACGTCTGGCCCAGGCCGGAAAAATTCTTGCCCTGATGGTACTTGGCATTTGTTTTGTCCTGTTCTTTATTGGTATTTTCCAGGGAATCCCCATCATGGAAATGTTCATGACAGCAGTCAGCCTGGCCGTTGCTTCCATCCCAGAATCCCTTCCGTCGGTTGTAACCATTATGCTCTCCCTTGGTGTCCAGCGTATGGTAAAGAAAAATGCCATTGTACGGAAACTTCCGGCTGTGGAAACACTGGGCAGTGCCACCTATATCTGTTCTGATAAAACCGGTACCCTGACCCAGAACCACATGACAGTTACCAGAACCACTGGTTTCCTTGAACCGCCAAACCTGCCTTCCATGCCTCTGATGGCTCTTCTGTGCAGCAATGTAACACTGGAAAAAAATACTGTCATTGGCGAAGGAACTGAAAAAGCACTGGGAGAATATGCCCTGAAACAAGGATATACGTTTTCCGATCTTGCAGCATATCCCCGGGTTTATGAGATTCCTTTTGATTCCACAAGAAAATGTATGACAACTGTACACCGTCTTCCGGACAAAGAACATTATCTGGTCATTACCAAAGGTGCCTTTGATGTCCTGCTGCCAAAGTGCCGGAGTTCTGCCAAAGAAACTGCCTTTCGTCTTGCCCACGATACCATGACCAAAGAAGCACTGCGTGTTCTTGCCCTTGCTTATAAGCTTATTCCTGCTGATTCCGGAAAACTGACAAAAAATCTGGAAACCGAACTGGATTTGTATGGACTTTTTGGTTTAATGGACCCACCCCGCCCGGAAGCAAAGCAGGCTGTTGCCCTTTGCCAGAGTGCAGGTATTACTCCTGTCATGATTACCGGAGACCACAAAAATACCGCCTGTGCCATAGCGGAAAAACTTGGAATCCTGCGTCCTGGTAATTCTGCCATGACCGGTTCTGAACTGGATTCCCTGTCCGAAGAACAACTGCAGAACTGCATTGGCGGCTGTACTGTATTTGCCCGTGTTTCCCCGGAACATAAAGTCCGTATTGTAAAAGCTCTGCAGGCCCGTGGAGAAATTGTTGCCATGAGTGGTGATGGAACCAATGATGCTCCTGCCTTAAAAACAGCCGATATCGGCTGTGCCATGGGGCTCTCCGGTACAGATGTGGCAAAGAACGCTTCTGATATGATTCTTATGGATGATAATTTTGCCACTATTGTTTCTGCAGTCCGGGAAGGTCGCGGCATATACGAAAACATCCGAAAAGCCATTCAGTTTCTGCTTTCCTGTAATATTGGAGAAATCATTACGATTTTTCTTGCCATTCTGTTCCGCATGCCATCTCCCCTGGCAGCAGTCCAGTTACTGTGGGTCAATTTAATTACAGACTCACTCCCTGCCATTGCTCTTGGCATGGAACCTCCGGAAGAGGATACTATGAAACGTCCTCCTGTTTCTCCAAAGGAAGGTCTGTTTACCGGAGGATTGGTATTCAGTATCATCACGGAAGGAGTTCTGATTGGCGCCCTGACTTTGTTTGCTTATGTTTTCGGTACGAATTATATTGGAAATGGCAGTACCATGGCCTTTGCTGTACTCAGTTTTTCCCAGTTGTTCCATGCATTTAACATGAGAAGCCGCCACTCCCTGTTCCATATAGGACTTTTCAGCAATAAAGTCATGAATTTCTCCTTCTGCCTGTGCACTATACTGCAGATTCTTGTTATTACTCATCCATGGCTCCAGCAGTTGTTTCAGGTAACAGCACTCACTGCACCGCAATGGATTATTGTTACTATCTGTTCTATTGCACCAGTTATTTTCATGGAATTGCAAAAGCAGCTTGCAAAAAGCAGCAAAGAGGATTACAATAAGAATAACAGTTACGGTCTAACTACAAAATAACAGTAAAGGAAGTGTATCTTTATGGCAGATGAAGAAAAAAACTATACTCCGCTGCTGCCTTTTGACGGCACCTACGGACAGCATTTTACTACATACGAAAACATGTCCTATGTGTGCAACCGTGACCTTTGTCACCCAAACATCATAAAAAGCACCGGAAACATTGTAAAATATTACGAATATCATCTGAATGAAGAAAAAATGATAATTGAAGAATCATAATCAGAAACCGTCTGCCACCGATATGTGGATAAACCAGACCAAAAGCTGGAAAAGAACGCTGCCGCTGTTTTTTTCCAGCTTCTTTTTTTAAGCCGACGTGTGAGCAGCCCCATCGACGAAGTCAATTTTTAATAGGCTGCAAAGCAAAACTCTAAATGAGCCTGTTCACACAGAAATTTCATAAACCCCTTGCATTTCCCTGCAAAATTGTCTATACTTTAATTTAGCAGTTTAACAAGTTAAATTCTGCTGACTATTTCTACTATATCATGGAGGTACGATATTATGAAGCTTTGGGGCGGACGCTTTACCAAGGAAACCAACCAGCTTGTACATAATTTTAACGCTTCCCTCTCCTTTGACCAGAAATTTTATAAGCAAGACATCGGCGGAAGTATTGCCCATGTAACCATGCTGGCAAAGCAGGGAATTTTAACGGACGAAGAAAAAGATACCATCATTGCAGGTCTTCAGGGCATTGAGGCTGACATCACTTCCGGCATTCTGGAATTTGATGAAGCCCAGGAAGACATTCACAGCTTTGTGGAAGCTGTATTAATTGACCGTATCGGCAACGTAGGCAAAAAACTTCATACCGGCCGCAGCCGTAATGACCAGGTTGCACTGGACATGAGACTGTATACCAGAGATGAAATTGATGAGCTGGACAAGCTGCTCTTTGATTTACTGCAGACTATTTACAATATTATGAAAGAAAATCTTACTACCTATATGCCGGGATTCACCCACCTGCAGAAGGCCCAGCCGGTCACACTGGCGCATCATTTTGGTGCTTACTTTGAAATGTTCCTTCGTGACCGTGATCGTTTGAAAGACATCAGGAAACGTATGAACTACTGTCCACTGGGAGCAGGTGCCCTGGCCGGAACCACTTATCCACTGGACCGTGCGTACACTGCTTCTCTGCTCGGCTTTGACGGTCCGACCAGAAACAGCATGGATTCTGTTTCCGACCGTGACTATTTGCTGGAAACATTAAGTGCACTTTCCATCTGTATGATGCACTTAAGCCGTTTCTGTGAAGAAATCATTATCTGGAACTCCAATGAATACCGTTTTGTGGATATTGATGACGGCTACTCAACCGGAAGTTCCATTATGCCACAGAAGAAAAATCCGGATATTGCGGAACTGGTCCGTGGAAAAACAGGTCGTGTATATGGTGCCCTGACTTCTCTTCTTACCACCATGAAGGGCATTCCTCTTGCTTATAACAAAGACATGCAGGAAGATAAGGAAATGACATTCGATGCCATCGATACCGTAAAAGGCTGTCTGGCTCTCTTCACCGGTATGCTTGCTACCATGAAATTTAATCATGATGTTATGGAAGCCAGTGCCAAAAACGGTTTTACCAATGCAACAGATGCTGCCGATTACCTTGTAAACCATGGTGTTCCGTTCCGTGATGCCCATGGCATTATTGGTCAGCTGGTACTGCTCTGCATTGAAAAAGATATTTCCCTGGATGAACTTCCTCTGGACGAATACAGAAAAATTTCTCCGGTATTCGAGGAAGATATTTATGAAGCCATCCGTATGCAGACCTGCGTAGAACGCAGAAATACAATCGGTGCACCGGGACTTCAGGCAATGCAGGAAGTACTTGCATCCTATAAAAAATTTTTAGAGAACTAATCTTGAAAAGAACGGCTGCTGCAAACCAACGGGTCTGCAGCAGCCTTCTTTTCACATTCTAAACATTTTCCGGTTATACTTTTCTCATCAGTTTCTTTGATACACATCCTGCTTTATCAATAAAGCGCATATCTGTACCAAATCTGACTTCTATTCTTCTGACATCCGTGTTATCAAACACAACTCCTTTTCCGAAGTATTCATGATATACAATATCTCCCGGATTCAGGCTGTCGATTTCCTCACGCAGTAAATCTTTTTCTTTCAGACTTTCTGACAACAGCTTTAATTCATCCTCTTTCTTCTTTTCCTCATTCGGATCAAAAAACCGGGATTTCTCCATAAACTCTTCATTCACCATACGGGCATGCTCTTTTCTTGCCAGCATAGCTGCATCCGATTCATAGCCAGGAGTCTGGGTACGGGCCAATTCCTTTGGTTCTTCCCATACTTCCTGTTTGCGTTTCATCACATTAATTGGATTGCCATTGGCATCCTCAGGACCCTTTTTCAACTGGATATGCTTTAAGCTGTCAATTTTTTCTGTAGTTTCTGCTGCGGTTGCTTCCCGTTTCTTTTTCATTATAACAATATAAACCGCTGCAGATGCTATCAGCAGTACCGCTACAATGGCTACTCCGGCCAGAGGCGAAAAACCTCCTTCCGGCTTTTCTGTTGGTTCCGGTGCTTCCGTCAAAACCGGTGTTGGTGTTGCTTCCGGCGTTGGTGTCGCAACCGGTGTCGGTGTCGCAACCGGTGTTGGTGTCGCTTCCGGTGTTGGTGTCGGCAGCGGCACAGCACGATTTTCTGAAAGTGTTACGTAGGTAGCATTCACATATCCATGAAATTCTGTCCCATCTTTCATCCAGCGTACTTCATACCACAAATCTCCATTAGCCGCATTACCGGAGGACATGACGGCAACTTTATCGCCCATCAACAGCATAATATATTCTCCGTTTACACTTACACGGTCATAGGTTGCTCCAAACCCCATCCTGACATTTAAATGCTCTGTATTTACCTCTCCTACATAAGCTTCTGCAGCCGCAGTTTCATTTGTTACTTCATACGTGGGCTCCGTTCCTGCATAAACAGTCCGGCCCGGAAATACTGCTGCCGAAGTAAGCAGAAATGCGCCGGCTCCTGCTATGGCCAGCCATTTTCGCACCTTGCTCATATCCCTTCCTCCTTTTTATTCCTGCTTTCCGAGCAGATACGTAATAAACTGCTGTGCCGTACGGCCGGATTTTCCGCCATGGGAAATCTCCCATGCATTGGCTTTCAGCAGTAATTCTTCCTCTGACAAGGTAAGCTCCGGATATTTTTCTGCCAGTCCTTTCACAATTCCAAAAAACTGTTTCTGGTTTGGAGACAAAAAGCAGATACTGATACCAAACCGGGCAACCAGGGACAATTTTTCCTGCATGGTGTCGGAACGATGCAGTTCATCTTTGGAAATATCAGAACGGTCGGACCAGGTTTCCCGGATCAGGTGTCTGCGGTTGGAGGTGGCATAAATCAGCACATTATCCGGCTTAATTTCCAGACCACCTTCGATTACTGCTTTTAAATACTTATACTCAATTTCAAATTCCTCAAACGATAAATCATCCATATAGATAATAAACTTATAATTACGGTTCTTAATTCTGGAAATCAGTCCCGCCAGTTCTGAAAACTGATGCTTATATATCTCTATCATACGAAGGCCGTCTTTATAATATTCATTCAGAATTGCCTTTATACTGGTGGATTTTCCAGTTCCGGCATCTCCATACAGCAATACATTGTTTGCTTTTCTGCCCTCCACAAAAGCTCTGGTATTTTCTACCAGTTTATTTTTCTGTTCCTCATAGCCAATCAGGTCATCCAGGCATACTTCTTCTGTATTGGTAATTGGCACAAGCACCTGTTTTCCGTCTTCTTCCTGTAAGCGGAATGCCTTATTCAGACCAAATAAACCAACTCCATACTCCTGGTAAAATTCCGTTACTACAGAGAAAACTTCTTCCCTGTCCACAGCAGCAGCAATACGCCTGCTTAATTCACGTACACGGTCACTGACACTCTTATTATAGTATTTTTCTGCCTTTGCTACAGAATGATAGTCCGTAATCACAGAAAAGCAGTCAATTTCCAGTTCTTTTTCCAGCCGGGAAAAATCATAATGGAACAGTTGCCGGAAAATTTCAAAATCTGCCTTGGCAAATACATTTACACTTCCCTCTGCTGCTCCACGTTTTTCGCAGACCAGACCAAACGGAGTCTCCGTCATGGCAAGCAGGTACGCCAGATAATTCTGCCACAAATTTCCATCAAATCCATAGCGGGTGGCAACCTCCAGCAGCCGGTTTACCTGCTCATACAAGCGATTCACCGTTTCTTCCCTGTCTGCTTTCTGTTTTTCCCACTGCTCCACAATTTCTGCCAGCTGAAATAAAATACTGTCTTTTTCTATATTCCGGTATACAACCAGTCTGGATAAATAATGGTACATTACTTTTCCTCCATGTTACATACGTTCCGGTGCTTCAAAGCCAAGAAGGTCAATACAGGTTTCCAAAAGCTTCAGCACCAAAGTAATCAGTGCAATCCACTCACTCTGCTTTTTCCTGTCTTCTTCACCCATAATCTTGTTGTTATGGTAAAAACTATTGAATGCGTTTGCCATTTCATAAATATACTGGCAGAGTTTGTGCGGAGCCATTTCTTCATAAGTCTTTGCCACAACATCGTTAAACTTTGCTGCTGTCAGCATTAAGTCAGTTTCCGCTGCACCATATTCTCTTGTCTCAGATTCACCACTATACGGATGGGCAATCACTCCGTCTGCTGCCCCTGCCATCTCAGCATACTTTGTGAGAATGGACTTAATACGGACCATGGTGTACAGAATATATGGGCCGGTATTTCCTTCAAATGAAGTAAAGCGGTCAATATCAAAAATATAATCCTTCGCAATCTGGTTGGATAAATCTGCATACTTTAATGCTGCAAGACCTACCGTTTTTGCAATGGCACGTGCTTCATCCTCCGGCATTTCACGTCCGGACATTACTTTATTAAATACTTCTTCATTTACACCGGAAATTAAGTTTTCCAGGCGCATAACACCGCCATCTCTGGTTTTGAACGGCTTGCCGTCCTTCCCATTTACTGTACCAAAACCAAGGAAAGTCAGTTCCTTATCCGCAGATACGAGACCACACTTCTTTGCTGCCCGGAACACCTGGACAAAATGGAGTTCCTGACGCTTATCTACAACATAAATGTAACGGTCCGGACCGTAATCCTTCTCTCTCTGGATAATGGTAGCCAGATCTGTTGTTTCATATAACGCTGCACCGTCAGACTTTCTTACAATACATGGAGGCAGTTCTTTGGTATCTGTCTCTTCTGCAATGTCCACTACAAGGGCACCCATACTCTCTCTCGCATAGCCCTTTTCCACCATGTCATCAATCATGGCCGGAATATACGGCTGTGCATCACTTTCGCCAAGCCATAAGTCAAAGGATACATCCAGATTTTCATAATTTCTCTTTAAATCCTCTACAGAAACACGTAAAATATGTTTCCACAGGGCAATATATGGTGCATATCCCTCCTGCAGCTTCGCAGTGGCTGTATGGGCACGCTCCTTAAACTCCTCATCCACCTTGGACTTGCCACTGGCGCATGGATAAATTTCTTCCAGTTCACTAATGGTAAAAGGAGCCTCTGCCGGGTATTCTCCAGTGAAGCTTTCATTAAAATAGCAGAGTTCCGGCTTGCGCTCTTTTAATTCTTCAATAATCAGACCCATCTGTAAGCCCCAGTCTCCCAGATGCACGTCACCAATAACCTCATTTCCGGCAAAGCGGCAGATTCTCTTAATGCTTTCGCCGATAACCGCAGAACGCAGATGACCAATATGAAGAGGCTTTGCCACATTTGGTCCGCCATAGTCCACAATGATTTTTTCTCCTCTGCCCTGCTCTTCATAACCATACTTTTCTGCCTTTGCCATATCCTCCAGATACAGGGTCAGATAGTATGGGCAGACCTTAATATTAATGAAACCTGGCGCAATGGCAGTAACTTCAGAAAACTTCTTTTTATCAAGTGCCGCTACTACCTCCTGGGCAATCATGATTGGTGCCTTCTTATATTCTTTTGCAGCTGCCATGGCACCGTTACACTGGTACTGGCAGAGATCCGGACGGTTGGATACAGCCGCCTGTCCATATTTTTCTGCATATCCGCAGGCAGTAAACGCCTGTTTTAATTCTTCACTAATGATGTCGATTAATGTTCTCATGACATCCCTCCGTTTTCTTATATTTAGGTGGAAACTATTCCATTACACACTAATTTTAGCTTATCATAAATAATGTATCACACTGCTGTAGAAAAAACAACAAAAATTTCTGCGGAAGCTGAGGAAAAACGTTACCGTATACAACGCGGACAGACAAAAAATAAGGAGGCCGGAACAGTTCTTCCAAAGTCATTCCTGTCATGACTCCTGAATATCCATTCCGGCATCCCCACTATATTTTACGACAGTGTTCCACTCTCTGGGCCAGTTGTTCTGTGCTGCCGTTTAATCCGGCATAATAATTGCTGCAATGATATAGGCAAGTAAACCTGCTCCCCCCGCCAGTGTAAATAAAATCCACAATAACCGGATTAATGTTGAATCACAATTAAAATATTCTGCTATACCTCCGCATACACCGCAAAGCTTTTTATCTGTCTGAGATTTTTGTAATTTTTTCATATTTTCACCCTCCTGATATTTTACTATTGTGCTGCAAAAACAAATTTGTTCTGCCTGCTATTAGTGTACAATGCTTTTTTCAAAATTGCAACCGACAGGCGTAATTTCTAATGAACTTCTAAGGAAGACGGGAACGGTTACTCTATATCCAATTCAATACGTCCAATACCGCAATCCAGCGTAAACGAATCCGCCTTCGTGTTTTCTCCCTGGACTCGTTCCACATTTCCTCTGTATTTCTTCCCATCGACTTCCACTTCCCCGATACCACAGTCGATTTCATAATTAAAATCCACTTCACTCCGGTCTGTCAGGATAATTTTTACTTCCCCGATACCGCACTCCACAGAATTGTCTCCGGAAACCGCACCTGTCAGTGAAATTGCTCCAACACCATTATCTACGGTAAGATTATGTGCTGTCAAATCATATACGACAATCTCTCCTACGCCATTAATCAGTTCCAGCCGTTCTTCTGCTTCCAGTTCCATCACCTTCATACTTCCCGCAGATACATCTAACAGTACCTGCCCGGCCCTCAATTCTTCTGCGGAAAACATTCCGGCCGCCAGATAAATTTCCATTGTTTCAAAATATACTTTTTCAGGAAGTACCACTTCTATTTCCGGACAATAATCGGAATGCACACTGCCTTCTTCCATTAAAGCATCCTCGATATACCAGATACCATCCCGGACTTCACTGGAAATTGCGTCCTCAAACATATCCCTCACATGCACTTCCATCACATCGCCTTCTTTGATTCTTACTTCACCTACTGCAAATTCAAAACAGATACCGGTAACTTCCTCTATATCAGAAACTGCAAAGTCATAGGATTCCTTTGTTTCTGTCCGGGAATAATGTGTCCCTGTACGTGTTCCGCTGCCAAATCTGTCAAATTCAAAAAAGTCCAGAAAATTTTCTGCATTGATACTTAACTGGTCCTGGTATCCTATAAGTTCATCCGAAAAACCAACTGCCAGTACTACTGCCAGTACAATTCCTGCCAGAATACAACAAATTCCCGGAATCAATGTTGCTTTCCAGAATTTTTTCATACTGATGCCCCCTTTCTTCCATGAAACAGGCGGTTAAGCCATTTCACAATACCATTTACAATCCATACTGCCAGACGGATAATTCCGCCAACTGCCGCAATCATCAGACATCCAAAACCGAATAAAAGCAATCCGGCTGCTACAAAAGCAACGCCAATGACAGGCATGGTAAACATCTCCATAATACCGATAACAAACAGCGCCACACCACCAAGAATACAGAAGATACCACCTGCACCGAATCCTGCCACCAGACCAATGACCGTACCAAACAGTCCCATTATAATGCCAAACGCTGTACCCAGAACGCCAATCCAGATTGGGAACGTCAGTATTGCCACAATAATGGCTATCGCCAGCATACCACCGCTTAATCCCTTCTTCTTTACATAAACACCGGAAGCTCCGGACTCTGTTTTTTGTTGTTCTTCCTGCTTTTCTTCTCCAGAAGCATAACGTACCGGGGTCTGTCTTTCTGTTTCCTGCTCCTGATAGCCATGCTCCGTATATACACCGGCCGTCTTTTCTGCCTGATAGTCCCTCAGAATCTGGGCGGCAATCCTGCCCGGTGACCCCAGTTCGTCTATGACAATCTGCTCCTGATCTGCTCCTGCTTCTTCAAAATAAGAGTCATAATAACGCAGGGCCTCTTCCTTCTCCTCTGCCGGAAGTTCATCCAGCAGTACTTTTAGTTCTTTCATAAACTCATTCTTTGACACTTACATTACCTCCTCAAACAGCTGTGATATTTTCCCTGAATAATTCTTCCATTCCTGACAATACAATAGCAGCTGCCGTCTTCCCTGTTCCGTGATTTTATAATATCTCCGGTTCCTCCCGCCAAACTCCATATCATAAGTTTCCAGGCAGTTGTCTTTCTGCAGACGCCGCAGTACCGGATACAGCGTAGACTCCGAAAGTTCCAGAACACTTCTGGCTTCCTGGGTAATTTTGTAGCCATACGTTCCTTCCGGCTCTTTGGAGACAGCTGCCAGAACAATGGCATCCAGCAGGGCTGCCCCAGTATTAAATACCATTCCATCCTCTCCTTCTGCACAATTTCATTTTCTGTTTTGCTTTGTTGAACATACTATACGCCATATAATATTATATGTCAACACACTTAATCATTTTCTAATCAAACTGTAATCTTTCCATGCTCTTCCTTACATGCAAAAAAACATAGAAGCGGATACTTTGTTCCTGCATCCGCTTCTATGTTTTTTGCTGCCATAAAACCTGCCGTATGTTCACCGTTTTCCTTCTGACACACCAGTTACCGGCTCGTAATACGGTTCACATTTTTTATGAGAACCGAAATGGTTCCATCCTGGTTTGTAATAAATTCCACATGCTGCTTATTGTTATATTCCTCCATGGGAATATTGATTTCAATGCCGGAATCCGTGGTCAGGAACTGTTTCTCAAATTTCTTTGTAGTCCGTTCGTTCTGAACTTTGATTTCTTCCTTTGGAAGCTTATATTTTTCCAGCTTCTCCACAAATTCCTCTTTGATTTCCGGAATGTCGCCAAACAGCTCTTCACCAATTTCCTCAGCTACCAGGGCACCCTGCTCCACATAGCTGTTATGAATGACGCTCTTTGCTTCCATTTTCTTTTCAAAATCATCCTCAAAATACTTTTTATTAATCTGGTCCACTGCCTTTGTTACAATATCCAGTTTCGTCTTCTGGGACATTTTTGCATGACACTGTAAGTACACCTCGGAAAGATAATTCGTTTTTGTACCGTTAATATCATATTTTTTCTCAATCAGCTGCACCGTATTTTCCGCCAGGGAAATCATGACTGCCTCCGACAGTCTGCCTCCTCCTGGAAGAGCACAGCACTGCTTCATGATATCATTCACATTTTCATCCGAATCATTCAGGGAGGTCTAATGCATATATACTTCCTTGTAATTCATTTTCAGAATAGCAAGATGCTGCTGCGATTCCAGCTGATAGGTTACAAAAAACACATCCGCCGGAGGAATTGCCATATTGGAATTCATGATTCCATACAACAGTTCTGCCAGTTTCCGGGTTACCTCCACCATATTTTCTTCTGAAAATTCCTGCAGCAGGTGATACACTTCTGAGTTCTCTTCATCAAATACGCAGGTTTTTAAATCATCTCCGGATATTACCTTATAAATATGATTTCGTAAAAAATCATTCATATCCGGTGTCAGATTCAGCAGGGTATCGGACAATACCGGCATACCTACCGTAGAATCCATAATGTGCATCACTGCACTCCGAATTATAATATCATCTTTTTCCATTTGTTCTTCCTTACTGTAACTGCGGTTACGTCCTATGGTAAACAGTTACCCAATTATCATTCTATTTCTTTCTTCCACTATTTTTTCTTCTTTGTCTTCTTTGTGGATTTTACCGGCACTGTTTCCCTGCTATCTGCAAGCAGAACGGTTCCACCTCCCAACAGGCTTTTTCTTTGCTTCTCTTTTTTTTCAATCCTCGTATTTACATTTTCCCGGAGCAGTGCATACAAGGTGGACATCAAAGGAATAAACACCAGCATTCCCACAATGCCAAACATACTGCCGCCCACCGAAACCGCCACCAGAACCCAGATAGCCGGAAGACCTACGGAATTTCCAACAACCCTTGGATAAATCAGATTTCCTTCCAGCTGCTGTAAAACAAGAAACATTACCACAAAAAACAACGCCTTAAAAGGATCTACCATTAAAATCAGAAATGCGCCTACCGCACAGCCGATAAATGCACCGACAATCGGAATCAGTGCCGTAAATGCAATCAGAACACCAACCAGTACCGCATACGGCAGCTGGAAAATCGTCATACAGATTACAAACAATGTACCTAAAATAACCGCCTCAAGACACTGACCCGAAATAAATTTTGCAAAATTGTTGTTGCATAGTGCCAGAACCTTTAAGACTTTTCCATATCCTTTTTCCGGCAGGTATGCCTGAAACAGCTTTTTCACCTGTTTGCCCAGCTTTTCCTTGCCAGACAGAATATAAATCGCAAATACAAAGGATATCACGCCATCAAATATCATGCTGGCAAGATTTCCGGCAAAACCAACCGTTGAAGTCACAATGCTGCTGACACCATTCTTTAAGAAACCTGTCAGATAGCTGAATACCGAATTCCAGTCAATGCTGATGCTCTCTAATGCTGCAATGGAATCCTGAAATTCCGGATACTCTGCCAGCAGCACCTCCAGATCAGCAACCAGATTTTCAAAAAAGGCCGGTACTACCTTGCCAAGCTCCATTAACGTTCTGGTCAACTGTGGCACTACCATCAGAATCACAAACACAATGACAGCAATCACAAAGAAAATTGCCAGAACAATGCTCAAACCACGTTTTAAACCTGCTGTTTTTTCATTTTTCCAGCCAGCAAACAGTTTCCGCTCAATGAAACCAGTCGGAAGATTTAACACAAAGGCCATTGCCGCACCCACCAGAAACGGAGTCAGCATGCCAAGAAACAGTTCAGCTACTCCAAGCACTTCTTTGCTGTACATTACTCCAAGACAAATCGTTCCTGCAAACAGAATCAATTTGCATATCATGCGAAACAGCTTTTTTTCATCCATAAAACTTTCCCCTTTCACCGTTTCTTAATTCATTTTCTCTTCCTGATTTTTCCATAACAAATTTCCATTCCATAAAGCGCAAACCAAAAAGAGAAAGCATACATACACTAAAAAAGTATAGCATTATTCTTTCTCTTTTTCAACGATTATCCCGTATTTTTCTATTAGTTTTGTAACTATTCAGCCTTATCTGCTATATATACGGACTGCAAGCTTGCTTGCAAGGCTGTATATATGGCAGATAAGGCGATTAGCCCCCCATCCAAATGAGTAAAACGGATAGCTGCAACGCAGCGACTGACAGCTTGCTGGCAGGTTTTACGAATGCGGATTTGGGGCGGGCTGAATAGTTACTTAATTTTTGATTAAAAGTTCCAGCACTGTATTTACTGTTCTGTTTACCTGGTACGATTCCGCCACACCCGTCTTACACCACACAGCAAAATGTTCACAGTTGTTGGAAAGCAAATGATAGCTTTCTTCTCCAAGCCTTGATAATGCCCGTCTTACGGTTTCCTCTGGTGAATATATCCTGGCAGATTTGTTTCCTGGTAGTATTGAATTTCTGTCATATCCTATATCATCCAGGTTAAAGGAAGTGCGTACCTGAATTTTTCGCGGCATTGTATAATTCTTATGGAAAAACAGGACAAAATAGTCGGTATCACCTTTTAAAAAGGACTCCAGGGAAGCTTTTCTTACCGAAACACAGCCACTGAAATCATTACCATCTCCAGCATAATGAACCACCTGACCATCTCCAATATATACTGCGTAATGCTCATATATTTTCCATGCTTTTTTTCTGGCGACACCGATTACATCACCAGGCTCCAGAAATTCCTCCCGCGTCAACCGCTTAAATTTTTCTTCCATTACTGTTGGACTGCCCCATGCCTTTCGTATATTATTTTCATCAACAACACGGTATAATCCGGTAACATAATTGGCCTGTAGCTGCCACCCTGCCTTTTGCTTTATTACTTTCCAAAAGACAGGATCTGCATTTACCGCCAGCTCTACGTTTGGACAGTCCCCTATCTCTGTATATAGCAGATTTTTTTCCGGCATTCTCATAACAGAAGACTTGTCCCACATACACTACCTCCTAAAAAATATCATCCAGAATGCTTCTTACACAGCCAACAACTCCTCCCAGAAGCGCTCCTACAATTGCTCCAGGAATTCCAAGAATAGCACTTCCTATCTCGGCACCGGTATCTACACTATCCGAAATATAATCGAAGGAATCATAAAAGCTTCCTTTAATCTCTTCGTTATAGTCCTCTTCGTCATCATTGTGCTCATAGTTTTCAGAATTCGTATTAATTCCTTCCATGACAGCAACTCTCTTGTGTGCCGGAACAGCATTCATAATGTAATAAAGCAGTTTGGAAAGGTTATACGGATAAACCACATCCCCTGACTCTTCCTTATAACCTGCACAGTAATACACCGGTTCGATATCCAGATTGGAATCTTCCTTAATTCTTGCTTTGATGGATGCCACCTTTTCATTCAGGAAATGGATAAGAGTCTCATCCGGCTCGTTCTTTTCATAATCCCAATGTCTTCCTGTCTTCATAGCCACATCCGCCTGATTAAGCGCCACCAGGATTCTCTCATTCTCTCCATGCAGTTCCGGAATGATTACCTCATTCAGAATCTTATAGGAAGTACCCAGATCCCTGGAAGAACCATCCAGAATAACTAACACAAGGTCAATCAAGGCATTGCCATCTGCATCCTTGTCTCTAAGCAGTTCCCGGATTCCTTCCTTATGATGTTCATCAATCTCCGTACCATCTCCAAGCCCCGGTGTGTCCCAAAGAACCAGATTGCCAATTTTGTATCTTTCAATGTCCTTTGTTTCCGGATCCGCCTTGCTGCCCACCCTGGCAACTTCAATAAATCCAGGCTTCTTCACTGTTTCTGAAGCAAGATCATCTTCGGATGGAACTTCCTCTTCTTCGCCACATGCAAACAGTGCATTAATGGTAGAACTCTTTCCACATCCGGTTGCACCAACAAGCATGATATTCGTCTCCGTATTGCAGAAGGTTCTCAGCCGCTTTAATAACTCTTTCTTTTCTTCATCCGTACTCTTACTTTTTAAAATCTCATCTTCCAGAATATCCCGCAAGTCCTCCATGTTGTCACGAATGGTTCCTTCTCCAGCCTCTGCACCTTTCAAAATATCTTCTAAGCTGGAATTCAGGTTTTTAAATAAATCTGATAACATTTTGTTTCCTCCATTTCATTTACTGTAACTACATCATACACTGCCAGCATGACACCCATTGTCATTCTAAAACAAAAAAAGAAAATCTATTAACACTGCCCCACTATTCCATGGCAGCGTTAATAGATTTTCTTTATCACAATAGTTTACTTGTCCTTTTTCTTATTTCCTAATCTCTTTTTAATAAGCTGTCCGAAAAAGAACATCCCGGACAAATTCTCCATTCCGGTACCATTGTCATAGACTTCCAACCTCCTTATTGATACCTGTCCAGCATTTTCAAAAGAGTCTGCTTCATTTCTTCCCGCAAACTCTCCGGACGTAATAGTTCCACCTTATCCCCCTGGGACAACAGCCACATCAGACATCCTTTCCCATACACCTCAGCCTCGATAGTACACTCATGCTCATACTGCTCTACAATTCTTGCCGTCGGCAGACGGTCAAGAACCGGTTCCGGATTATCCCCATAATATTTCAGTTTGATGTTCAATAATCTGCCTGCATACATAAACTGAACCCGTTTGCGGAACTCCCCCTCTTCAAACCGGTTCGCATAGGAAACTTTGAACTTCTCCTCCAAATGCCTGTAGTTCTTAATCCGGTCAATTCTGAAAACAGCAGGATAATTGTACTTATGTACATACTTCCCATTTTCATCCTTTTCAACAATAAAAGCATTTAAGTAAAAATAATACTCCGAAAAAAGAATGGCCAGCGGTTCTATCACTCTCTTTATGGATTCGCGGGGAGCATTCGCCCTGGCGTACCGTATGGACACCAGGTTATGTTCCTGAATATCCGAGCCAATGCTCCACAGCTTGTCCTGAATATACTCTTTGTGATTCAGTTCCACATAATGATATTTTTCATTCGCAATGAGTTCACTCACAAGCTTCATGTTTTCCAGTGGAACGCACCCTTCTACCAGCTTGTCCAGAATGATTTTCAACTCCCGTCTGGTAAATGCCCTGCTCTCCAAAAGGATTTTGGAAACAGCCAGAATTTCACTGTTAGTCATCATGGAAGCTTCTGCTCCGGTCATGACAAAACCTTTTTTAGCCCGGTCATATATGATTTCCCGGCCATCGCCATTACTTATACTTCGTTCATCCAAAAAAGCCCTGATATCGTCTATGTCCCGTTGAATCGATCTTTCATCGACATTGAACAGTTGTGCTTCCACAGATTTATTAATTGTTTTTCCTTCACAGAACCGGACGTACATATCTATGGTCCTGTAATTTTTTGATTTTTTATCATTATTATCAGCCATAGGCATTCCTTCCCATACATTACTGTTCATAGCCAATTCGTTTCAGGGTATCATGATATAGTTTTTCATATCCATTTTTGTTTATATCGATACCATATTTTCTGCTCAAATCCACTACCATGGCAACATAGATATCCTGCGCCTTTTGCCAGTTCCCTGCCTGTATTTCTTTTACACTTGGGACAATATAATCGGTCCATAATTTGGCGTAAATCATCGAGGCCTCTTCCTCTAAATCGATTTTCTCAATTATTTTTGGCGCAATATTGTAATATTCCGCAACCAATGCCTGACCTTCCACTGAAGTCTTAATATGTTCATCCCTGAATCTGCGCAGGAAATTCAGTTCCTCACAATCTCTTCCTTTATTCAAGGCACAACCTGCTGCTGTTGTAATAAAGCACCAACCACCACTACCCACAGTACTTGAGGAAGAATATCCGCTGTAATCTTCCTCTTCATCATATTCTTCCTGTTTATTCTTTTCACGGGTTTGAATTTTCAACTTTACTCTTTTCTTGGCATTTGATACTGCTGGTATTTCGCTTCCGCTTACCTTTTCATAACATTTCAGTGCCTTGTCCAGGTCTTTTGTATTATATAGTCCATATTCTGCCAAATAGCCTTTGCAAAAATAAGCCGCAGCACTTCCTTTGTTATACAAAGCTGCTTGCACTTCAGAAAGATTTCTATTAAGACAAAAATTTATTACCGCAACACGTTCTTTATTCTTTGACACCTCTTTCTTTTGAGTTATTAATGACTCACATAAAGATAATACGGTTACAAATACTTCAACATAACTACGATTCTTCGGGGCATTTTTTATTGGTTTTCCCTTATGGGAAAAATAATCCCAGATAACATTCTGATAAAGTATATCTGCAATTAGTTCTATTCCCCGGCTGTCACCAATTGCCGCTGCTATCTTTAAGTACGCTAATCTCTTATCGTGAATATCCGTAACGCCTTCTCCCTCATAGGCTTCCTGGATTCCTCTCTCCACACATGCGTCCGGATACAGTACAGACGATAATAGATTCTTAATCCCAGTATCATCTCCACACTCTTCATAAAGTTTTCGACCTGCCATATCACATCCCATTTGTACAGCAGTTGTCAGCGCATTATTATCATTATGAATCAACGACCAGTAATACCATTCTTTTCCTGTCGTAAAATCACCTTTACTTAGACAATTCACTAAATGAATGATGTCATTATCAAGCTCTGCACTTTCAGAAAAATGCAATAACATTTTTGCACATTCCCACGAATACACCTGAGAAACATCAAATGCAGGACACTCCGTTTTTTTTCCACTCAATGATTTCGAATAAGACAAAAGTAATTCCTGATATTCATATCCACAATCAAATATTCTTTTTATACATTTCTTTTCTTCCTGTGAATCAATTCCGGCAACTGAAAAATAATAGGTGAATAAACAGTTTCTTAAGCAATTCGTCAAAATTCCATCCGTTTTCGAAACAATCCCCTGATAGCTGGCATCAATTGATTTGATTTCATGTTCCAGTCTCAGCAGAATACTGTCCACTGTTTCTTTTGCTTCCTGGTGCTTTCCAAGTTTTTCTTTTAAATCATCATGAAATTTTACCAGAACATCGTTATTATCCCGTATTAAATCATTTGTCAGCTCACCCAGAATATCCGTCAGACTTTTTATATTTCTATTGTAATAATCTTCCAGAGGACATATCGCATATTTAAACAGGTCAAAAAACGAAATGACCGCCTTTTTATTTTTGTATAATCCACTATGCTCTATCGTAGAAATAATAATTGTATTACTATTCCCAAGAAGCTTCTTTTTCGTTATTTTTTTCGCACATTGTTCATTACACAGAAGATAATCCAGAGAATCAAACTCCCCTGGTTTTAAATCTTCCATGTCCTGTGGGGTTATTTTACCTATTTTTGTAGTGATTAACTCATCATACAATTCGGATAACTGTTTACTCCTGTTATCCAGTAAAAAACACTTATCTTTACTTTTCATAGGTACTCTGATTACAATAAATTTTATCAGTCTGTTAAGTGCAATATGCTTAGACATACTTTGCGAAAGTAAAAGATCCATCTCCTCTTTATTTATTGATATTTTTGAAAAAGAAGTGCTTACTGCTTCCATTTCTGTCTTTTTTGCATTCATGATAAGTATGGGAATCTGCATATTATGTTTTCTAATCCATGAAAAATCCCCTGTCTTTATTTCAGCTTTCACATCATCTAACAATTGATTCGTATAATGACCATAAACTGCTATTACTTCGTTTCCACACAACTCCGGATACAAGGACAAAGCATTGATGTATTGTAACATCTGATCAAGACGCCTGGACAACTCTGGTACACTAGGGAATTGCACTTCTTCTAAACATGAATACAATTCTTCATCAATAATATGATAAAGAGTATTCCTCCTGTTGGATTCTTTTATCTGTTCACGCATGACTTTCGCCAAAGCGGACAAAAAATTGTCTTCTATCATCGTTCACTCCTATTGCACATTTATTATCTGATGTAATTCCTCAACCAGTTTCTTAAACATATCAGAAACCCTGTCAATTTTCATAAGTCTGATATTCTCATACTTCCATAATTTAGCAATCGACTCCACAGAAGTTATATTTTTCGTATCAGACAAAACCTCGAAATAACGTTTTTCACGTCTTTTGCTTAGTTTTTTTTCATTAACAATCATCTTCTGAATATCAGCTGAAAGAATACTAATCTGTTCTATAATATCGTTCTCACTTACCTTATTTCTAACAACTTCTGAGAAAAAGGTCTCTATGTTGTTTTCCCCATATTCTTTCTTTTCAAAGGAAGAATATGCTGTAACTGCATAACAATCGATTCCTGCATTCCATATGGTTTCTTTTGCAAGTCTGACTACTTCCTGAACTGCCTCAGGCGTTCTCTTATCTGCCTTTGTAAACACCACAAGAATTTTATTGTTCAAACGAAGACCTCTGATAAAATCCAGGTCTTCTGAAGTAATTGTTCCCTTTGTAACATCCACTAACCAAATCAGATAGTCTGTAATCGCCAATTTGTCATGTGCTTTTTGTCTGTCACTCGTCCTCTCACGAACATTATCATCCACATCAGCCTTGGAGTACCCTGGTGTATCCAGCAATACAATACTGTCATCGATTTCATATTTCTTTGTCCGAATAATTATGTTTTCAAGAACAGACGAAAATCCTATGGAATACTTATTATAGAATTCATGCGACAATGCCCTCATAGCCTCTTTACTTAATTTTGCTGAATATCCAAACTTTGTATTAACCTCAATCTCATCAACATCTGCATGGACAATATACGACGAAACGGAGGTCGTAGGATTCTGATCCACGGGCAACGTATCCTCCATTCCGGTTACAGCATTGATAAACTGGGATTTACCGGAACTAAACCTGCCTCCCAGACTAACAACATGTTTCCCTCTCAGAATACCTGCCGTTCCCCATTCAGACAGTCTTTCCAAAAGCACTTCAAACTTTCTTTGCTGTTCAAACATATCCGGAATATCACAATCATTCATCAGCTGAAACAGATCCTTTATTTTTTCTTTTACCTGAACTAACCCATTACCTTTTGGATTGCTTTCGTTATGAACCAGCTGGGCAATCAGTTCTATTGCTTTTCCACTGTCAGAAATATAAATATTCTCATTATCTATTTGGATATCCTCTATAAGTTCATCTAAGCTTACCTCATCTTCTTCCTCAAACAGCATTTGCCATCTCCTTAAATTTCCTAATAAGTTCACCCAACTGCGTTGCAAACGCAGCATTTAATTCCAGATATTTCTGTTGTTCCTCCATCTGGACTAATAGTTTCTGCATATCTCCTGAAAACTTTTTCTCCAATTCATCAGCAAAACCAACCGATTCCTGCTGCATTATTTTACTGATTGTCTGACCATTTTCAGTCACCTTGGCATCGTATTCCGCGCGTATTTTCCCCAGCAATTCTGCCTGCATGCTGCTCAATTCATGTATCTCATTATTTTCAGCATACCCATTAATAAAACGTGAATTTAACAAGTCAATATATTTACCAGGATCAACATCTATTGCTGGCAAAGTCAATTTGACTAACAATTTCTCAACCGGCAGCAGAATGTCTTCTTTCTCATAATCGGTATCACCAGCCGCAAAAGCTTTCATTATGATCTCTTTGATTTTTCTTACAAACTGCTCCTGATTAAATAAATATGTAAATTCATCATTAATAATCTGCATACTTCTTGCATTATAATTTTGAAGATTAATTTTCACCTGGGCAGTTGAAGCTTTTTTAGTAACCACCGTGGTCTTTACCGTATCCTTTCGAAGTCCAAGGAAGCCTGCCTGTACGGTATATACATCCTCCGAAGTATCTGTAGTAGTTTTAAAAGAAGTATAATTTGCCATCTCCTGAGTCAAAATACTCTTTGTGGAAATCAGTTTTTTCTCACATTGTAACCCTGTGGTTTCAAATAATGTTGTCATCTGTTTTCTTGACAGAATCAACGCATCTCTGATATTCTGCGATTTATCTTCTACTTCTTCTTTTGACATATTCCTCAACTTAATATTATTTGTCTCAACATATGTCTTTATATCAAATAAAATTTTCGCAAAATTATTAGCTGCATTTTCAATCAGCCTGCTATCGTTTTGTGCAATAATATCCTCTTTTCTCTTCAATATTGCATTCAGTTTTTTCTTTACCTCGTTCAGTCCTGAAATCTGCGATAAATACTCATCCTTAAATCCGGAATACTCCTGGAGCTGCTCATAAACTTTTGCCTCCTCAGCAGTAAACTTCATGCCTTTTTTTATTTTCTTACTTAAAACATAACACATCGATGAAATATAAAGTCTGTCCGATTTTTCTATCTTTGCTGTCAATTCATTGCTTTGACCTGATTTCTTTACCATTTCCATATTCTTAAAAAACGATTTATCACAAGACTCTTTCGTTTTCTTTGCTTTTGTCCGGAAATCCCCGCCCTTATCATCCGTTATTCCATCATCAAACCTGCTTCCTACTACCAGTACTTCATCCACACCCGCACTTGGCAGACTATTGACCATAAGGTTAATCGTATCTGCAGGAAGAAATTCGCAAACACTGGACAGCAGAAAAACAACGTCACAATTATGCAGTTCCTCTTTTGTTTTCTGTCCTCTTGAAACTACCGGATCACATAATCCTGGAGTATCAATAATTTCTATGCCCTCCAGACTCTCATTATCCACCATCAATTCAACGTTCTTTACTACAGCAGTATAGGTACCTTTCGCATCAATATAGTCATTCAATTTCTCAATAATATTTCCTTCCAGTTCTACTTCTTTCCCCAGGTACTCCAGAACACCATTTGCAGAAGCCATTCTTTTTAGTTCAACTGCAGATAAAATTCTGTCATCTTTAAATACACTTCTAAAACACCTGATTTCATATTTTTCTTTACTGAAAAATTCTCTTTCTTTTCCTCCGTTTTGCTTATCCTTCTTTTTTCCTTCCTCAAATTTCCTGCAATAATCAGCATACTCCTTTTCTAATTTAGTTTCGTAACTTGCAACATATTTTTCAATCTGTTCCCAGTCCTCCCTGCTAAAAAAATGTACAACCGCTTTTGGTGTTTCAGCATAGGATATCTTTGTTAAAGTTGCTGTAGACGGAGTAATTGCTTTTGGAAGATACTGCTCCCCATCAAACAGTAAAGCATTCAGGAAAGAGGATTTTCCTGCTTTCACTGCACCAATAATACCTATCACCAGCTTTCGTCCTTTGGCAGCCGCTTTCTTTAAACTGCTTTTTAGTTCTTTTCCGGTATTAATGAAATCATATAAATAACTTACATCGTACAGTTCTGCATTATCCTGATTTTCCAACAATGCCTGTCCCTGAGATATTATTTCAAACAGTTCCTTCTTCTTTTCTTCAGTCATTATAAGCCTCCATCATGTTCTCGATTCTCTCAATATCACCAGCTATCATTTTCTTAAATGCTTCGTACTCTTCTTCACTTCTGGCCTTCTTACTTTTTGCGTCATCAATCAATTGAGTAATCGAATCTATACTATTGCCCATTTCTGTTTCAAAAATAGTAATCATTGTTTCAATATTGTTCTCAAAGCTTTCTTTTATTGCAGGCCACAAAGAATTCGTTATCTGTGGAATAACCATTTCCTCATACTGTTTTATCAGTTTTGAATGATTTGATTCACCAAACAAACACTTCAAACCTGCAAGGATTTCAGGCAGTAATACAATGATTGCTTCCACCCAGGTTACTGTTCCTCCAGTAACAATAGAAAGTGCCGCCGTAACTAATTTATAAATTGCATTACCGCCATTTTCAGATTTCTTCTTATCAGAATCCTGTTCCTCTAATGCTCCTTCTCTTCCTGCTCCATCAGTCAAAAATGCACCAGACTGAATCAGCCCCTGGACCTTTGCTGCTATATCCATAACTATTTCATCCAGTCCTCTTTCCTCTTCCTTTGAAACATTAGAAAAATCTGCCTGAAATGATTTTGATATCTCTGTTATCTTTTCAACAGAAAATTCTTTTACTGACTCAATCAATACCGGTCTTATCGTATCAAGAATAATTGCCTGTAATCCTTCTGTACTACGATTTTCAATCGCTCTTGCCGCCTCATCAGATCTTGTTCTCAGAGCACTCTTTACTTTCTCTATTACCACTTCAACATCATCATCCACATTTTCGCCCATTTCCCTGCGCTTTGTTTCAAATGACTTCTTTGCCAGTTCTTTCTTACGCTCCTGTATTCTGATAATCTCGTCATATTCATAAGTATCCAGAAAGCGATTCTCTGAAACCACTCTCAGTATTTCCAAAATATTTTTAGCATTTGCAGATACAATGTCTTTTATCGCAGCGTCATACTCCTCCTGTGCATCAATTCCATTGATAATTCCTGATACCTTTTCAATAACCTTATCATCGTATTTAGAAATGCTATAAACCGGATAATCAAACCCATGCTGATCAAGAATAAATTCTATACTCTCTACTACTTCAGCAACTTCAGAATCTATGCGCTTATCGCATTTATTCACAAGAATCACTATATTTTCACTATATTCTGAAATTTCATATAAGTAATTCAAAATCTGTGAATCTATTCCACCTTTTTGAACATCAACAACCATAATGAATCCAACACCATATCCCAAATAGGATGCCAGCGCCCTGGTATGATCTTCTCTTGCGGTGTCAAACCCCGGAGTATCAACAATAACAAAATCTTCAATCTCCTTTAAGCCATTTGCCTTAAGATAATATGAAATATGGTCATACTCCGAAGGAAGATATTTCCTGCCACTGACAAAAGCCTCCTTTTTCATCTTCTTATCAAAGGAAAAAGCTTTTTCTTCCTCACTATACCGTAATTCAGATGCAAGAGCTGTTGTCTCTCCAAGATCCACTTCTAAAAATTCCGGTCTTTCAATAAAGCTATTAATCAGCGAACTTTTGCCAGCATTAAAATGACCGACCACAAGAATTTTTAATTCATATTCATCCCTGGCCTGAAGTATCAGATTCACGGCATTCCTGATGCCCTCATTTTCATAATGTCCATTTATTTCCTCTAATGTGTGAATTGCTTCATCAAAATTTGTTCTTAACAGCATAAAAGCCTCCTCCTATTTTAACTCCATAAAAAACAAAGTGGTCAGTACACCAGCCCTTTCTTATGAGGGACTTATTTCTCTTCTTTTCGCTTTGCGTCCTATAGTTTCATCTGCTCTGCCTCATATTCATTACATGGAATATTATAATCGATTATTCGAGCAAAATCAACATAGGGCGTCCTTTCATTTCAATATTTTGCACAAATCTCACTTGCTTTTAAACTTCTTATAGTGCATTTTGCACAATTTCTAATTTATCATCAACGAACCTTCCATTTTCTATCGTTGTTGTACATTTGTCATTTCCATAGTTCTATTCTACCCCCTCTATATGACACATTTTGTCATTCAAAAATAATAATAAACTTCGACACATTTTTCTGTAACATTTTGCGAATATTAAAAAAATCCGTGTACCTGCATTATTACAAGTACACGGATTCTTTTTTAAAATAATAATCAATCGCCTATTTACGCATCCTCACAAACCTGGAAGATATAGAATTTTAAGTAATACGACTCCTCCGAAGACCACAAAATCGGATGATCCGGTGCTTGGGTCCGGTATTCTACCTGTTTTAATCTTCTATGGACACTCTTTGCCGCCTGGCCGATGACTTCCGTAAACAGTTCCGGTGTCATAAAATGGGAACAGGAGCAGGTAGCAAAATAGCCGCCCGGTTTTACCAGCTTCATTCCTCTCATATTGATTTCCCGATAGCCTTTCATGGCATTCTTTACAGAATTTCTGGACTTGGTGAACGCCGGTGGGTCCAGAATTACCACATCAAACAGCTCCCCCTTTGCTTCCAGCTCCGGCAAAAGTTCAAAAACATCCGCACACTGGAAGGTTACCCTGTCTTCTAAACCGTTTAAACGGGCATTTTCTTCTGCCTGACGACAGCCAAGGTCGGAAGCGTCCACACCAATCACTTCTTTTGCTCCGGCAATTCCGGCATTCAGTGCAAAGGAGCCGGTATGGGTAAAGCAGTCCAGTACCCTAGCGTCCTTACAAAGCTTCTGGATTGCCAGACGGTTATATTTCTGGTCAAGGAAAAAGCCTGTTTTCTGGCCATCCTCCACATCTACGATATATTTTACGCCGTTCTCCACAATTTGTACCTTGGTATCGAAGGGTTCGGATAAAAATCCTTTTTCTCTCTTCATGCCCTCCTGTTCTCTTACCTTGGCATCACTGCGTTCATAAATGCCCCGGATAGTCACACCATCCTTTGCCATTTCCTCCTGCAAAAGTTCCAGAATCAGCATTTTATAGCGGTCAATGCCAAGAGCCAGAGACTGCACTACCAGCACATCTTCAAATTTATCAACCACCATGCCCGGCACGTAGTCCGCTTCTCCAAAAATCACACGGCAGCTGCTGGTGTCTACGGTTTTCTTCCGGTAGTCCCAGGCATCCTGTACCCGTTTTCTAAAAAATTCACGGTCAATCACCGCATCTTTATTTCTGGTCAGAAGCCGGATGGTAATTTTGGAATTCCGGTTGATAAAACCAATTCCCATCGGATATCCATTACAATCTTTTACAAGCACAAGTTCTCCGTTTTCCACCGTGCCGGTAATCGACTCGATTTCATTGTCATAAACCCAGAGCCCTCCGGCCCGCAGGGTTCTTCCTTCTCCCTTTTTTAATCCTACAATTGCTTTAATCTCGTCCACGTATTTATCCCCTTTATTTTTTCTTTGTAAAAACAAACAACTTGCTGAAAATATAATTCAGAATGATGACAAGTACTGCAACAACTGCCTTCATTATCATATTCGGGCCATGCAGCAGGTCAACCAACACAAACATTCCAAGTTCTTCCACGCCAAACGTCACCAGTCTGGCACTGAAAAACTTTACTATCTTTTTGGATTCTCCCGCAGCATCCTCCTGCTTGTCCTGAAATACCCAGCGGGCATTCACCACATAGGCAAAGGACACCGCAATCACCCACGCAATGGCATTTGCCACCAGATTTGGTATGCCAATGACATTACAGAACAAATGGTATGCTATAAAATTAACTACCGTTGTACTGACACCGGCAATCCCATACGTGATGGTTTCCCTGTTCACTAATAATTTCCAAAGTTTTTTAATCACTTTCCTATTTCCCTTTCTTTTTGTTTTTTACTTCCATACCCCCACCGTTCCCGGCAGTGCAGCTGTTTTTTTAATTCTGGCAGACCAGGGAAACGCTGGTTAAAACGTTTTCCCCACCGGATTTACGCAGCAAGCCTGCAATCTTTACTGAATTTTAGCCATCAAAAAACAGCAAAAAAAAAGCACAAATCCATTATATAGTACCTTTTCCGATTACTCAAGCGTCACTTTGAAATTTTCTAATTTTTTTATATTTTTTCTTCCAGAAGTCACAAATTTATGCTATACTGTTATTATAAGTTTTACCGCAAAACTATTCTATCACACATGGGGAGGCAGCAGATTATGAAGGAAAAGTACAGCAATTATTTTCGGTGGGGCATTACGGTAATGTCCATTATTGTTTTCGGGGTGTTGTTTCTTTTCCTCGTTTTCCGTATGGATGTCATTCTTGGTTTCTTAAGCAAAATTTCGTCCATCCTGTTTCCTGTTATTTTTGGCGCTGCCATTGCTTATCTGATCAATCCACTGGTTACTATTTCCGACCGCTGGCTGAACCGATTTTTTTCCCTCTGCCACCTTCCGGTAAAGTTGTCCCGTTTTCTGGCAAAGGCAATTTCCATTACCATCTGTCTCGGTCTGTTAATTGCCGGTGTTGCCCTGTTGTGCAGCATGGTGGTTCCGGAGCTTTACAGCAGCATCCTGAAGCTGGCTGGAGATTTTCAGAACTACGTTGACACAATTTATAAGTTTATTAATGAACACCTGGAAAATAATCCGGAACTTTTAAGTTATGCCCAGAATCTTTTAAACAGTCTTACCGCATTTATCAATAACTGGGTCACCAACGAACTGATTCTTCAGGTGCAGACCATTATTTCCAAGTTATCCGTAGGTCTCTCCTGGATTGTCACACTGCTGACCAATATGGTCGTCAGTATTATCATTTCGGTCTACCTCCTCGTCAGCAAGGAACGTTTTCTGGGCCAGTTGAAAAAACTGCTCTACGTATTTTTTAAGCCGGAAAAAGCAAATGTTGCCCTTTCTATTTTCCGTCAGGTAAATAAAATTTTTGGCGGCTTTATTTCCGGAAAAATTATTGATTCCCTGATTATTGGCATCCTCTGCTTTATTGGTGTATCTGTACTGGAAATGCCGTATCCGCTTTTAATCAGTGTTATTGTTGGAGTCACCAATGTCATTCCTTTTTTTGGTCCCTACATTGGTGCCATTCCAAGTGCCTTTCTGGTACTGCTGATTGACCCGTCCAAATTCCTGGTCTTTGTCATTTTCATTCTTGTATTACAGCAGATTGATGGCAATATCATAGGACCAACCATTCTGGGCGATTCCACCGGCCTGTCTCCATTCTGGGTTGTTGTCTCCATTCTGGTGGGCGGAGGATTATTCGGTTTTATCGGGATGCTGCTTGGTGTTCCAACGTTTGCCGTGCTGTATTTTCTCGTAAAGACATTTTCCGAGTACTACTTAAAGAAAAAACAGCTTCCTACTGATTCCATGACTTACTGCAGGCTGGATAAAATCGACCCGGAAACAAAAAATGTCAGCTTTCTTCCAAGGCAGCATGTCAGCCGGAGAAAACAGACCGACCATGGTCTTATGGAAGCACTTGATAAAATTTCTGCACGAAAACGACAGCAGGAACCAAAACCACATACCGAATCTGTGGATTCTTCCAAAACTCCTGCTTCCAATGACAAGCCGGAATCTGAAGACAGGTCTTAACCTTCTGTAAATGTCCGCCACAGTGCGTCCCTCACGGAGCGTTTGTTTATGATACAGGACGTACTTTCCCGTATCATAAACAAAGGGTCTGCCATGACATGCATACGTAACTCCGATTACATGTCTGCGGCAGACCCTTTGTATTTCTACGCATAGGCAGCTTTTAGTTTTTTCAATGCTTTTTTCTCAATCCGGGACACATAACTTCTGGAAATCTGAAACTTTTCTGCAATTTCTCTCTGCGTGGTTTCCCGTTCTCCACACAACCCGTACCGCAGAATAATAATCTCCCGTTCCCGTTTTGTCAGCACTTTATCTATGTAACTCTGTAGTTTACCCAGGTTCTGTTCTTCTTCCATCTGCTCCACAATATCAACTTCCTCTGCTACGCAGATATCCAGCAGCTGAATTGTATTTCCTTCTTTATCCGAACCCACCGGGTCAAACAAAGACACTTCCCTGGATTGTTTTTTACTGCTCCTCATAAGCATCAGAAGTTCATTTTCAATACATCGTGACGCATAAGTGGCCAGCCGTATTCCTTTTTCCTGGTTAAAGGAATCAATTGCTTTAATCAGTCCAATCGTTCCAATAGAAATCAGATCATCCTGTTCATAAGTACTGTTGCTGTATTTTTTCACAACGTGCGCCACCAGGCGCAGGTTGTGCTCAATCAGACGGTCCCTGCAGGAAGTGTCACCTTCTCTCATTCCCTGCAGCATTTGTTCTTCTTCCTGCGTTGACAATGGCTGTGGAAAGGATTGCATCTTTTTTCAACCTTGTTTCAAAGGTTACTATTACTTTATGCAGGGATACTTCGTCCTGTGAAGCATTTCATCTTATTTTTTTATCATTGCAGCGTGTTTACACCAAAAGGTCTGTCCTGACTTCATGCTTTCTGGCGGAGCAGGTCAAACTCTTCCACACTGGCGGACAGCTTTACAAAAATTTTCTGTTTTGGATGCGGGCAGCTCTCCATGGAATTGCCTTCTTCATCCTTGATTTCCAGAATGGCTGCGGAAATGTTATCTCCATTCTTCCGCATAATTTCCACCACATCACCAACAGTAAATTTATTTCTCTGTTCCAGAACAGCATAGCCATCTTCTGTCACACTGCCCACAATGCCAAGGTACGTATATTCTTTTACATACACATTATTATCATAAATCTGTGCATCATCCTTTGGCTTATCAAAGAAAAATCCTGTTGTAAACTGACGGTAGGTACACTTGGCAATTTCCTCCCGGTAATACTCAAGATTTTCCTGATATTTTTCCGGACTTTCAAAGAAGTCATCAATGGCACGCCGGTAGGTTCTTGCCACCGCCGCCACATAAAGCGCCGTCTTCATACGACCTTCCACTTTCAGACTGTCAATGCCTGCGTCCACAATTTCCGGAATGTACTCAATCATACACAAATCCTTGGAATTAAAAATATAAGTTCCCCGGTCATTTTCAAATACCGGCAGATATTCTCCTGGACGGTTTTCTTCCATCAGGTAGTACTTCCAGCGGCATGGATGGGTACAGGCACCTAAGTTGGCATCCCTGCCTGTAAAATAATTGCTGAGCAGACAGCGGCCGGAGTAGGAAATACACATTGCCCCATGGATAAATGTTTCAATCTCCAGGTCTGCCGGAATATTTTCCCGCAGCTCTTTAATTTCTGCCAGGGAAAGTTCTCTTGCCGACACCACTCTGGTTGCCCCCATACGGTGCCAGAACCGGTAAGTTCCATAATTCACATTATTTGCCTGGGTACTGATATGGACATCAATATCCGGTGCATGCTCCTTCGCCAGGTCAAACACCCCCGGGTCGGAAATAATCAGCGCATCCGGACGCACCGGTGTACCATCCGCCGCCACATCCAGGCAGGACAATTCACGGAAATACTCCGCAACTCCCTCTAAATCCCGGTTATGTGCTGTAATATTTGCTGTAACATACACCTTTTTTCCGTGAGCATGGGCAAACTGAATCCCCTCTGCCATATCCTCCCTGGAAAATTTTTTGCCTTCGCCCGGAGACCATACATTTCTCCTCCAATATACACAGCGTCCGCACCATACAATACAGCAACCTTCAATACTTCCAGACTGCTTGCCGGTATTAAAAGCTCCGGCTTTTTATTTCCTGTCATCATACCTGTTTTGTACTCCTTTCAGCTGGACCTTCCTGACGCTTTACACTTAACGCCATTCCGTCCCCTACTGCCACAATGGAGGTGGTCAGTAATTCATTATGTTTCAATTCATACAGATATTCCCGCATTCTCATGTGAATTGTTCTGTCCCTTCGTGTAATGCTGTATTTGGATTCCACAATGGACCCCTCCTGCAGCACATTGTCCGTCACCAGCAGTGCTCCTGCCGGCAGCATAGGCAGTATCTGGACCAAAAAGTTCATATACTGTGCCTTTGCTGCATCCATAAAAACAAAATCATACTGGTTTCCCTGTTCACGCAGGCGTTTTAACACTTCTTCCGCATCTCCGGTCAGAAAAGTTACATCCTGGCATCGTTTCAGTGCTGCCAGATTTTTCTCTGCCTCCACAATACGCATTGGCACTTTTTCAATTGTGGTCAGTTTACAGTCCTGTGGCATATATTCACACAGCAAGGAGGCGGAAAAGCCGATGGCTGTTCCCACCTCCAGGATTTTCTTTGGCTGCTTCAGCTCCAGGAGCATTCTAAGGAAACTTTGTGCTTCCTTCCGGATAATCGGCACCTCATGGGCAATGGCGTACTCCTCCAGGGCAGCCAGATGCTCCGGAAGTTCTGTTTCCAGGGAATTCAGATACTCCACAAGTCTTGGTTCTACAATCATGGTTCCTCCATTTCATGTCCTGCCACAGAAAAAACAGCTGTTCTGCAGCAGACATTCCTGTTTACTCATCCGCCGCTTCCTGGACAATGGAATTGGAATAGTTCGTAATCTGGTCCAGTATTTCATCATAAGTCATCGACGTATTTAAAATATACGTACCTGCCAGAATTTTGTGCCCCATCAGCTGTACCTTTAAATAAAACGAATAGCGGCTTGGAATCAGACGGTTCATTTCCAGTGCGGCTGCCACCTCCATGGTGGAGGCACCGTCCTTGATGGTTATTTCCGCATTTATTCCCGGCTCAGCGTCCATGGAATAAGCACCGAATACCTGATAACAAAAGTCTCTTGCCGTAATTCCAACCTTATATATCGCAAAAATGACAACTGCATAAAAGACAATATTCAGCAGCAGATGCATAATAAAGCCTGCCACATCTATCGCAATTTTTGTCCCTTCCTGTTTCTGTGCCATACTTACCTCTCATTCCGGGACTGCCGGGTGAACCAGCCTCACTCCACACAGCAGCCCCTTTTTCTGATTCTGCCGCACAATCTGCAGTCAGTAACACTTATACTTCTACTTCCACGATAATCGGCAGAATCATCGGATTTCTCTTGGTACGTTTCCATACAAAATCCCCAAGGGAATCCTTTATTACATTTTTCATTTTACCCCAGTCAGAGCTGTTACGGTTCAGACACTTATCCAGTGCATCTTCCACGACAGTCTTTGCCTCAATTAAAAGGTTTTCTGACTCTCTTACATATACAAAACCTCTGGATATAATATCCGGTCCTGCTAAAATTTCGTTTGTATATTTTGCCAGTGTCACAACAACTACCAGCAGACCATTTTCCGATAAATGCTGGCGGTCACGCAGCACAATGTTTCCTACATCCCCTACGCCAAGACCGTCTACTAAAATTCCCTGGGCAGTAACCTTGTCTACCACTCTTGCCTGGTCTGCCTCCATTTCCAGCACATCACCGGAGGAAAGAATAAATACATTATCCTTTTCCACACCCATCGTCTGGGCCAGTTCCGCATGACGTACCAGATGACGGTACTCACCATGTACCGGAATAGCAAACTTTGGCTTGGTCAGCGCATAAATAAGCTTTAACTCTTCCTGGCAGGCATGACCGGATACATGCGTATCCTGGAAAATCACCTTGGCACCCATTCTGGATAAATCATTAATCACCTTGGACACATGCTTTTCATTGCCCGGAATTGGCGTGGAACTTAAAATAACCGTGTCGCCCGGCATAATGGACACTTTTTTGTGTACATTGGCTGCCATTCTGGATAATGCTGCCATAGCTTCCCCCTGGCTTCCGGTAGTAATCAGTACCACCTTTTCCGGTGGATAATTCTTAATCTGGTCAATGTCAATCATCAGACCTTCCGGAATATTGATATAGCCCAGTTCAGACGCTGTTGTAATAATATTTACCATACTCCGGCCTTCAATAACAACCTTGCGGTCATATTTGCTGGCAGAATTAATAATCTGCTGCACACGGTCCACATTGGAGGCAAAGGTTGCCACAATGATTCTGTGGGCAGTATTTTCTGCAAATAAATTGTCAAAGGTTTTTCCCACGGTACGCTCGGACATGGTAAAGCCAGGACGCTCCACATTCGTGGAATCCGCCAGCAGGGCAAGTACACCCTTCTTTCCGATTTCGCCAAGACGCTGCAGGTCAAAGCTGTCACCAAATACCGGGGTATAGTCCACCTTAAAGTCACCGGTATGGATAATGGTTCCTACCGGAGTATAGATGGCAAACGCTGCCGAATCTGCAATACTGTGGTTCGTGCGGATAAATTCAATACGGAAACAGCCAAGATTAATGGACTGTCCATGCTTTATCACCTTACGCTTTGTGGACTTCACAAGATTATGCTCTTTCAGCTTATTTTCAATAATACCCATGGTCAGCTTCGTAGCATAAATCGGTACATTCACCTGTGGCAGAATATACGGCAGGGAACCAATATGATCCTCATGGGCGTGGGTAATCACAAACCCTTTCACCTTGTCGATATTATCCTTTAAGTAGGTCACATCCGGAATCACCAGATCTACGCCAAGCATATCTTCGGTCGGGAAGGCGAGACCACAGTCTACCACAATAATGGAATCCTCATACTCATATGCTGTAATGTTCATACCAATCTGCTCTAAGCCGCCCAAAGGTATGATTTTTACACCATGAAGCTCCGGTAATACCGTTTTCACCACTTCCGGATGTACTGCCGGCAATTCCTCCGCTGCTTTTTTCGTTCTTCTGCGTGGTGCGGATTTTCTTGTCTTTGGTGCCGGTGTCATGGTCTCTGCAGTTCCAGGCACTGCATCCTCACCGGCTGCTTCTGCATAAACCGTATCTGCAGCGGTTTCCTCGGTCTGTGCTTTCTTCACTGTCCTTGTTCTTCTCACAAGTCCTTTCTCTGTCTTACCATCTGCTGTTTTAGACGTTCTTCCTGTTCTGCGTGTACGTTTTTGCGCAGGAACAGTCTCTGCCACGTTTTCTACAACCGTAGTATCCACACCCGGCACTCCATCCTTCATATTCACTTTTCTGTTTCTCAAGTCAATCCTCCATTCCTAGTCCTGCGTCACCAGTTCGAGGTCATCCAGTAATTCCTCAAAAATAGCCGCAACTGCTGTTAATTCTTTTTCGTCTTCTACAATATCATAAAACGCTTCCTCTGCGTCTTCATTCGGTACTTCTTTTAAAATCAGTGCTTCTTCCTCTTCATCCTCAATATCATCCAGTACAAGAAGGTACTTCACACCGTTAATTTTGGTTTCTTCTATTACACGAAAAACGGCTACATCGCCATCTTCGGTTGTAAAATTCACTGTCATTTCCTTTTCTTTGTTCATACTACTCTCCATTCTGAGCACCAGCGGCTCTCGCAGCATCCATGGCTGCCTTGTTTGCAAGATAGTCCAGATATCCCTGCAGAATCAGTACTGCTGCCAGTTTATCCACCACCTGCATTTTCTTTCCAAGACCCACAGCTCCCTGATCCAGTACCCGGTGGGCTGCCACCGTCGTCAGGCGTTCGTCCCATAATTCCACCGGCAGGCCTGTCCTGCGCTTTAAGTCCTCTGCAAATTCTTCGGATTTCTGCGCACGTTCCCCAATGGTATTGTTCATATTCTTTGGATACCCAAGGACAATTTTCTCTACGCCATATTCCTTTACCAGTTCCTCAATCCGCTGAAAAGTCTGACGAAGCTGGTTTTCCTTTTTTCTCCGTATTGTTTCAATTCCCTGTGCGGTCAGCAGAAGCTCATCACTGATGGCAACACCAACGGTCACAGAACCATAATCGAGTCCCATAATTCTCATACAATTTTTCCCTTAAAAGTGATGTCTGATATAATCCTGTAATAATTCCTCAATAATTTCATCCCGCTCTACTTTCATAATCAGGCTCCTTGCCCCATTATGACTGGTAATATAGGTCGGATCCCCGGACATAACATATCCCACAATCTGGCTGATTGGGTTATATCCCTGCTCTGTCAGTGCCTCATAGACGCTGTCAATCACGTCCTTCACTACCGGCTGGACTTCTTTGGGTACTCTGAAATACTGGGTTTTGTTAATTTCGTTCATAATGTTCCTTTCCTGATGTAATATTCCGAACCACGCTCTATATCTTTATATATTAATATACAATTCCAAAAAAGTAAAGTAGGCATTCGAAAATAAGGATGGGAAATGCAATTTTTTAGGGATTTTTTATTATTGCAGTTCTGCGCACACTGCTTCCTGTCCCGGAATGTTTTCTGTCACCCGCACGGTTCTTATCTGGTTGGAAAGGTCCTCTTCGGTCCGGACCACTACCCGTATATAACGTTCGTTATAACCTGTCTGGCATTCCACACCATTCATTGTGGTCTGCTCCTCAAATAATACTTTTTCTTCTTTTCCGGTAAACTGGCTGCGGTATCGTTCCCCCAGGGATGCTTCCAATGCCATCAGACGCTCACTGCGTTCTGTTTTTATCTGCTCTGCTACCTGCCCCGGCATTTTATCTGCCACGGTTCCTTTTCTCCGGGAATACTTAAAAACATGAATTTTGGAAAACCCGATCCGCTCTGCAAAAGCAAGGGTTTCCGCAAATTCTTCTTCCGTTTCCTGTGGAAATCCCACAATGATATCCGTAGTAATGGCCGGTGCATGATAATACTTCTTCAGCAGTTCCACGCTTGCCGCATAATCCTCCGTGGTATACTTACGGTTCATCCTCTTTAACACAGTATCACTTCCACTTTGCAGCGACAGATGAAAATGTGGACACACTGTTCTGCACTCACATAAAGTCTTGACAAAATTTTCCGTAATAATACGCGGTTCCAGGGAACCAAGACGAATTCTTTTTATTCCGCTGATACCATCCAGTTCTTTTATCAGTTCCAGCAAAGGCTGGCTGCCATCGTCCACAGGCTGTCCATAGGAAGATAAGTGAATCCCTGTCAGCACGACTTCCTGATATCCTGCTGCCGCCAGACGCTCCACTTCTTCCTTCACATTCTGTGGCTTTCTGGAACGGATACGTCCTCTGGCATACGGAATAATGCAGTAACTGCAGAACTGGTTGCAGCCATCCTGGATTTTTACATACGCCCTGGTATGTTCCACCTGGGTATCCAGACTTAATTCTTCATATTCTGTTTCTTTCCCAATTTCCAGACGCTTATTTTCTTCTCCCTGTATATACCGGGCAAGAATCTCCACAATCTGTTTTTTCTGGTTATTTCCAATTACTACATCAATGCCGGTTTCCTTCATGGTCTCCTCATCGGCCGTCTGTGCATAACAGCCTGCTGCCACCACAATGGCATCCGGGTTCTTTTTCTTTGCCCTGTGCAGCATCTGCCTGGATTTCCTGTCTGCCATATTCGTCACCGAACAGGTATTTACCACATAAATATCTGCCATTTCCTGAAAATCCACCAGAACTGCCCCTGCTCCCACAAACAGGGTCTGCATGGCTTCCGTTTCATAAGAATTCACTTTACATCCCAGGGTCAGAAACGCAACCTTTTTATTTTTAACAGAAACACAATTATTATTTTCCATTTTGTTCTCCTTCTTTTTCCAATCCTCTTACACTTTTTCACACATTTATAGAAAAATCCATTTCATTTTTATCTACTTTGCATATTGATTTTTATGTCAAAAAGAAGTAGTATAGAGATGTAGAAAAACTATACAAGGAGGATATTACTATGACTACAGTTAATATTTGTTTAGATTCTATCGATAAGGTAAAGGCTTTTGTAAATACTATTACAAAGTTTGATTCCGATTTCGATTTGATCTCTGGAAGATATGTGATCGATGCAAAGTCCATTATGGGTATTTTCAGCCTTGACTTATCCAAGCCAATCCAGCTGGATATCCACAGCGAAAACGTAGCTGATATTATGGCTGCTTTAACGCCTTACATCGTATAATACATACTACGGAAATCAGGTAAAGGTTAATAAGTTACATGGGGAGGATACATTCTGTATTCTCCTTTTTTCATGTCCGCTTTCTCTTCCTGCAGTCATTCTTCTTTTCTCCGATGTACGAAAAAAACAAACAACCGCAAAAAGGGACTGCGGACACAACACCTTATTCTTATCCAACCTGCACTACTTCTACCGTATCCAGTGCTTCTTTCACCAGTTCTTCAATTCTTTCTTCCAGATGAGTCTCGGACTGTTCAATGACTGACAATACCGGATGGGTTACCGGATGCTTTGCCACAAAAATCGTACAGCAGTCTTCATATGGAAGAATGGATGTTTCGTAAGTCTTAATCTTTTCTGAAATTGTCACAATATCCTGTTTGTCAAAGGCAATCAGCGGACGGTATACCGGCAGGGTACATACCGCATTGGTCGCCACAAGACTCTGCATGGTCTGGCTGGCTACCTGTCCGATACTTTCTCCGGTAATCAGACCAAGACACTTACTGTCCTTTGCCAGCTTCTCTGCAATACGCATCATATAACGGCGCATAATAATGGTCAGCTGCTCATGTGGGCACTGCTCATAAATATATAACTGAATGTCTGTAAAATTCACAATATTCAAACGGATCGGTCCGGTATAGGCGCTGATAATCTTTGCCAGGTCCACTACCTTCTGCTTTGCCCTGTCACTGGTATATGGCGGTGCATGGAAATAGGTTGCTTCAATGGCAACACCTCGTTTTGCAATCATATAGCCTGCCACCGGACTGTCAATACCGCCGGAAAGCAGCAGCATACCCTTACCGCCGGAGCCTACCGGCATACCGCCAGGACCCGGAATAATGTGGGAATAAATATAGGATTTGTTTCTTACTTCTACCCAGATACGCACCTTTGGGTCATGCACATCCACCTTGATTCCCGCATCCATAAAACGGTACAGAATGGACTCTCCAAGCTTACGGCACATTTCCGGAGAGGTAATCGGATAACGCTTATCCGCACGTTTTGCCTCTACTTTGAACGTAAAATTCTTATCCTGATAAAATTCATCCACATACTTTAATGCCTCTTCGGTAATGGTGTCCCAGTCCGTACTGTCCACAACCACAACCGGACAGATGCCTGCCACACCAAACACCTTCTGCAGCTCCTCTATCGTTTCATCATAATCATACTCATCCGGACAGGAAACAAAAATACGTCCCTGTTCTCTGGAAACCTCAAAATTTCCTAACTTGTCCAGATGGTACTGCACCTGGTCACGCAGAATATTTTCAAATACGTGGCGGTTTTTGCCCTTTAAACCAATCTCTGCATATTTAATTAAAAATGCTTTGTACATTATAGTTCTCCTTGTTTTTACTCATAAAGTTCTCTGCCTTTTGCGCAAATTATAACATGCCATATTTAAAATCACAATAACAATATCGCTTTTCACAATCGTTAAATTCTTTTTATGTTACTGTTCACACTATTTTACGGTTCTGGTAGTTTTTGGAGAGAAAATATCCATGTCCGCCTAGCTCTTCCTACAACAGTTCGTTCTTGTCGAACATGCCGATAAAAGTGATTGCCACGCACCAGGAAATGTACGGCTA
>JAGBBW010000149.1 GCA_017938285.1 Lachnospiraceae bacterium
CTTCCGATCTGCCGTTTTACCTGATTCTTCTTCTCCTCAGAAAGAAGAACCGCCATCTCTCTTCTGTCATTGCACAGAAATTTGTAAAATACGGCTTTAAATTCGTGACCTTTCCAACCGGAATGAAAAAAATCATTCTTGGTCTGGAACATGTACCAACCGACACCGCTGTACTGTATGTTGCAAACCACCGCAGCCTTGTGGACATTCCTATGGCCTATATGACCGTTCCTACCCTGACCGGTTTTGTTGCCAAAATTGAAATTAAAAAGGCACCATTCTTAAGCTGGTGGATGGAACTGGTCAACTGCCTGTTTTTAGACAGGGATGATATGCGGGCCGGAATGAAAATGATTCTGGACGGTATTGACAGCATTAAACAGGGCTACTCCATTTTTATCGCACCGGAAGGCACCAGAAGCCAGGGCGAAGAAATGCTTCCGTTTAAAGAAGGTTCTTTAAAAATGGCTGACAAAACCAACTGTCCGATTATTCCGGTGGCTATTTCCGGTACGGATGATGTATTTGAAAACTCCTTCCCATGGGTAAAAAAAGTAACTACGGTTATTGAATACGGCAAACCTATTTATCCGGACCAGCTTTCCAAAGAAGAACGCAAAGCCATGGGAGCATACTGCCGGGATATTATTGCCGGGATGTTAAAGGAACATGAACCGTACCTTACCAAAAATCCATCCCGCCGCGTAAAACAGCAGGGGTAAAACAGGTAATTACTACTTGCAATTTGTCTGGATTTTATATACAATAGGATTAATTTGAAGCAAAGGAAGGAGATATGTTATGGAAACATGGATGATTGTTACGCTGATTATCGTTCTTGTTGTCATTGCCGCGCTGGTTGGATTATATATATACGGCAGTAAAATGCAGAAAAAGTCTGAAAAAGCACAGGCTGACATGATGGTAGGGGCACAGACCTATACCATGCTGGTTATTGACAAAAAGATGATGAAATTAAAAGAAGCCGGATTTCCAAAGATTGTACTGGAGCAGACTCCAAAGTACTTAAGAGGTTCCAAAGTACCTGTAGTTAAAGCAAAGATTGGTCCAAAGGTGACTAATCTGATGTGCGAGCCAAAGGTATTTGACCTGATTCCGGTAAAAAAAGAAGTAAAAGCTGTCATGAACGGTATTTACATTATTGATGTCAAGGGCTTAAGAGGCGGACTGGACAGCAAACCGGAAAAGCTGACCTTTATGCAGAAGGTAAAAGCAAAGTTTGCAAAAAAAGACAAATAATGCAGCAGAAGTTTTGTTACAGATGATATAACCTTAAAAAAGAAGCCGGGAACTATTCACAGTCTGAACCAGTTCCCGGCTCCCTTTTTCACAAGTTATGATGGAAATTTTTCTCACACAGGACTAAATCAATCCCTGCTTTGTAATATAGTCCACAAGAAACTCCCCAAACTTCTTCTGGGTCTGCTCTGTCGGATGATAGTCTGCACCCAGACCATCTTCCTTTTCATCCTGCAGAAACGCTTCCAGAAAGAACACCTTATTATCCCCAAAGGCATTGACTCGCTCTACTGCCTCTTTCACAAGGGCATTGGTTTCCTGACGCATAAGACCTACCGTACATAGAATATTTGCTGACGGATTCACTTCCCGCACTTCCCGCAGAAACTTGACATATCCGTTCACAAATGCACGGCCACGCTCCGGCATATATCGGGTATAACTTCCATCATTCGTACCAAGATTGATAATGACAAGCTGCGGCTGGTATTCCGTAAAATCCCGCTGGATATACTCTGCGGGAGCCTTTCCTCTCCGCAGGTCCGCAGAAAGGTCCGCATAGCGGTACAGTTCCGGCATAAGCGGTTCATCGTTTCTTGGCTCATTTACGGTTTCCTCCACATAGTGCGAAATAATACCGTTTCCGCTCCAGGAAATCAGGGAAACTTCCGTATCCAGCGTTCTTGCTACACGGCAGCCGTAAGCATTCCATGGATTTTCCTGTGCTGTGGTAAAGGTATCTTTTTCCACAATCCCCTCAATCCCATAGCCACAGGTAATGGAATCGCCAATTACCTCTATCTTCTTTTCTTTTGCTGCCGGCGGAGGCAGTATCTCTCCGGTAATATCCACAGAAGCAATTCCTGCGGCACCAAACGCTGCTTCCGAATACTTCATCACACGGATTGTTGTCTCTTTTTCCTCATTACTTTCAAATAATACGAAGCTTTCCCGTTCCTTTGTCAATGGAAAACGCAGGAACGGTTCCTCTGCCCCATCCACAAACACGGCAATCCACGCCCGGAATTTATCCTCCCAGTCCAGCCGGTCTGTTACAAACTCCGCTTCCACTTTGGTTCCCCGGAAGCAAAATTCCAGAAAGGAAGCCGAATAACCAAGGTACAGTACATCCTCCTGCCAGGTCGTTCTGCCGGACAGACGGTAGCTGCTTTTGTTCTCTAACAGATTCATCCTCCCATACACTCCTTTACATCAATATTCAGTTCACACTCCGACAAATGGACGCCGTTTACCTCCAGACCATACAATAATCTTGCCTGCAGGGTAGTCTCCTCTTCGTCCACTCCGATTCTTTTTGTAGTAATCCCCAGTGTCATATCACCAAACGGTGTATTATAGCAGGAATACTGTTTTTCACCCAGCACAAAAATCATCTGGGTGGTAATATTGCCCTGCTTCGTCATTTCAATGGATTCCGGTGTAATTTTAATCCGGTTCTTTGTAATTTTTCCATCTTCATCTGCCTCTTCATAAGAAAGATAATGGGTATCTGCCTTTCTGAGATATGTTCCGGCACTGATAACCTCAATCGCCTCATCGGCATTGACTTCCGACTGCAGACCACGAACGGTAATTACGACATTTTTCTTCATTGTAACATAAACCTTTCTTTATTCAAAACACTTCACTGCCACATCTTCCACTTCCAGATGGTCGCATGGCAGAATCGTATTGGCAAACTGACGGAATTTCTCTGCACCATCACTGACATAAAACTTATGCGCAGGCGGCGTCTGGACCGTTTCCTGGTTCCGGAGCAGGTGTGCTTCCTCCAGTACATAAATCAGTTCCCTCGCTGTTTCATACGCCGGATTTACCAGGGTTACCCCCTCTCCCATCACTTCCCCAATAACTCCCCGCAAAAGAGGATAATGGGTACAGCCAAGTACCAGGGTATCCACCTGTTTTTCCTTCAGACCTGCCAGGTAACGCTCCGCTACCTGCCTTGTCACCGCATCATTCAGCCATCCTTCTTCTGCCAGATGTACGAACAGCGGACACGCCTTGCCAAATACCTCTACCTCCGGACTGGTTGCCTTTAAAAACTTCTCATAAATCCCACTGGAAATCGTTCCTTCGGTGGCAATAATGCCAATCCGCTTATTCTGTGTTGCCTTGGCTGCCATTTTTGCTCCCGGCTTTACCACCCCGATAAAAGGAACTTCAAATTCTGCCTTAATCGTTTCCAGCGCCAGCGCACTGATGGTATTACAGGCAACCACAATGGCTTTGACATCCTGGGTCATCAGAAATTTTGCAATCTGCCGGGAATACGCCGTTATCGTTTCCGCAGATTTATTTCCATAAGGCACTCTGGCTGTATCCCCGTAATATACGATGGATTCTGCCGGAAGTGCATTCATAATTTCTTTTACAACGGTTAAACCGCCAACACCGGAGTCAAATACTCCAATTGGGGCATCCTGTTTCATACTGCTTTCCTTTCCTGTTCCTCTTCCATCCGGAATTTCCTTTTTACTATCTGCAGGTACCGTCACTAAACTCCCTGACATGGGCAAGCTCCAGCAGTCTGCGGATTAACTCCGGCTTCTCTATTCCCTTTGCCTCCCACAGCATTGGATACATACTGATGGAAGTAAAGCCCGGCAGAGTATTGATTTCATTAAAAATCACACGGTTTGTTTCCTTTTCCAGAAAGAAATCCACACGGGATAAGCCCTGCCCATCCACTGCTTTGAAAATTTTCACTGCCGCCGTCCGGATTTCTTCTTCCTTGCCTTCCGGCAGCTCCGGAGAAATCACTGTCCTGGACTCTGCATTGTGGTACTTTGCTTCATAATCATAAAATTCTGCCGCTGCCAGAACTTCACCGATACCGGAGGTCTTTCCGTCTCCTTCTCCCAGTACGGCACATTCCAGCTCCCTGCCGCAGATGGTTTCCTCTACTAAAATTTTGCAGTCATGCTCTGCCGCTTCTTTCAGTCCGGCAATCAGTTCTTCCCTGTCTGCCGCCTTGGAAACCCCGCGGGAGGAGCCTGCGTTGGAAGGCTTGATAAATACCGGATAGCCCAGCTTTTTCTCAATTTTCTCATAAACTGCGGTATCATTGATTTCTTCTTTACGGACTGCTACATAAGCCGCCTGACAGATTCCCAGGGTATCCACGATAATTTTAGTATACAGCTTATCCATGGATACCGCAGAAGCCAGTACACCACAGCCTACGTACGGAATACCTGCCAGTTCAAACAGTCCCTGTACCGTACCATCTTCTCCATTTAAACCATGAAGCACCGGAAATGCCACATCAATGGTTATCTTCCTGCAGTCCCCCTGCTCCATGACATACAATGCCTTTTCCGTGGTATCCGGAGACAGCACCGCCTGCTTTCTGCTGTCTACCCAGCTTCCATCTTTGATTTCTTCCACAGAGTCCACCAGTACCCAGCGTCCCTCTTTTGTTATACCTACCGCATAAATTTCATAACATTCCTTATCCATATTGGAAATCACTGTGGTTGCTGACACACAGGATACCTCATGTTCGGAAGACCTGCCTCCAAATACTACAAGTACCTTCTTTTTTTCCATACTTCCTCCATTCCGTCTTTCAACAGCTTCTTCTTTTCTATTTTATTCCGTCTGCCATGATTTATGGCATAATTTCACACACTGTTCTTTATTTTACTCTCTTTCCATTTATAATTCAAGAAAAAAGTGATACCTGCTTTTCCTGATGTATAAATCTTTTTCTTTGGTCCATACTCTGGTTAAGAATATTACGGAGCAGCCCTCCGTTCAGAAAGGACTCCACTATGAAAGAACGTATACTTTCCATTTGTTTATTACTACTCGCTGCCATTACTGTCTGGGCTATTGTTGCAGAGCTTCCCAGCAAAGAATATGCAACACCATCCACCAGACCTCTGGACGACATCCCTGCGGATACCCCTCCTTCTGTAGCCGGTGAGGTTATCCGGCTACATATTCTGGCAGATAGCGACAGCACCATGGACCAGACCGTGAAGCTGGCTGTCCGGGACGCCCTGCTTCCCTATCTGAATGCAGCCACACTGACCGCAGACACCAAAGAAGAGGCCATGGAACTGCTCAAAGAACAATGCAGTGTTTTTCAGGAAGTGGCAGATACCACGCTGTCCCGCCTTGGCATGGACTACACGGCCTCTGTTTCCGTAGACTCCCTGTATTTTCCCATCCGTATTTATGGCAGCCAGACTTATCTTTCCGAAGATGCTGTACTGTTTCCACCGGGTTATTATGACAGCGTCCAGGTCATCTTAGGCGAAGGAAACGGACATAACTGGTGGTGCCTGGCTTTTCCTTCCCTGTGCTTCATCGATGCCGCCTATGACTATATTCCAAAAGATTCCGATCTGTATAAAACCAGGGTGGCCACCGTGGAAAAAAGTACGCTGGACAAGCTGTTTTACGGCAGCACAGATACAGAGATACCGGAATATTCCAACGAAATCCAGACAGAATACAAAACCCTGCTCATGGAACAGGGCGTTTCCGCAGAACCGGAAGAAGATGATACCGTAACCGTCTATTTTGGAAGCAGACTCTGGGAACTTATAAAAGAACTATTTTCATGATCCGGTTCTCTTGTAACCCGCAGACAGTAACGACATCATTTACCAAAATTTTACTATACTTTTATTGTTCCTTATGTTATACTGTAAACAACTTTATTTGATATCATACAGCGTTCTCTCTGACGCTGAACCATTACAAAATCATATCATTTTACAGGAGGTTTTTATGCAGCAAATTACAATTCGTGCCAATGCAAAAATCAATCTGGCACTGGATGTCCTGAACCGCAGACCGGACGGCTACCACACCGTACGCATGATTATGCAGTCTCTTGCTCTCTGCGACACATTAACCCTGCGGAAAAAAGAAACGCCGGGCATTACCCTGTCTGCCCAGAATGCAGAACAGTTTCCGGATGTATCCTGGACAGAAGATAACCTGATTTACCGGGCAGCAAAGCTCTGGACAGACACCTACCCAATCGAAGGCGGTATCCACATTTCTATCAACAAACAGATTCCGTCGGCTGCCGGTCTGGCAGGCGGCAGTTCCGATGCCGCAGCCACTTTAAAAGGTCTGAACCTTTTATTTGGACAGAATGCGTCTCTGCAAGAGCTGCAGGCTCTTGGTGTAACGCTTGGTGCCGATGTCCCATACTGCATTCAGCTTGGTACTGCCCTCTCAGAAGGCATCGGAGAGGTTCTGACACCGCTTCCGGCTGCTCCTTCTCTTTACTGTGTTCTGGTCAAGCCGGAGCAGGGGGTTTCCACCAGATATGTTTATGAACATCTGAATCTGGAGCAGGCGAAACATCCGGACATTGACGCCGCCCTGAATGCCATTCAGACGGATAACATTTCCATGCTCTGCGAACATCTGGACAATATCCTGGAACCGGTTGCCTGTACCCTGTGTCCGGAAGTCACAGAAATCGAAGAAAAACTGAAAAACTTCGGTGCCCTTGGTGCCTGTATGAGCGGCAGCGGTCCTACCGTTTTTGCCCTGTATACGGACGGTAATGCTGCCATCGAAGCAGCAGAATACTTTGAAGACCATGGATATTCCGGCCGTTCCTTTGTCACAAAGTTTTACCAGCCATAAAAAAAACGGTTAAAAAACGGTAAAGACCAGACCGAACTACTGAAAAACGACACATTTTTTATACAGACTCTTTAGTTTCCCGAAAAAAAGTCCGATATAATTAATGTAATAGAGAACTGCCACGGATGGCACAAATATACATGGATTGGAGGACACGATATGGATATCAACGGAATCTCTCAGGTAATGCAGGCAAATTATGAAAGCAGCAAGGTTAGTAAAGATACGGAAAAAAAGACAACCAATGACGCATTAAAAAATGAAATTTCTGCAGATACTGCAGCAGCCGAATATACAAAATCTGAGGAGACATCCCTGGATCAGGCGGTCAAATACGATGCAGTCACCATCGAAAAAATGAAAGCAGAGGCAGAGTTAAAGACTGCCCAGCTTCGTACCCTGGTGGAAAAAATGATGTTAAAGCAGGGCGAACAGTTTACTACCCTTTCCGATGCCTTTGATATGATTAAGGAAGGCACCCTCGAAGTCGATGATGAAGTTGTGGTAGAAGCACAGAAGGAAGTAAGTGAAGATGGTTACTGGGGTGTAAACCAGACCTCCGAGCGTCTTGTTTCCTTTGCCAAGGCTCTGGCCGGCAACGACCCGACAAAGGCAGACAGCATGATTGAAGCTTTACAGAGAGGCTTTGACGCTGCTACCGAAGCATGGGGCGGAGAACTTCCTGACCTCTGCAAGCAGACGTTTGAAGCTGCCCAGAAAAAGCTGACCGAATGGAGAGACAGTGCAAATGCAGAAGCAGATACCGAAGCTTCCACAGACAGCGATGCAGAAGCAACTGCTTAAGTTTCCAGAATAGTTTCAGCTATAATGAACAACTTTTCATAAAAAGACTCCCTCTGTTTCTGCGGATGCCAGACCGGTTTCCACAGAAGCAGGGGGAGTCTTTTCCCATATATCATTTAAGAATGCTGTTTTGCCTGTTATGCAGGTGTCCGGACCAATAACAACATTTTTCCTGCCGGAATCATTTCTTCCTCAAGATTATTCTGTTCCGCCACAACATCCGGGGAAATATGAAACCGTTTTCCAACTGTCCACAGATTATCCCCTTCCTCACTACGGTATCCAATCATACTGTACTGCTGTTCCTGTTCTTCCGCTGTAAACGGTACAAATTCTGCATCCGTAATCATATATTCGGGTTCATTGCAAAATACAATCGCCTGAAAATTCACTTCCGCCTTCCACTCTATTACATCACTACGGTAAAGCTGATACGAGCTGTCCGTCACCACCGGCACCACATGATACGTACAGGTTTCATTGATACCAGGAACTTCTATTGTCTGCTGGAACGGTGCATAAAACCGTACTCCCACATAAGGACGTTCATCCGATGCCGTCACCAGCAGAAGCTTAAATTCCAGCATACCTTCGATGTTCAGTCCGTTTTCCCCACGGCTGATTTTCTCCATATGAATTTCCATACTGCCATAACTAATCTGCATTGGTGTCACACCCAGCTCCGGCAGTTCATAATTTCCTGAAAAGCTTCCCATGCTCTGGTTCTTTAACAGAAGATGTGGAATCTGCTCCTGCTGCCCTTTCAGATTGACGTCTCCTTCTACAGAATAAATGTCTTCCAGTACAATCAGATCTTTTTCCTCATACAGTTTGATATCCAGATCCAGTACTGCTTCTATTACAACGACACGTTCCTCACCATCTTCATCGGTCCTGGTACTGATATTTTCCTGTATTACCATCGAGGAAATATCTTCTATCATATCCGGTCTTGCACCGGAAAGTTCAAAACGTCCGGTAAACGGAAGTCTGGTTTCATAAAATTCCGGTGTTTCCTTCAGACCGCTGCCCTGATACACCAGAAAAACGCCCATGGTTCCTTTCACCTGCAGTTCTTCCTCCATCATCCGGCTTTCTGTTACCGTCAAATGCATTTCTTTATAAAGAATTTCACTGATGTTCGGCCGGGACGCCGGAAGCACCAGTTCCTCCCGCAGCCGTATGGTATCCCTCTTTACCGCAGCAAGATTTGTGAAGCTGATATCCTTTGCCCGTGCAAACAGCCCCTTGCCCTCTGCTTCTGTCACCACGATTTCATCCTGCACTTCCTCACAGAGCGCTTTTACGGTAATCAGGGCTTTGACATTGATTTTCCTGGAATGAACCATGGTTGCTGTCATATCCTCCAGTTCCGCACGGATTGTCAGCCCGGTACAGTCTTCCTGATCCATATGTATCATCTCATCAAAAGGCAGTTCACTTTCCATGCCATGAATGGTCATCCCGTCTTCTCCAAGAAACAGAACATCCGCCAGCAGTACGCCCCGGATATGCAGTCTTCCGGCATTACATTTTTTCTCCATAATGCGGATGCGCCCATTTTCCCTCAGAATCGTTTTTACATCCGGCTTTGCATCAGGCACATTAAAATCATCATCCAGTGTAAACGTACTGGTCTGACCGACCGTTCCTGTATTCGCACTGCCCATCCTGTGAATATTTTCCCGTCTCAGTTCCATATTTCCTCCATTTCCGAGAACGTTCCAGCCAATATTCTGCTTATCTGTCATAGCGTATCTGCGACGTCCTCAACGCAGACAGCCCCTCCCATACTGCTACTCGAATATTACATCAAGCCCAAGATTCTGAAGTTTGATAACAATATAAGGATATGTCTCTACCTGCAGTACCGGTTCATCCTTTGCCGGACCCAGCAGCTCTGAAGAAAATACAATTCCTTCCGCTGATTCGTACAGCTCCAGCACACGGATACTGTACCCGCTGGTGCTCTGGGTGCCATACCCCTTTGCTATATAAACATACCCTTCGGTTTCATAGGTCATCTGAAAAGGCTCCTTCTGCTTTTCCTTCATTTTTGCCAGAAGTTCCTCCGGTACCTCGCTCTCCTCCTGCACAGTATATTCGATGTCTTTTATCTTTTCCGGTTTTTCGACCTTTTCTCCACAGCCCGATAACAGAATGGTCAGGAGAAAAAGGAACAACAAAAAAATCCGTTTCCTTTTCATAGCGTACCTGATTGTTACGTTTTGATATCAATATATGAGACTGAAAAAGGATTTATGCTAACAACCTTTATTTTTCCTGTAAATTCACCTGCACTCCAAAAACAGCCAAATAACTACTCCATGTTATTTAGCTGGATATTTATCTGTTAAAAGAAGCCCATATTTCACACTCACATGAAATATGGGCTTCTTTTTGATTATATATTATGAAAACGGAAAAATCGCATAGTTTCAATCTCGTTGTAAGACAGAAAGCCGTCATTCCATAAGCAATCGTCCATTATCATTCCATTCGTTTAACCTCTAAAACCTCAAATTTTAATTATCTCATAATTATTGAGTATTTTTCGTTTCTTCTTCTGCAATATCATATAACTCATCAAGTTTCTTTTGCAGGATTTTTTTATCGATTAATTTTGTTTTGTACTCAGCAACCATGGCTTGTGATAAACTTCGGCTCAAAGAGTATTCCACTACATCGGTATCTGCATTTTTACATAAAATCATTCCAACACTTGGATTTTCATGCGATTTCTTAACATCCCTGTCTAATGCTTCTAAATAGAAATCCATCTTGCCTAAGTATTCTGGTTTGAAATCATCAATCTGTAAATCTATTGCTACAAGACACTGCAATTCCCTGTGATAAAAAAGTAAATCCACATAGTAATCCTTATTTCCAACCTGAACATGGTACTCTTCACCAACCAAAAGAAAATCTCTTCCAAATTCCAATAAAAATTTCTTCATATTTTTCAAAATTGCTTTCTGCAGATCATATTCTTTATATGGTTCAGGCAGATTAAGAAACTCTAACATATACATATCACGCAAAACACCACTCATGTCTTTTTCTTGAAGAGCTGATGGAGCTTTTCCATTTGACAACAATAATCTTTCATAATATCCACTGTCAATCTGTCGTTCTAATTCTCTTGCCTTATACTTTTCTTTTGACGCTAATTTAAGATAAAACTCTTTTTCTTCATAGGATTTCGTTTTAGAAACTATATGCATATTATTTGACCACGAATTTTCTCTCAACAATGTTGAGAGTTCTGGTTTATCCTTATATGTTTCAAAGAACTGTTTCATTCTCCAGATATTTTGAGCTGAATATCCTCGAATTCCGGGCTCTTTACTTAGGATATAGGCAGAAAGCTCCTTAACTGTCGATTTTCCCCAACCATCATTTGCTGCACGCTCAGATACATAAGAACCAATTTGCCAATAAAGATCAATTATCGTTGTATTGACTTGATATTCTGCTTTTTGTTTCGCTGAATAAATCATTCTCAAAATATCATCAAACATTCCGTTATTTTGTAAATCTATAATTTCGTTCAAATTCATCCATCCTTCCCAAATACATTCAATAAAAATGTAACTCTAATTATACCAAACAATTTTCGTTCATTCCACTTTATATTTACATACCATCTGGATTATTGTCAATTTCAAAAAAATATCAAATCAATAAACACCGCAAAAAAGGGACGAAATACACATTCGCCCCTTCACTTAACAAAATTATTCTTACCTAACCAACATTAACTCACGATTCTGTCTGTAAAAATTTTGTACTCCTACCGGATTCCGTAATTTTCCAGAATATAATCCATATCCTTGTCACCACGACCGGACAGGTTAATCAGCACAGAACCATGGTCCATGGTCTTTGCAAGCTTCATGCCGTACGCCACTGCATGGGAGCTTTCGATAGCCGGGATAATACCCTCTAAACGAGCCAGGGTAAAGAATGCGTCGATGGTTTCCTCGTCGTTAATTACATCGTACTTTACTCTGCCAATCTCCTGTAAGAATGCGTGCTCCGGACCGGAGGATGGATAATCCAGACCACTGGCTACGGAATATACCGGAGCCGGGTCGCCGTTTTCGTCCTTTAACATAATACTGTTGAAACCGTGCATAATACCTTCCGTACCGTACTTTAAGCTTGCTGCATGGTCGCCCAGCTTTTCGCCACGTCCCAGAGGCTCAATACCATAAATATCTACCGGGTCATTTAAGAATCCGGCAAACAGACCTGCTGCGTTGGAACCGCCGCCTACGCAGGCTACGATGGCACTTGGAAGGTGTCCTGTCATATCAATAAACTGGTCTCTTGCTTCAATGCCGACAACGCTCTGGAAGTCACGCACCATCATCGGGAACGGATGAGGACCTAATACAGAGCCGATGCAGTAAATGGCATCCTTATATTCTCTGCTGTAAGCGTCAAATGCTGCGTCAACCGCTTCCTTTAAGGTCTGTAAGCCATGGGTTACTTCCACTACGTTTGCGCCTAAAATTTTCATTCTGGCAACGTTTGGCGCCTGCTTCTTAATATCCACAGCACCCATATAAATATCACATTCCAGACCAAAGTAAGCAGCCGCAGTCGCTAATGCTACACCGTGCTGTCCGGCACCGGTTTCTGCAATTACCTTTTTCTTGCCCATGTACTTCGCCAGCAGTGCTTCACCCATACAGTGGTTTAACTTGTGGGCGCCGGAATGGTTCAAGTCCTCTCTCTTTGCATAGAGCTGAACCTTGCCGCCAAGAGCGTCAGACAATCTTTCCAGATGGGACACCGGAGTCGGTCTGCCCTGGAACTCCTTACGGATTCTGCGGAGCTCCGCAATGAACTTTCTGGACTGGCAGATAGAAAAATAAGCCTCGGTAATTTCGTCCATGGCTGCCTTTAGCTTTGGCTCAATATAAGCACCGCCATACTTGCCGAAGTAACCGTTGACATCCGGGTAATTGTTAAAATAGGTATCAAAATCGACGTTGTTGAATTTCATATACAATCCTCCTGAAAATAAAATAATGAATAGGTCTGGCAGTTTTATAAAAGTATTTTTTTATGAAATAAAAAAATACCCCTATCCACTGCGAAAAGTTTCGCGGGACAAGAGTAAACTCCTGCGGTGCCACCCGTATTGGTATCCTGCTGATACCCTCCTTAGCCATACGCCCCGTTGCCGGTTGATATGCTGGTTTTTTTAACGGAGATTCGACTCCGGCTTCCCTACCCCGGTTATGCACTGTTCCATCATAGAAACAGTAACTCTGGTTTTCAGGTCGCCCTCCAAAGCCCATTCGCTCTGACCACTCGTGCGGCAGTCCCACCCATCTGCTGCTCTCTGTACCGGTGCTGTCAAAGGTACTTACTCTTTGTCACAGGTTTCACATACTTGTTACTTTAGTAGAAGAAAGTAACTATGTAGTTATTTATACCACAGAAAATGCGATACGTCAATCCTATTTTTTCAAGTGCCATGGAAATCAATTTTGCTGTTCAAGTACATGACATAATGACAAGCGAAACTAAATGTGCTATGATAAAGACAACGCCAACGTTGACAAAGGAGGGACTACACATGAAAAAGAAATTAGTAATTGCAGTAGCTGTTATTACCGTTATTATTGCAACTATTGTTGCATGGCGTATTGCTTATGACAACCATAAAAGCAATGACAATCTCCCAAGACTTACAAGAATTGCTACGGACTTTTCGCCGGAGGAGGCCAATTCGCTTTTGAAAGGCTACCTTAGAAACCAGTTACAATATATGTGGGGTGACCCTGCGGAGCAACAGGAAACCATAGATATCTGGCACATTGATGAAACAACTTCTTTGATTATTACATACAATAAGAAGGATAAAGTGGTTTCTGCCAGGATAGAAAAAGTCGAGTAACTTAGAATTGAGCGAACTCTTTTTGCGAGCGATGACAAATGAACGAAGTTCATTTGTATGGACTTGATTCTGTTAAATAAATTTGAATTTGACGCACTATTGATTTTTGACTATACAGTGTCGATATCATGAATATAGAAAGATAAAATTGTATTATATAAATAAAGGAGAAATAGTAGTATGAGTACATCAATTAAAACAGATAAAAGCAAAACTCTTACATTGGTCGGTATGGGCATTATGACCCTTTTAGTTTTAACCAAGGTGGTGCCAACATTACAACTGGCTGATTATGCAATGTTTGTTGGACTGGCATTTTTCTTTATTGTAGAAAGTGTTGCAAAAACACCGGATGATGAATCAAACTTGCGCTTTAAAACTTTTTTTACAGACTTGAAAAAACCAGGTGCACTTCTCTGGATGTTATTGCCAATTGTTACAGCTATCGGTTCGATTATTTTAAGCAATTTTATTTTTGGGGATCAATATGTCAATCATGTATTGGAACGTACCAGTGATATATTTACATTTGATCAGATATTTTTTCTTATTCTTCAGCTGATATTCCCTGCGTTTGCTGAAGAAATTGCGTTTCGTGGTTTCTTTATAGGTAAAGGCATAAAGCTGTTTCCGTACTGGCTTTGTGTAATTGTTTCCTCTGCAATTTTTGCAGTAGCACATTTGGCGGCTGGAAATATTGGAGTTTTGGTATTTGATATCGTAGGAATTTTTATTGATGGTTTAATCTATGCTATGATTTTCAAAAAAACAGGAAATTGTGTCATTAGCACAGTTGCACATATTCTTTGTAATGTATCTGGATTTGCTTTTGTTTTTCTGTTTATGTAAGCTTGAGTAATAAGTGAGACATATAAAAGTCGCTTTGTTTTGAAAGGAGAGCATATGAGAACAATAATTCATGATTTGGATGAATCTTACGATTCGCTATTTAAGAGTAAAAATGAAAATGTTATCCGTGCAGACGGGAAATATGCACCATGTCAAGGCTGCTTTGGTTGTTGGACGAAGCAGCCAGCACAGTGTTATATGAAAGATAAGTTACAAATGGTATGTCGCATGATTGGTAAAGCGGATGAATTAGTTATTATAACAGATAATTATTATGGAGCATATAGTCCATCGGTTAAGAATGTGTTGGATAGAAGTATTGGAGTCTCCACTCCTTTTAGTACATATCGTGGTAAACAGATGCATCATACATTACGTTATGGAAAAAAGAAAAAACTTGCTGTATATGCATATGGTAGTATGACAGAAGATGAGTCAAAAACTTTTCGGTATATGGTAGAGAGAAATGCTATCAATTATGGATTCCAAGAGTTTGAATTTCACTATTTAGAAAATCTAAACCGATTGGAGGAAATGGAATTATGAAAATAGTATTTATCAATGGTAGTCCCAAAAAGAAATTAAGCGTATCCTCGTATCTTCTTGGAATTGTTCGTCTTTTGGTTAGGGGCAAAGTGGTATCAGAACAGGTACGTAATGCAGGAGACCATGAGCGTGTATTGAAAAGCATAAAAGATGCAGATACTGTTGTTTTTGGTATGCCGCTTTATGTGGATGGAGTGCCTTCTCATATGCTTGTATTTATGAAAGCAATGGAAAAATTTTGTATGGACAATAATATCAGCTTAAAGGTGTATGCTGTTTCTAATGGAGGCTTTATTGAAGGTTGTCAGAACAGACCACTAATGCAGGTGCTTGAAAATTTTTGTAAACGCTGTAATTTTCAGTGGTGCGGAGGTGTCGGCATTGGTGGAGGTGTCATGCTCAATGTCATGCGAATTATGTTTTTGGTATATACAGGTCTGTTTATATTAAATACGGTCACATCTGGATTAACTGCAGCATTACCGATTTTTGCAGAGCAGTTGGTAGTGGTTTTGTTTTTTAGTCTTGGTGCGTTCTTCTATTGCTTGCGTATGGGAATAGCAGTTAATAAGGGGGCAACTTGTGGGGTAAAGTTTACTCGCATACTTTTGCCATCATTTCTATTTATTTTAGCGGCAGATATTTTCTTTGTAATCATTTCAATATTTCAGGGCGGTATTTTTAAAGGATGGCTGAGCCAGAAAGAGTAATACATTACTAGAAACAGAAAGAAAGCGTTTAGTTTGTGTGACTGACCAATTCTAATTGTGCAAACATATAATTTAAGGGTTCTGTTATCTATTATAATTTATTGTTAAATTCCTGGCAAACCCTTATAAATACTAACTTTTCTGTAGGTGTGCTTTCCCTTATGTGTTCTCTTGTGTTATATCGTTTCACAAGGCTTTACGAACTCTCGTAAGGAAAAAAGTAAGACTATATCTTGACGGGACTATGCAAATGTGGATAGATACGGAGGATCGTTTAGAAGTGTGGTAACATACAGGCGGAATGCTAAGAATTAGCAGTCCGCCTTAAATAATCTATAAAATATATGTGGAATATTAGGGATATGTGTTACTTTCATAACCAATAAGGGCATTAAAAATCTAATAAGTAACTAGGAGGTATTGCATTCCATAGAAAGTAATCTTATAGTTGATTCTTTTATAGAGAGGTTGTCTTTCTGTATTGCAGAGGTGTACATCCTACATATTTCAGAAAGTGTGTACCAAAATGGCTGGGACTGCAAAAACCGGTCATTTCGGCTATGTCTGCAATTCTAAGCTCTGGATTTTCCAAAAGAAACAGAGCCTCATGTATCCTGTATTGTATTAGAAAGTCTTTTGGTGTAATGTCCAAAACTCTGCGAAAGCATTTACACAATTCACTTCTGTTAGTCATGGCAGCTTTGGCTATGATTTCAAGAGAAATATTCTTGTCGTAATTATCCTTCATGAACTGTAAAGCTGTCCGTACCCGTTCTTCATCTTTTTCCTTTGAAACATATCGTAATTTGGTGGTATCTGCATTATACAGAGTTGTGCTGTCCGTATATTCGCACAGCTTTAACCATATTTTAGAGATCTGGTTATAAATTCTAAGCTCATAAAAAGAAAATTTTTCAATCATTATGTTAATGATTCTTAGCAATGAGGATTGAAGCTGCTGGTTCATTGGATTATCTTTGCTCCAAAAAACATACTTTAGTTGGGAATGTGTTATTGTTTCTATGCAGTTTCTGTATAAATCACAAGAAGTATCTCCGGAGAGTATGTCCGGCTTCCAGATAAAAGAATACAGCTTCCCATATCCTTTTTTATTTGGAGTAATTTGATGGAGTGCATGATTGTTAATAAATATAATTTCGCCGGGTTTCATGGTTATTTTTTCGTTTCCTACCTGACAGGTAAAATCTCCCTCACTGATAAGTGTCATCTGCACTTCATCATGCCAGTGCCAACAAATATAGCCATTTTGAAAATCTGAAAAATCATTTAAATAGACTGTGAAAGGAAATTCTTTTGTTCCATGGGTTGTAGTTTCTTTGAGTGAATTATCCACAAGGGTAGCATTTCCGGTAAGCTGCTTCATAATATTCTCCTTTTTTGATACGATTATGATATTTTTAAACACGAATATGTTTGTGTTAGGGATTTTGTTTGCAATATAATGATAATTGACAAGAGGAAATATGTCAAATGAGTTTATCAGGAAGGGAAGTATGTTATGAACGATATAATGAAGTTATTTTCACTTGAAGGTAAAACTGCAATTGTCACAGGTGCGAATACCGGGCTTGGACAGGGGATTTCGATTGCACTTGCTGGTGCGGGGGCAAAGGTTTTTGGAGTGGCACGAAGAAGCTGTACGGAAACCTTAGAAAAAATAAAACAGATTGGAGGCAGTTTTACAGAAATTATCGCAGACCTTTCAGATGTTTCGGCGATTGATACAATTTTAAATGAAGTTTCAAAGACAGCCTCCAGAGTAGATATTCTGGTAAATAATGCAGGTATTATAAAAAGATGCCGTGCAGAGAATGTAACTTATGAGGATTGGGATATGGTAACAGATATCAATACCCGCATGGTATTTTTTCTTTCCCAGGCAGTAGCAAAACAATGGATAACAGATGAGAAAGGTGGAAAGATAATCAATATTGCTTCTATGCTTGGCTATCAGGGTGGTGTTTATGTTCCGGCATATACAGCCAGTAAAAGTGCTGTAATAGGTATTACTAAGGCACTTGCTAATGAATGGGCACATTATAACATAAATGTCAACGGTATTGCACCAGGATACTTTGCAACAAATAATACAGCCCAGCTTAGGGATGATGCAGAACGAAGTGAAGATATACTAAGCAGAATACCTGCTGGAAGATGGGGAACACCGGAAGATGTTTACGGAGCAGCTATTTTTCTTGCTTCGGATGCATCTGCATATATGCATGGCTTTACAATCGCTGTTGATGGTGGCTGGCTGGCAAGATAAAAATATAAGCACTTTGTAAACTTATACCGTTTGACGGAGCAGCAAATCACAATTCAGCAAAAATATATTAAAAATCACACCAACCTGATTCACAGCCTGCCCAGACCTTAATCCGGGCAGGCTTTTCCATTCCTATCTTTAATGCGACAACAGCAGACGCAGCAATGCAAAATCATCACCTTCTGATTTCTCTGACCTCTTAATGGTCACGGTATGCTCTGCTTCTTCCTCTGACACAAAAATTTCCTGGGAGTAAGCGTAAGCACCCCAGCCATCCAGAAACTGCGCCTGGAGATTTGCCTTATGTTCTCCGTCTACCCACACTTCATACATGCCATATTTTCCGCTGGTGGAACGCCAGAACAGAATGCCCAGGTTGCGGCAGGTCACCGTAAACGTAATTTCTCCATCTCCTTCTGTTGTGGACCATACCTTCCCCCAGCCATTAAAGTCATTGGCTGTTTCTGTAAATGTACCAAGGGCATCCGGCGTAATGTCACCGATACCCACCATTTCTGCGTTTTGGTAGCGTTCTTTTGTCACTGCCTTTTTATCAAACGGCACCGGCTCCCCATAGGAATCCAGCTCTGCGTACACGTTATTTAAATACTTCCAGAGCATTTCACCTACCAGAGCGTGACCGAATACAGACGGATGGGAAACATCACCGGACAACTCCTCCGCTGTATACCTGCCGCTTTCATAAAAATCAGAGAGCAGGTTTAAGTGGCTCACCATCGGCAGCTCGTAATTAAAGCCGATGAGCTGGTGCACACTCTGGGCAGAATTCAGGTTTGTCTGCCCCATAAACAGAAGCAGGACTGCAGGTGCATCTTCCGACTTTAACACCTTGCGTACCAGATTGTCATAACTGTTTTTATAAGAATTATTGCCGCCATCATTCACGGAATATTCAATTAAAACCAGGTCCGGGTGATAATCCAGCACATGCTCCTGTACTCTGTGTACGCCAAGGTAGGAATCCGTACCACCGATTCCGGCATTCACCACCGTTACTTCCACCTCTGGGAAAGTCTCTTTCCACCAGGAAAAGAAAATATCCGCATAACAGGCTCTTGTTTTAATTTCTGAGTCCAGAGGACCGCTGGAAATCGACCCCTGGGTAATGGAACCTCCGATTGTGGCAATGGTAATTGGCTCTCCTGCTTCTGCCTTTTTCATCACAGCCGCCAGAGCCGTATTATCACACACCTTCCACGGGCTGGCAGTGTGCATATCCTCTTCCGTCAGATAATCCGTCCATGCCGGAACAATCGTCCGCTCCGGTGCAGGGGTTGCCGTCGGGGCTTCGGTTGGAAGCGGTGTCGCCGTTGCTTCCACAGGTGCCTGTGTTGGAGAGGCTTCCTCCGTACTTCCCTGACATCCGGCAAGCAGGGCAATACCGCCTGCCGCCAGTAATGTTGTAAGCCATTTCTTTCTCATAATCGTTTCCTTTCCATGCAGCGCCTTAAATCCGCTTCTCAAAGTTACCATTTACAATGACATGCTCGTCCACAATAACAAATGCCTGCGGATCGATTCCCTGCACAATCTCCATCATGTCATTGACCTCATACTTACTGATACAGGACACCAGAACATGCATGGACTCTCCGGTGTAAGCACCCACTCCCTGCCACTCAGTAACCCCCCGGCGGGTCTGTTCGGTTATCTGCCTGTCAATGCCATCTTTTTTGGTAAAAATCATCACCCGCACATTAATGTTCTGATAATGGGTTCTGTCCAGTATCAGGGTAAATATCACGTTATAAATCAGGGAATAAATCACTGTCTGCGCATCAAACAAAAACAGAAGCACCGCATATAATGCCGCATTAAACATCAGGGAAATCCCTCCGACACTGGCTCCCTTAAACTTCTTTGCCGCCCAGACCGCAATAATATCCACTCCGCCGCCGCTTCCTCCGGACAAAAGAATCATACCGACACCTGCCCCGGCAGCAATGCCGCCAATCAGCACGGAAGTCAGGTAATCCTCCACTACCGGCACCTGAAGCGTTGGGACAAGTGTAATAAACAAACTCGTAGCTGCGGAGCCAATCAGTGTTTTTACAAAAAAACTTCTGCCAATCTGATAATACGCCAGAAATAAAAGCGGAATATTAATCAGCATGTAAATAATACCATACAGATTCAGATTTCCTACATTCACAAACTGCTCCAGAAAGAAATTAATGACCTGTGACAGACCCACAGCACCGCCACTAAACAGATTCAATGGTGTCAGAAACAGATTCATGCCTAACGCATAGAGCAGGCTGCCTGTAATAATCAGCCCTGCATCTTTTCCTATGGAAACCACCTTGTTTTTCTTTTTCATGCCAATCTCCCCTGCCATTCCAGGCTCATTTTTTATTCCCTGTATTCTTTTGTTTTTTTACTGACTCTTTCTTTCCTGTTTTACAGTTTCATTACCTCATACAGATCTGCTGCCTGCACACAGCCTTCCGGCAGCGCACCTTCAAAGTAGCTGGACTGCTCTGTATGTAAATAAATTGCCTTAATTCCAAAATCCAGAGCACCCTGTACATCGGACCAGCGGTCATTACCTACCATAACAGACTCCTCTTTTTTCAGGTCATGCTTTTTAAACAGTTCCTCAAAAAAATATCTGGATGGCTTCTTTACCTGTAAATCAGAGGAAAAGAAAATGTCATCAAACAGACCATCTATACCAAGCAGCTGCATTTCCGGTGCCGTAAAGGAAGTCTGTGCGTTGGATAACAGATACACCTTCTTTCCAGCATCTTTTAAGTTCTGTAACAGTTCTGCCGCACCTGGGAACAGATGAAGTTTTTCCATGGTAATGGCACGAAAGGCTAACATGGCATTCTTTACGGTCTGCTTTGTTGCCTTAACACCCTTTTCCTTGTAAAGCGCCGCAAATACACGGTCCAAATCAATTTCCACTTCACGGACGGTAATTTCCGGATATTTCTTTTTCAGCTTCTTAAGAAGTGCTTCTTCCTCTTCCTGAATCAGGGAAACATAACGTTCTCTTAACTCCTGACCGCTGTAAGCCGCGCCCTGGGCAGAAACATACATGGCTGCCTTTTCCCATACGGAGGCAGTGCCCTCCTCTGTGTGAATGTCTACTAACGTTCCATATAAATCAAAAATATAATTCTGGTACATTGTTTTATTTTTTCCTTTCTTTTATTATGCATGTTTTTCAACGCATTTTACTGTTCATTTTCGGAGGAATCACTGATTAATCACTGCTTCCTCCGAAGCCTCCGGCGGATCGCACGAATTTGCAGTAGAAATTGCAGCTTCGCTGCGCAAATTCGGCGGGGAAAACGCTTTAATCAGCGTTTCCCTAAAAAAAGTCACACCTCAATTTTCGTCCACTTCCCTGAGCGGAATCTCCAGTTCGTCAGTATCAGCCGCACCACCTGGTCGCCAACCACGCCGAACCAGATACCAATGACTCCCATCCTGAGCACATACGCACAAAGGTAGGACACCGTTGGACGAATCAGGGTCACGCTGATGGTCGATGCCAGTGTAGTAAACTTCACATCCCCGGCACCACGGAGGCAGCCCATATAAATTACCTGTGCCACCTGCATTAATACAATAACCACCATAACCCTCATAATCTGCACACCAATGGAAACAGCATATTCATCCTTCGGAAAATATGCCCGGAAGAACGCTTCTCCACCTACCAGATACAGTACGGACAGCACCACAGAAATCAGGTTTCCTATCCGCTGGCATATCGTTCCGTATTTCTTTGCCATATCCGGATCTTTTCTGCCAAGACACTGGCCAATCAGTGTTACCGCCGCCACCTGCATACCGTCTCCAAAGGAAAAAGACAACGACATGACATTCATGCCGACCTGGTGTGCCGCATATTCCTGTGTTCCCAGATTTGCTGCCATGACCGCAACGGACATAAAACCTGCACGCAGCAGAATCTGCTCAATAAAGACAGAAGACGCCAGCTTAAACAATGCCAGCGTATCTGCAATGGTTGCTTTTAATTTATTTGCTATAATATAACCAACATTGATAAAACTGTCTTTCCGGAAAATGGACGCAATACTCATACTGCAGGCAACTACCGTACCAATCACTGTGGCAATCGCTGCACCTTCTATGCCAAGAGCAGGAAAACCAAACCTTCCTTCAATCAGCAGAAAATTTCCCACAACATTTACCAGATTGGAGGTTAAGTTAGTGCGCATGGCAATTTTGGTGTTGCCGGAGCCACGCTGTGCCGCATTAATCGCCAAGGAAATAATGGAGAACAGAATACAGCCCATAATAATGCGGAAATATGCCACTGCACTGTCATGGGTATCTGCCTTGGAACCAGCCAGCCGGATAATCGGGTCTGCAAAAGCCACACAGACCATGCTGACCACAATTCCCGCCAGCACCACAAAAATCAGTGCTGACAGCACAGTCCGGTTTGCCCCTTCCCGGTCCTCCTGCCCTTTTCTGCGGGCAGTAATGGCAGAAAGTGCCACATTGGTTGCTATAAACAATGCCAGCCCCAGAAACTTCGGCTGGGTGGTAAGCCCCACCGCTGCCACTGCATATGTGCCAAGCCGGCTTACCATCAGGGAATCCACCATGCCTACCAGTGCCACAAAAAAGGATTCCAGCACTGCCGGCCAGGCAACTCCCATGGTTGTTTTTAAACATGCTTTATTTTCCAAAAGCCAACGTTTCATTTTTATCCTTCCATTCTGTATATCACGTTATCCCTTTAAACGGCATCGTTAAAGTTTTTCAGTACAAAAGAGGAAAAGGCAGGCATGGTTAATGTCACTCTGCCATTCACTACCGGATAAAACCAGGCTTCCGGCTGCATAACTCCAGGCTTCGTTACCATCATGCTTACCATGCACGGTGAAGTGACATCCAGCTCTTCCACGGAAAACGTAATGTGTCTTGTATAATCGTTGTTATTGACTGCCACAAAGAACTGGTCTTCCCGGTCGAAACGGCCGAAACTGATAATTCCATGTTCACAGTAGAGCGTCCGGAAAGACCCTGTCTTTACAGCAGGATACGTCCGATGAATACGAATCAGCTCACGGTGCAGATTAATCAGTTCTTTATCTTCCCTTCCCCACGGATACGTCCGCCGGTTATCCGGGTCCGTAAATCCACAGACTCCGGCTTCATCACCGTAATACAGGGTCGGTGCTCCCGGCCAGAGCATCTGGATTACAACAGCCTCTGCAAATACTGCCTTATTCACACCCTGCTCGGCTGCCTCAGCGCCCATATACTGCACTCTGCCTGCTTTATGGTTTGTTCTCGTTAAGAAACGGGAGTGGTCATGGTTGGACAGCTCATTCATGGCACAATATAACGATGGTGTCTGGAATTTTGCCATATTATATTTCATGCTGTGCAGGAAATGCTCATGGTTATTCCAGAGATGTCCCCGGAATTCATCGCTGTGCTTTTCCATACCGGTTAAAAACCAGGTGACCGGTTCCATAAATGCATCGTAATTCATCACGGTGTCCCACTCATCTCCCTTTAACCAGGATGACGCATTCCCGTAATGTTCTGCTAAAATCACCGCATTGGGATTGGCATCCTTTACCGCCTTACGGAACCGTTTCCAGAACTTATGGTTAAATTCCTCGCTGTGGCCTAAATCTGCCGCCACGTCAAGACGCCAGCCGTCCACATTATATGGCGGGGATACCCACTTGGCACCGATATGGCAGATATATTCACAAAGTTCCTCGGATTCCTCAAAATTCAGCTTCGGCAGGGTTTCATATCCCCACCAGCCTTCATAGGAATTGCGGTCATCCGGATTGCGGAACTTAAAAAACTTATGGTATGGGCTGCGCTTTGCCTGATATGCTCCCGGCTCATAACCGCCGCTGGCCGCATAAAACCCTTCCCTGTCCATCCACTTATTAAACGAGCCGCAATGATTAAATACACCATCCAGAATGACTTTCATCCCACGGCGGTGGATTTCCTCCACCAGGCTGGCAAAATACGCATTGCTGGCCTCTAAATTTTCTTTGTCTGTTGTTCTTTTGATATAGCGTGCAAACGCGCTGTCTCCCACTTCACCGTCATTCACAATGACACCGTAATGCGGGTCAATATGGTCATAGTCCTGACTGTCATACTTATGATTGGATGGAGAAACAAACATTGGATTAAAATAAATCACTTCTACTCCTAAATCCTGTAAGTAATCCAGTTTTTTACGCACTCCTGCCAGGTCGCCGCCGTAAAAGCGTCCTACATCCAGATGAGCTACCGGAGCATCCCAGTTGTCCACATGCTCCACCCGGGTACCAAGATAGCTGTATTCCCCATCTACAACATCATTCTGGCTGTCACCATTACAGAAGCGGTCCGTGTAAATCTGATACATGACAGCTCCTTTTGCCCATTCCGGCACAGAAAACTCCGGTGTCAGCAAAAAGTAAAATTCCCGGTTCAGATTCTCCGTCACACCACTGCGGTCATAGTAATATGTCTTTCCTTCATACGTAAAGGAAAAATAATACCATGCCTGTTTTTTGCCCATCAGAAGTTTACTGGCATAATAATCAAATTTCTCTCCTGCTTCCACCAGGCGCATCAGCACCTCACCTTTTTCAGTATGAAGCTTTGGACAGGCAGCGCATCCGGCAGGTACACGAAACCGTATCGTTACAGTTTCACCGGTTTTCAAATCCACCGGATTCCGGTATTCTTTCGTACCATCTGAAAAAAATAAATGCAGACTCATAGAACCACTTTTTTTCCTCTCTTTTCTAAATTAACTTATTTACCCTGCTCTCTAAAGAAGCATTGATTAATTCACTGCTTCCCACCATGAAAGTAAACAGGCTGGCAATCGCTTGCCAGCCTGTTCGGAGAAGGTATTTTTGTTACTTATGGGGTGTAGCAAAAACTATATAATGTATTGGGGTTTACGTGTGTTATTATAGTACAGTTCGTCCGATAAGTGTGCACAAACTTTACAAAATTTTTCATGTTTTTTTGTTAATAATTACAAGAACCTTTTTTCGACCCCAAAAAATCCGTTGTTATTTTATACAAAAAGCGCTTCAAATTCATCTTTTGTGATACGTTCCTTCTCAAGAAGGAGCTCTGCGCATGCATCAAGAACCGCTTTATGCTCTTCTAACAACTGTTTTGCTTTACCGTAACATTCGTCAATAATTGCACGAACCTCTTCGTCAATGCTGTTTGCCACTGCATCACTATAATTTCTTGTGTGTCCATAATCTCTGCCAAGGAAAACCTCGTCTTCACTGACTTCACAGTTGACAAGACCAATTTTGTCAGAGAAACCATATTTTGTTACCATGCTTCTGGCTGTCCGGGTCACCTGCTTGATATCCTGGGAAGCCCCGGTAGTCACATCATCGAACATCATTTCCTCAGCAATTCGTCCGCCCAGGCCGACCATAATGTTCTGCAGCATGATTCCTTTGGTCATATACATTTCGTCCCGCTCCGGCAGAGGCATCGTATAACCTGCGGCACTGGAGCCGGTTGGAATGATGGATACGGTGTAAACCGGACCCACATCCGGCAGTACATGGAATAAAATCGCATGCCCCGCTTCATGGTATGCGGTAATTCTTCGTTCTTTCTCGGAAACAACGCGGCTTTTCTTTTCCATACCAATGCCTACTTTAATTAAAGACCTCTTAATGTCCTCTTCTTTTACAAAGGCACGGTCTTCCTTTGCCGCATTCAGTGCTGCCTCATTTAACAGGTTTTCCAGGTCTGCCCCGGTAAAGCCCGCCGTTGTCTGGGCAACACGCTTTAAATCCACATCTTCTGCCAGTGGCTTGTTCTTTGCATGGACTGCAAGAATTTCCTCTCTTCCCTTCACATCCGGACGGTTCACATAAACCTTACGGTCAAAACGTCCCGGACGTAAGATTGCAGGGTCCAGAATATCCACACGGTTGGTAGCTGCCATCACGATAATACCTTCATTGACACCAAAACCGTCCATTTCTACTAAGAGCTGGTTCAGCGTCTGCTCACGCTCGTCATGTCCGCCGCCCATACCGGTACCACGGAGTCTTGCCACTGCGTCAATTTCATCAATGAAAATAATACATGGTGCATTGCGCTTTGCCTGTTCAAAGAGGTCACGCACTCTGGAAGCACCCACACCTACGAACATTTCTGCAAAGTCAGAACCGGAAGTGGAGAAGAACGGAACCCCCGCCTCTCCTGCTACCGCCTTGGCAAGCAGTGTCTTACCTGTTCCCGGAGGACCGACTAAAATCACGCCCTTTGGAATTTTGGCTCCTACCTGGATATATTTCTTTGGATTCTTTAAGAAATCCACAATTTCCTGCAGTTCTTCCTTTTCCTCGGCAACTCCGGCAACCTCTTTAAAAGTGGTTCCCTTGCCATCCAGATTTAATGTCATTTTGGCCCGGCTCTTACCGAAGTTCATCATTTTATTATCTCCGGAACTACCTCTGCCCATCATCATGTTAAACATAAAGAACATGACAACGAAAATCAGAATCATCGGTAAAATCTCCGTCATGAACCAGTTTGGTTTGGAAATGTCCATGACTTCCGGACTGATTCCTGCATCCATGGCTGCCTGCCATGCTGTTTCCGTATTCACTACGTTAAACGTCTGCACCGAATCCTTTTTGTCTACCACACTGACCTGACCGGTCGGTGCTTCCTCATTCTGGCGGATAATGACACGGGATACCGTACCTTCTTTTAAATCCTCCAGATAATCCTGGTAAGTATAACTGGCAGCTGATGTCTGGGTTGTCAGGGTCAGCCCAAGTCCGATAAGCACAATCAGCAGCAAAAGTATAAAAAATCCCTGCCCTTTTAATGGTTTATTCAAATTCAATCCTCCTATTGCTTTCTCCTATTATTTTTCTTTTCATTTTCTCTTATTGTTCTACTACTCCGATATACGGAAGATTCCGGTACTTCTGGGCATAGTCCAGACCATATCCTACCACAAAAAGATCCGGTATCTCCATTCCGGTGTAATCCACATCTACCGGAACCACACGGCGGTCCGGCTTGTCAAGCAGCGTACACAATTTTAAAGACTTCGGCTCCCGTACCTTTAACAGTGACAGCAGGTGGGAAAGCGTCCGCCCGGAATCAATAATATCCTCTATTACCAGAACATTTTTATTCTGGATGGAATCATCCAGATCCTTTATAATTTTAATGCTTCCGGAACTTTCCATTCCATCTCCATAACTGGACACAGACATAAAATCAATGGTAACCGGCACAGTAAGGTACTTGGCAAGCTCACAGGTGAAAAAAATACTTCCCCGCAGAATGCACACCAGATGTAATGTCTCTCCTTTGTAATCCCGGCTGATTTCTTCTGCCATCTCCCGTATTCTCTTTTCCACATCCTCCTGTGGAACCAACACTCGAATCTTATCCTCCATCCTCTCTTCCTCCATCTATTTCTGCAGTTAAAACCTGCTTTGTCTCTTCGGTTATACGGTAAGCCTCACTGCCACGGATTCCCGGAATCCAGAGTGTCTGTACTTCGTCACAGAGGATCCAGTAATTTATCCTGTCCTCTTTTGGCACCCTGGCATCCTTTAAAACATCCATGACTTTCTTCTTTCTGCCATCCGCATAAAGGACAATGCTGTCCTCGGGGGTAGGACTCCGTAATGAAACAACCCCATTTATTTTATCATAATCAAACGATTTCGTATAGGTACTTTTTGGAATGAAACGCAATTTTTCCTGAAAAATCCGCTCCCCGATGTTCCAATTTTCCACTGTAATAGTTAGTTTTTTCCCAATTCCAGACAAAAAAGTTTCATACGGGAAAGCACATATCTCTTCACAGTGGTAAACCGCTGTCACGCTGCCCTTTTTAAACTTTAACTGGTCATAACTTCTTTTCACTACTAAATTTTCCGGCAGCATAATCTGCCGTCCGGTCTGTTTTCCCATTAGTGCCATACAGTCTGATACAAAATCTGCGGTCATATCTTTTCTTCCACCGGCAGCCCGGCACAATGCCCGGTACATCACCCGCTCTGCCAGAAAAGGATCTGCTTCCACAAGTACCGGAATGGAAACTGCCAGATCGCCTTCTCCATACTCCGTCACCGCCCTCTGGTACAGTTCCGTTGTCAGCCCCTCCAGAAACTTTTCTGCCCTTCCTATATACTCTGCGGTTTCTGCCATATGCTCCACCGCCCTGGTCTGGATTTTCTGTGCTGCAGGAATGATCCTGCTGCGAATCAGGTTTCTGGTATATTCTTCCTCAAAATTGGTATGGTCTATACAAAAAATCTGATTTCTTTGTAATAAAAACTGTTCAATTTCTTTCCTTGTCACCGCAAGCAGCGGACGGATAATGTCTTCATGCCGTGGTTCCATGCCTGCCAGACCTTTTAACCTGCTGCCACGGATTAACTGAAACAGCATAGTCTCCGCCTGGTCATTTTTATGATGCGCCACCGCAATTTTCTGGCAGTGGTAACGCTCTTTCCGTTCACGGAACACCTGATATCTGGCATTCCGTCCGGCCTCTTCCAGTGTCCAGCCATGTTCTTCTGCCAGTTTCCTCACCGGAACCGATACCACTTCCAGCGGTATCCTATGCTGGCGGCATAATTCCATGCAGAACTGCTGGTCTGCTTCTGCCTCTGCTCCACGGATGTTATGATTGATATGCACCGGAACCAGTGTCAGATTCCACTTTTCCGCCAGTGCCAGAAGCACCAGAAAAAGGCAGACGGAATCTGCTCCCCCGGAGAGGCCGAGCAGTACCCGGTCCCCAGGAAGCAGCAGCTCTTTCTGCCTGCAGTATGTTTCTATATAAGATATCATGTCTTTTTTTGTATCTGCCATAAAACCTTCTGTAACCGACTTTCTTTTCTTTTGCCACCTTATTGTAACCTGTCCAAAGAAAAATAACAAGAAGAAATTGTTCATTCCTTTTACTTTTCATAAACAATATTATTTTTTCTGTACTACCCCGCATACAAGTACTGTCATATCATCCTTCGGCTCAAAATTCTGCATCAGCAGCGAAGCGTTCAGAATACGTCCAGCCAGCACCTGGGGATTCTGGCTGGTTTCTTCTCCGATAATCTGGCGCAGAAATTCCACACGCTCCTGTTCCGGCACCACATCCAGCACTCCGTCGCTCATCATAATGATATAATCCCCATCGTACAGTTTTTTCACAAGAAAATCATAATCCACTTTCTGCACCATACCAATCGGCAGTGTTTTCGCCTCCACGCATTCCAGCCATTTTCCCCGGCGGAGATACGTAGCCGCTCCGCCAATTTTAATAAATTCGCAGGTGCCGCTGTACAGATTGATTCTGCTGATATCCAGTGTCGCAAACATTTTCTGTTCTGCCCGGAGAGCCAGTACGGAATTAATCAGACGAATGGCTGCCTCCTCCCGGAAGCCTGCTGACAGCATCCGCTCCAGCAGAAGCAGTACCGCTTCACTCTCCCGGGCGGCTTCTTCTCCACTGCCCATCCCGTCGGAAAGAATCATTGCCATCTCGCCCTCATTTTCATAGAAAAAGGAAAATGAATCACCGGATACCTGCTGCTCTTCCTTTACCATCCGGGCCACTCCGGTCATGACGGAATACCCCGGTTCTTCCCGGAACAGCACCTGCTGTTCTGTTTCAGACAGATAGCCTCTGGCCTGGCTGCATGCTCTAACCGGAAAACCCAGTTCTTCTGACAGCAGACGTTCCACCAGACGCATGGACATGGCACGCTTTGCCCCATCACACCGCAGATGAAGCAGAAGTTCCCTTCCTTTTCCTATCCGATGCATGGTTTCCAGTTCCCTTGCCCGGACATGGTATTTCCGGAGTCCGTACATGAGTTCCCTCTTTTTCTCCTCCGACAGATACTGCTCCCGCTGAAATGTCTGTTCCATCTGGCGAAGATATTTTGCCGTTTCCTCCAACTGATAGACCAGTGCCTCTTTTCCCTCCATCATCTGATTATAGGCGGACCGCCTCATACGCTCCAGATACAGCACAGTCTGTATTTCATCCACAACCTTTTCCCCACACATACACTCCTTCACAAAAAATTCCGGCATCCAGTCCGGTTCTGTTTTTCCTTCCACCTCCATACACTTTAGTAAAACGTTCAAAGCTGTCTGCCGCTCTTCTTCCAGCACTTCCCGGCACCATTCCTTCTTGGGACAGTCCCTGCACAGACGCTCCGTTACTCCGGCTGCCAGCCGGTCATATTCCTTTTTTTCCTGCGTTTCACGCCCCGACACATAGGAAGAAAATACTCTGGCCAGTTCCTGATAAGATTCTGCAGCCCTTGTTGTCCAATGTCCCAGTTCGTGGCCGATATATGGTTCTCCCATGTCAAGCCTCCTAACTTTTTTTGTAACAGCAACTCTTTTCTGCTATAGTATACAAACTTTGGACTGGAAATTTTTGTCAAAACAAAATGGAAGAGTCCAAAAACTCTTCCACATAATCTGACGTATTCTATTATTCTTCCTGTCGCAGAATCACTTCATCCGGATAAACAAGCCCCAGCACTTCCCTGGCAATTTCCTCTATGTAACCCACCGTCTGCATATAGGCACGGCGCTCTGTCAGTTCCTCTGTACGCTCCTGCTCTTCCTGAATCCTCGCCTGGAGTTCACTCTGCTGTGCTTCCAGCGCACGCTTCTCTTTCTGCAGTTCCAGACTATTATACGACATAACGGCAAACAGCAGTACGACCGCTATGGTCAGCCAAAATGCCACGCTCTTAATCCCTTTGTTTCTTTTTCCTTTTACTTTTGTGTTCCGGACTACTACCTTCATCCACCGACACCTGACCTTTACTTATAAATTGTGTCTTTATTGTAGCTGTTTTTTTCCGTTTTTGCAATAGCCACTTTTGGACAGACCCCAACGTTTTTCCAAACGTACGCATATACAGAAAAAGGCCCAGGCCGGCTCCTGCAAAAGCGTACCACCGCAGAATCCCATCATTTTTTTCATATGCTGTCAGAAAAAAGAGAAAACCTGCTGCCAGAAAAAACAAAATGTCCTCCGCATCCACAACCGCTTTTGCATGCGACACAAGAGCACGCAGAAACAGGAGCGGCTGGTAACATACTGCTGCCAGAAACCCATACACAAGCATTGCCAGAAAATATTCCAGCTCTGCCATCATACCTGCACTCAGCATAATCCTAACGGAACAGGCGCTTTAACAGAGAACCATTTTCCCCTGTTCTGCCCGGTTTATCCGTATAAATAAAACTGTCTATCTGCCCTTCCAGCTCTACTTCTCCTTTTTCTACCGTCAGACGACGGACAAAGAAATCATTGCCCCGGATGACCAGTGCCCCCATGGTTGTATTTAAAATCACTTCTTTCGCATCAAAGGAAACCACTTCCCTGACACCGGTCAGTTCCGCAGATTTTCGTCCCTGAATCAATAATTTATGAGGACCCTGGTTTGTTGAAGATTTGTCTTCCATAACATTTGGGAGCTCCTGCGTTCGATTATTATAATGTATGGAAGTTTCCAGACGAATATGACTTTTTTTTCTTCTGCCGGCATTCCCTGAAACTGCTTTTATAAGTATTTAAACAGCTCCTTCGCCTCATCTTTCTTTGTGGTATCCTGGATATCCAGCACTTCTACTTTCACGGACTTCGTTCCAAACCCAATTTCAATGACGTCGCCCACCTTTACTTCCGTGGAAGCCTTTGCCACCTTGTCATTAATCAGGACACGGCCCGCATCACAGGCTTCATTTGCCACGGTTCTTCTTTTTATCAAACGGGATACTTTTAAATATTTGTCAAGTCTCATATCGATACCTCTCCCTTTCTGAAACTACGTAAAAAGGCTGTCAGTCACCTGACAGCCTGATTCATCAATGTGTTTTACCAATTACTCGTTTACAACGTCCTTTAAAGCCTTGCCAGCCTTGAACTTAGGGTTCTTGGAAGCTGCGATTGTAATCTTTTCCTTTGTCTGAGGGTTGATACCTTCTCTGGCTGGTCTTTCGGAAACTTCGAATGTACCGAAACCTACTAACTGAATCTTTTCACCCTTCTTTAATTCTTCTGTAACAACATCGATAAATGCCTTTAAAGCTGCCTCGGTATCCTTCTTGGATAAACCTGCATTTGCAGACATAGCTGCAACTAATTCTGTCTTATTCATTGTGTAAAATCCTCCTCTAAAAGTATGTGAATAAAAGAGTCCATAGTACTGCGGCCTGGATTATTTGACACGCTTCCAGAGCTCATCTATTTCCTCAGCTGACATCTGATTTAATCTCTCTCCCTGTTTCCGGGCAAGTACCTCAATGCCTACACATCTATTTATAAACTTATTAGTAGCATTTGTCAAGGAATTTTCTGCATTCAGGTCCAAAAAACGGGATAAATTTATCATGGAAAACATCAAATCGCCAAATTCCTCGTCCAGACGCTCTTTCTGCGGGGAATCCGACATTTTCCCTGCCGCAATTACCTCCTCCAGCTCTGCCAGTTCTTCCTTCACTTTGCCAAGCACCTGTTCCATGGATTCAAACTCAAAACCGCTCTTTGCCGCCTTCTTCTGCACCTTTTCCGCACGAATGTTGGCAGGAAACGCCTTTGCCACCCGGTTCAGGGTATCAGAAAGAGTTTCTTCTTTTTTCTCCTGCTTTTTGATATCCTCCCAGAGCTTTAGGGATTCCCCGGAATTTTCCGCCTCCGCACTGCCAAACACATGGGGATGGCGGCGGATCATCTTTTCACAGATTTCGTCCACAATATCCTCCATGGTAAAATGACCTTCCTCCTCGGCAATCCGGGCGTGCATCACTACCTGGAGCAGTACATCTCCCAGTTCCTCCCGCAGATTTTTGTAATCCCCGGTTTCCTCAAAACACTGAATGCCGTCAATAACCTCATACGCCTCCTCCAGCATACACTGCTTTAAAGAAGCATGGGTCTGCTCCCGGTCCCATGGACAGCCGTTTTCACTGCGCAGGGTTTTGATAACCTCTAAAAATTCTTCGTAAGTATGTTTCATAATTCTTGTCCTTTCTTAACTTTCCATCTGACGTCCCAAGAAAGAAGCTGCCGTCTGTGCAATTTTTAATTCCATGTCACCCGGACGCTGCTTTCCTTCTCTTGTCAGAAGCAGCACCGCTCCAATCACATCACCCTCACAGATAATCGGTACAATCACCTGTCCGGTATACTCCTCTTCGTCATAACTGATGGAAACAAAATTTTTGTCACCCTTGTTTGCAATCACCGTTTCACGCTCGGTCATCAAATGTTCCAGCTCCCTGCTGACCGGCTTGGCAAGCAGGTCCTTTTTACCGCCCCCGGCTACCGCAATAAACTGGTCACGGTCTGCAATTGCCACCACATGTCCGGTGGTCTGTGCCATTGCTTCCGCATACTGCTTTGCAAAAATACTCAGCTCTCCGATTGGAGAATACTTTTTCAGAATAATTTCCCCTTCACGGTCTGTAAAAATTTCCAGCGGGTCTCCTTCACGGATACGCAGGGTTCTTCTGATTTCCTTTGGTACTACCACACGTCCTAAATCGTCAATACGACGTACAATTCCGGTTGCTTTCATGATTTACTCCTCCATAACGATTCTTTTACTTATAAAGGCGGATGCCTTTCTCTGATTTTGTTATGGAGTTATTATCTGTAAATTCAGTTGGATTATACCAGAAAATTTAAAATTTACTCATTTATAGTTATACCTTATGATTTACAATATTTTTTCCGACTTTTCCCTTACTCTTCAAATGCAACCTTCACCTGTTTTTTATAAAAAGCCACTCCGATTTTCATAATCTTCTGAATGCCGTCCTGCTGCAGTTCCATGGCATATTGCTTCGTTTCCATTTGCCCGATTGCCTGCCGGCTAAGCTCTTCCAGCTTTTCTGCAATCTGGCTTTCATCGATTTTCTCCTGTGGAACCTTAAGTTCTAAAAGCAGTCCCGGAAGCCGTTTATCCAGCGGTTTCATCTGAATATCATATCGTCCTGCCCCGCTTTCCCGGTTTGAGGTCACCTGATAAATATTATTCATCACCGCATAAATTCCTAACATCAGACCATGATAAAAATTTTCGTGGGCATAGTCAAAGGAACTGATGCTTTGTATCAGGAAATCTTCCAAATGTTTCTGAAATTCGCTCATGTTCCGCTTAAGTAACGCATGTTTAATAGAAATCGCTGTTGCCTGTTTGAAGTGACCTGAAAAAGCGGAAATGATTTCTTTCTCGTATACATAAAATATTTCCTTATTCGGAACTGCGATATTACATATATTATTTCCATCAAAGCAGAACTCCGTTGTCACAGCCTTCAAGTAACCTGCCGACAGCAAAAAGCTGTACACCGACGCCGGATTATTCTCAATTTCCGGATAAATCACAGAAGTATCCACATAAGACGATATGTTTTTGCCCTGCAGTAACTGCTGCAGATTTTCAAAAATTTCCTCCGTGCCTCCACTAATTATCTTCCGGATAAAGCTGTTATCACCGGTAGACTGCCAAAATGCTTTCGGTGTGCAGGCTTCATCCAAATAGTTGAGCACCGACCATGGATTGAATATTTCCGTATTTCCAAAACGGTAACCGTCGTACCATTCACAAATCTCATCAAATTTTTCTCCATGGCCGTAGTAAGCCAGCATCTCTTTTACTTCGTCCGCTGTAAATCCGAAGTATTCGCTGAAACGCTCCTCCATGATAGAATTTACTTTCAGGTTATTCATGCCGCTAAAAATACTTTCTTTGGCCACCCGGAGAATTCCTGTCATGAAACCGAAGGAAAGATGTGGATTATCTTTGAAACCACCGGAAAACAGCGTACGCATGAAGCCAACTACCTTGTCGTAATACCCCATCACATAGCCCTGTTGTATTGGTGTATCATATTCATCAATAATAATAATTGGTGCTACCCCATGATGGACATGAAGCATTCTGGAAAGATTCAGAAACGCCATGGCAATATCCGTCTCTCCTGCGTCTCCCTCCAGAACCCCTGTCAGATATTTTTTTTCATAGGAACTGATTTTCCCGCTATCCAGCAGTTCACTGTGCCGTTCAAATTCATTTCTCAAAATTCTGCAAATATACTCATAGGCTGCTTCCCAGGTTTCGCACTTTACATCTTTAAACGTAACATAAATTACCGGGTATTTCCCCTGATATTCCTGATATTTTGTACCACAGGTCCATATTTTTTTGTCTGTAAAATATATCGAAGTATCTTCTTCACTTATCTCAAAAAAGGTCCGGAGCATATCCATAGTCAATGTTTTACCGAATCTGCGAGGTCTGGTAAACAAGGAAACCTGTGGAATAGCATCGAGAAAATCCCGGAGAAGCAACGTTTTATCCACATAATAATAACTTGTTACTGCTTTTTTAAAATCGGAAATTCCGATCGGCAAAGGTTTCAGGTCACCTGTGTCCTGCCATGTTTTCCCTGCTGTTTTTCGTCCATCCTCCGGTCGTCTGGCTGTTTCAGGAATAAGCCAGTACTTACCCTCTTTTTTGGCACCACTGATTTTTCCTTCGCGGCACAACATAGTAACCCGTCGTTCTGTCATTTTCCACTGTTCCGCAGCAGCAGCAGAATTCATATATCGCATAGTGACACCTCCTCTCTCTTTTATTTGACCTTATTATGTCACGTTTATGTTGGTATGTCAAGGTATTCGGAAATATATAGATACATTTTGAATAAAAATGGTACCTGAATAAGCCCTGCCAGAATCAAAGCCTGATGCCCTCCTTTGCGTATGACAATACGCCTGCGATGCCTTTTGCTTTTCAATCTATTTTCCTTCTGATATTATTTTTTTATAAGACTGACATACTACAGAACACGTGGAGGTGAGTGGCGGGGCTGTATAGCGGCGACCCCGCATGTTAATATGTTGTCGGTCATCCGTTAAGGAGTATAAGCAGGCACGCTATGTCATCAAAGAAGATGCAGTTCCTGCCATGAATTAAGTCTGATATCTATATTTACTTTTTCTGGAAGCCACCTGAAAGGATGGTTTTGTTGTCATGCCCTTTACTTCACTTCTACCCACCACTGGGTTGTTTCAAACTTTGCCTCCTTAGTAATTTACTTGTTAATTCTATTATCTACATTAGCAGTCCTATAAAACGGACTTTATGCCTAGTGTACTGACCGTTTGTAATTTATGGTAAAAGCACTGCCTAAGTCAGCAACCACCAGTTCAACTGGTGGTTTGTTATTAGCCCTCCAAAGGGCTATTCTTACTGCTCGCCCCACAGGGCGGTGTCGCAAGCACCATTACTGGTCCGCTATAAAGCGGTACTTCTCGATTCTTCTTTTCTCGATTCTTCTGCCTGCTCTCTTATATATTTCTGCACTGCTTCTTCGGTGATATTACCAATTGTCTCAACATAATATCCCCTCGCCCAGAATGCTTTGTCCCATTTACTTTGCAATTCCG
>JAGBBW010000150.1 GCA_017938285.1 Lachnospiraceae bacterium
AGTGTATAAGGTATCTTACAAGAATGATATGCCGTCCACCAAGTCTTCGGTTCCAGTGTGTGAAGTTGTTATTTCCAATGGAACACAGACAAAAACGTTTTACTGGACTTACCATATGGAGAACGGTAATCTGGCTGCTCTTTGTCCAAGAGTCGGGGACTATTGTAACAATGAGAGAGAACAGCTGGTGTTTGCTTTTAAGGAAAATGCGGAAAGCAGAACGGATACCCTGCATGTGGTGGCAGGCAGTAATCTCCTGGAGTATTATGTAATTGCACCGGAGGCAGTGCTGGAAACAATGGTTACGGTAAATTCCTATCTGGACGCAGGGCAGAACATACTGGCGGATATCACCTGTGACAACAGAGAGTATTATATTTCCCTGCCGGAATGCAGACTGGACCTGGCAGAGGAAGTGTATGGAGTGACCGGTGATGCAGAACTGACCTATGAGATTACGGAAGATGCGATTACCTTGCAGAGCTTTGTGAAGCTGGGAGACGGGGCGTATATTGGAAGAATCCGTGGAACAGTGTCATATTCTTCCCGGGATGTATTCCGGCTGTCTTCTACAAATTTTTATGTGTTTGCAGAGGATGATTTCTGTGATGTGGATTCCATGGGAATTGTAACTCCGGTAACGGAAGAAGAACTGTATGCTGTCAGAATTCCGGTAGTTGGTGACAATGGAGAGCGTCTGCTGGTCCGTGCCAGGGAAGAAATTGCAAAGAATACCTATCAGGTGGATAATTTCAAGCTGGACGAACATGGATTCCTGGCGTATTATGAGAACGGAGTGAAGACTTCCCTGACGGGAGTGGATGTTTCCAAGTGGCAGTATGATGTGGACTGGAAAAAAGTAGCAGCTTCAGGTGTGGATTATGCCATGATCCGTCTGGGATACCGTGGAACAGCAGCAGTAGGCAACTGTGTGATTGATCCGTATTTTGAGCAGAATATAAAAGGCGCACTGGATGCAGGACTGCAGGTAGGGGTATATTACTTTACCCAGGCAGTGACGGAGGAAGAAGCCAGGGAAGAAGCCAATATTGTTATCGAGGCACTGAAGGGTTATAATGTAACGTTTCCGGTTGCTTATGATACGGAATATGCGGAAAATGCCCGTGCAAATGACCTGTCCAATGCAGAGCGTACCGCCTGTGCGAAAGCATTCTGTGATACGATTCTGGCAGCAGGGTATACTCCGGTAATCTATGCCGGTACAAACTGGGGAGTACTGGACATGAACCTGGAAGGACTGCAGGATTATGATTTATGGTATGCGTATTATGGTAATCCGGAAGATGTTTACCTGCCGTATAACTATACCATGTGGCAGTATACGGATGATGCTGTGGTGGATGGGGTTCAGACCAAAGTGGATCTGAATATCAGTTTTATTGATTATTCCACAAGATAGCTGGAAAATAAGGAGTAGTATGTCATACGATTATTCTGAAATTGTGCCGTACCTGCTTCACTGGTATGAGCGGAATGCAAGAACTCTCCGCTGGAGGGAGGAACCAAAGCCTTATTATGTATGGGTGTCGGAAATTATGCTGCAGCAGACAAGAGTGGAGGCGGTCAAAGGCTACTTTGACCGCTTCCTTGCGGAACTTCCGGATATTGCGGCACTGGCAGAGGCGGAGGAAGAAAAGCTGTTAAAACTGTGGGAAGGACTTGGGTATTATAACCGGGTCAGAAATATGCAGAAGGCAGCGCAGCTTGTAATGCGGGAACATGGAGGGGAACTTCCGGCAGATTATGAAGCATTAAAGCAGCTTCCGGGGATTGGTTCCTATACGGCCGGGGCGATTGCGTCCATTGCCTTTGGAATTCCGGAACCGTCTGTAGACGGTAATGTTCTACGGGTGTTAAAGCGGGTGGCGGCAAGCTTTGATGATATTACGAAGGAAAAAGTAAAGAAGGAGCTGGAGGCAGATGTACGGGCAGTGATTCCCAAAGACCGTCCGGGTGATTTTAACCAGTCGCTGATGGAACTTGGTGCAACGGTCTGCCTGCCGAATGGGAAGCCGCTTTGCGAACAGTGTCCGTTAATGCATTTATGCAAAGCGTTTCGTCAGGGCTGCGAAATGCAGATTCCGGTGAAGCCTCCCAAAAAAGAGCGGAAGGTGGAGGCGAGAACGGTCTTTGTTATAAAAAAAGAATGGGGACAGGCAATGGAGATTGTGCTTCACAAGCGTCCGGAAAAGGGGCTTCTGTCCGGAATGTGGGAACTGCCCAATAAAGAAGGCCATCTGACCGAAGAGGAAGTCCAGAAACTGTTTCCGGAAACAGAGGTAAGACGTCTGCCGGATGGAAAGCATATCTTTTCCCATGTGGAATGGCGGCTGTGGTGTTACGAAGTCAGGCTGGCAGAGGCATGTCTGCCACAGAAACTGGAAAAAGGGACGAAACTGTTTTCGCTGAAAGAAATCAGGGAGCAGATTTCCATACCATCGGCCTTTGACTGCTGTAAAAAATATATGGAATAGAAAAAAGAGGAAAGAATCATGAATCATAAAACAAAAGCAATGTTAAGTCTGTTTCTGACTGTTCTGGTAACAGCCGCTCTGGCCTTTGTCAGTATTGCCGGCATTGGACCGGAGAAACTGTTTAGTGCTGCAAACATTAAGCGTGGACTGGATCTGGCAGGCGGTTTAAGTATTACTTACCAGACGGTAAAAGAAAATCCGTCACAGGAGGAATTGTCGGATACCCGGTACAAGCTTCAGCTCAGAGTGGATAATTATTCTACGGAAGCTGCGGTATACCAGGAAGGCACCAACCGTATCAATGTGGATATTCCGGGAGTTTCAGATGCAGAGCGGATTTTAAAAGAACTTGGACAGGCAGGCTCCATCTACTTTATCCATGGGGAAGGAAATATTGTCTTTGACTATGTGGAAGAAGGCTATGTGCTGACGAAAACCATGGAAAAAATTGAAGCGGCCGGGGATGTGGTACTGACCGGAGCTGATATTTTCAAGGCAGAGGCAGTCATGCAGAAATCCCAGAGTGGTGTTGGCAATGAATATGTGGTTGCGCTGACCTTGAATGATGGCGGAAAAGTAAAGTTTGCCAATGCTACCCGTATCAGTATCGGAAAACAGATTGCTATTGTATACGATGGAAAGGTAATCAGTGCTCCGACGGTTTCGGCGGCAATTACGGATGGAAAAGCAGTTATCAGTGGTATGGAAAACTTTGAAAAAGCCAGCCAGCTTGCCTCTACCATACGTATTGGTGCGCTTCCGCTGGAACTGACAGAAATCCGTTCCACGGTGGTTGGTGCCCAGCTGGGTGAGGATGCGATTAACACCAGTCTGTTTGCAGCGGCGGTTGGTTTTGCCTGTGTTCTGTTGTTTATGGTAGTGTATTACCGTATCCCTGGTCTTGCGGCAGGAATTGCACTGTCGATTTATGTCGGACTGATGGTAATTGTTCTGAATGTGTTTGATGTAACACTGACCTTACAGGGGATGGCGGGTATCATTCTTTCCGTTGGAATGGCAGTGGATGCCAACGTTATTATTTTCCAGAGAATCCGGGAAGAACTGGCAACAGGAAAGACAGTACGGTCTTCCATGAAGCTTGGATTTGGAAAGGCGCTGTCTGCTATTGTGGATGGTAATGTGACAACGCTGATTGCGGCGTTTGTACTTTATTTTCTTGGTTCCGGAGGAGTGAAAGGATTTGCCATCACTCTGGCTATCGGTATCCTTCTGTCTATGTTTACTGCCCTGACAGTAACCAGATTTGTTTTGAATGCACTGTATGGAATCGGTTTTGAACATGAGAAATTTTACGGAATACAGAAAGAGAGAAAGACGCTTCCGTTTACGAAAAATTTTGGAAAATTTGGAGCAGTGTCTGCTGTAGTGATTCTGGCTGGTTTCATTTTCATGGGAGTGTCTGTGGCAAAGGGAGACGAAGCATTGAATTATGGACTGGATTTTAAGGGCGGTACTTCTTTAAGTGTGACATTTCCGGAGGAACTGACGGAAAAACTGAATAAACGTCTGGAAGATACCGTATCAGCTACTCTTTCCATGACTTCGGAAATCGTGAAGGTAACTGGTGAAAATACTTACATCATTAAGACGGTGGAACTGTCCCAGGAGCAGAGGGCAGAACTTATCCATGTTCTGGCAGCGGACTATGGTGTGGATACATCGTTAATCCAGACGGAGAATATCAGTGGAAAAGTCAGTGGAGAAATGAAATCTTCTGCAATACAGGCTGTGATTATTGCAACCATCTGCATGCTGATTTATATCTGGATCCGCTTTAAAAACTTTAACTTTGCGGCAAGTGCCGTGGCAGCCCTTGCGCATGATGTACTGATTGTTCTGACGGTATATGCTGTTGGAAGAATAGCGGTAGGTAATACATTTATTGCATGTATGCTGACAATAGTCGGTTATTCCATTAATGCCACTATTGTAATTTTTGACCGTATTCGTGAAAATCTGGCGCAGAAGGCAGAAGAACAGAGTCTGGCAGAAATTGTGGATACCAGTGTGACAGAGACATTGTCCAGAAGTATCAATTCTTCCCTGACCACCTTTGTCATGGTTGTCATGCTGGCAGTATTTGGCGTGGATACAATTCAGGAATTTGCCATTCCGCTGATGGCAGGCATTATTGCCGGAGCGTGGTCTTCTGTCTGCATTACCGGAGGTTTGTGGTATCTGCTGGAGAGTAAGCTGAAGCGGCAGAAACAGGAACTGCCGGAGGAATAAAGTTTTTTAGAAAAGTTTATAAATGTTTTCTTTTATTTCTCCCCGTTCTGTGGTAACATGACACATGGAGAGTAGTCGGGCAGATTTGCTGCTCCGGTGAAAAAAGAACTGACATGGAGAGTGTTATGGATGTAAAAAATAAAAAAACAGTATTAAATGATGAAGCGGCGCTGTACCAGCATAAAGAGAATGTCAGCGAAAAAGAAAAATGGCAGCAGATGTCCGGGGCAAAGCGGTGGGAACACTTTAAAGAATATTATCTGATGAAACTGATTGTTACAGTGATTGTTCTTGCAGTGACAGGTTCCATTCTTTACACTATGCTGAGTCCGAAACCGGAAATGCTGTTTTCTGTGGCAATTATTAATGATTCGTATTATCAGTCAGTGTATGAAGAGGTGCAGGAAAAATTTGAAGAAGTACTTCAGCTGGACCCGGAAACACAGGAGACGCTGTTTGATACAGGCTACAGTATCAGCGTGGAACAGTATGGCTCAATTGAGTCCCTGCAGAAGTTTGCCATGTATAATGCGGTAGGGGATCTGGATGTCACGATTATGCCGCAGTCGGTATTTGAAACGTATGCTCCGGGGGATTATTTTTCACCAGTGGCTGGACACCTGCCGACAGATTTATATATGGCACTGTCGGAGTATCTGCTGGAATGCCAGCGGATGGATGAAGATGGGAATCTGATCCCGGATTCAGAAACAGTATTTGGTATTGATATTTCATCGACCTGGATTTATGAAGGACAGGAGCGGACAGAACCAATGGTGCTTGCCATTAATCTGGCAACCGCAAAGGAAGAAAATATTGAGAAGTTTTTACGGCTTTTATTCTTTCCGGAGGATTAAAGTGTTTTCTGTGCCGAGTTTACACGCTCTGGAACTTTCCTTTTGGTCACACGCCATAAACAGCAGGTGTTTATGGCTGGGCGAAACTGTTATATTTGCACAGAAAAGCTGTAATTATTAGAATTGCAAATACAGTAAATTTATATTATAATAGATATGTCTACGGACATATCTATTTTATTATTTCAAAGGAAGGCATTTTTTTTGAAATAATAAATACTCCGCAAGGCCAGAGACCCACATGTAAGGAGGATTTGTTATGGCGAATACAAAAAATACGAAAAGTACACAAAATAAAACAGGAAAAGCCTCATCTTCAGGAAACAGCCGTTCCAGATCAGGCAGAAAATCGAAGAATTCTTCTGATGATACTTTAAAATTTCTTCTGGTTCTGGTAATTGCGGGCATTGCGATTGCACTTATTTTCTTTTCCCAGGATAAAGAGGAACAGACAGGTAATGTGCTGACAGGAACGCCTGCACCGACAAATGCTGCTGTAACCCAGGCAGTACAGCCGACAGAAGCACCACAGCCAACCCGTGCACAGGAACAGAATACACCGGTACCTACACCAACCAGTGCCCCAGTGGAAGAACCAACCAGTACACCGGAGCCAACGGCAACCAGCACACCGGCACCGACAGCAACGCCTACACCGACACCGGCACTGAGTGCAGCGGAAGCAGAAGAACTTGTACATTCCAAAGTGGACACTTCTGTGTACAATATTCAGCTGGTTAGTGAGTCGCTGCGGGTAGGAAATGGAAGTTATTATCAGTTTGGGGCCATTGCAAACCAGGAATTTGTGTATCCGTTCCTTGTAGTAGACAAAGCAACCGGAGAATTAAGCTGTTATGATTCTACTGCTGAGACGGTATTTGATTTTACAACGTTCCCAATAAAGGGAGAGGCGACTCCGACACCGGTTCCAACGAAGGCACCGGAAGGCCGGCTGACAGCAGAGGAAGCATATCAGGTATTATGTACCTATTCCAGGGAATCCCTGCACATTGCCAAGGCTGTCTCAGAGTATGATGCAGAATATGGCAGTGAACTGACACTGATTGACGGGGTGGATTGTTACCGTATTAACTTATCTGAATTCAGCAACGGAAAAGTAAGAAACCGTGGTGAATTTTATGTTTCAGTGGATGGAACAAAGTGTTTTTATATTGACAGCAACACAAACGAATTTATAAAAGCGGAAAAATAAGACATAAAGCAGTGATACAGAAGCAATAAGGGGTTTAGCAGACGTGAAAGAGAAAATCGAACGACTTTCCAAAGGAATATTTGAATATGAAATGCCAGGGCTGATTGTGTCCGAACCAGAGCTTGATATTATGGTGGAAGCCGGTATTCATAAAGAAGGAACCATCCGGATTACGAATGAAATGGGGCAGCGGATGAAGGGGGTTTTATATGTTACCGGAAAAATTCTGGTGCTTGGCAGGATGGATTTTATAGGGACAGAATGTGAAATTCCATACCGGGTAGATGCCTCGGTTCTGCAGCCGGGAGAAGAATATACCGGTACAATCAGTGTGATAAGTGATTGTGGAGAATGCCAGATACCATTTACTGTCCGGGTGGCAGAACCGGCTTTTTCCTGTTCCATCGGAATAGTCAGGGATTTGTTTCAGTTTGCCAGCCTGGCGCAGATTAATTGGAAAGAAGCAGTAGAGCTGTTTGCCTCTGCGGATTTTTCAAAAATTGTGCTGGCGAAGGAGCCGAAATACCGGCTGGCCTATGAGCAGTTGTCTGCCAGTACCGATGCAGCCCATGCACTAGAAGAATTTCTTGTTCTGGTTCATAAGAAAAAGCCTTGTGATTTCCGTGTGTCTGCGGAGCGGCTGGAACTGGAGGTCGGAACAGAGAATTTTGTGGAAAGTCTGGTGATAAAAAAGGAGCAGTGGGGGTATCTCCATATAACAGTTTCTACAGAAGCGGAATATCTGTCATTGATGAAAACAGAAGTATCGGCGGAAGATTTTGTCAATGGGCAGTTCCAGCTGGAGTTTCTGGTGGAAACGGAGAAACTCCACCGTGGCAGATATTATACGGAGCTTGTGGTTTCCAGCGGCAGAAAACAACAAAGGGTGCCGGTACTTCTTCATTGTCATGGCGGGGAAGAAAACGTACCGTTGTTCCGCAGAACCATGCATCGTCTGGAGCATCGTCTGACCGAATTGTATCTGAAATTCAGAAATAATAGTATTTCCAGCGGTAGTTTTCTGGCAGAATCCGGGAGACTCCTGGAAACGATTCTGACACTTCTGGATAAGCAGGAGGGCGAGAGTGCAGACCCTGCCATACGTGGGGAACTGGAAGAAAAATCCTGCAGATATGAGCTGTATCAGGCATATCTTTCCATTGTGGATGGAAGAAACCGGGGAAACGAAGAAATATATGAACGCATTTTAAGCAGGAAGTCTTATTTTGAACGTAATCATAAGCTTCATTACTGTGCTGTGCTGTATCTGGAATCCATGAAATCAAGAAACCGCGCCATGGTGGAAGAATATACCCCGGTGATACGTATGTATTATGAACAGGACAGAAAGACAGACATTCTGTTGTGGTTTCTTTTGTATATGGACAGAAATCTCGAACAGAATAAGACCCTGCGTTACGAAACTATCCGGCAGCACTGCAGCGGACATATGGCAAGTCCGGCCCTGTTGTATGAAGCTGCGGTTTTGTGGAACGCCGATCCGCTGCTGGTAACGGTTTTGACCGGATTTGAGTGCCAGCTGATAAATTATCTGCTGAACTATAATATGATAAATAAAGAAACTGCACTGCAGTTTGCTTATCTGGCAGAAAAACGGAAGGTACAGGAGGAACTGCAGATACGGCTGTTAAAGAAGCTGTATGACCGGTTCCAGCATAGGGATATTCTGTATGTTCTCTGTAAAAAACTGATTCAGGGGACATACCGCCGGGAGAAAGAACATCGTTATTTCCGTCAGGCAGTAAAAGAGCAGCTGCATCTGGAACAGCTGTTTGATTATTATCTTTACACGATAGGCAGAGATTCCGGACAGGGGATTGAACAACAGGTGCTTCTGTATTATACACTCAGCAGTTTTCCGTCAGATGAAGATGCTGCGTTTGTGTATTCCCATGTGGTACGGAACAAGGACAGCAATCCAGCAATTTACCGGGCTTATTTAAAGAAAATGGAACAGTTTGCGGTCAATCAGATGAAGTCTGGAAAAATATCCAGATTTCATGCGGTGTTGTATGCCGATGTACTTCGTCCGGCTATTATCGACCGGGAAATGTCCCAGATACTGCCGGAACTGATTTTTACCTATCAGGTGGAATGTCACTGCACGCTCATGCAGGGAGTATGTGTGGCACATAAAGAGGAAAAAGATGTCCAGCTGGTTCCGTTTACAGAGAAAAATGGAGTACGCCGGGCATTGGTATCAGCATATACGGAAAATGCCGAACTGTTTCTTGTAGATAATCAGGGCAGACGGTATCTGATGAGCGGGGAAGAAAAACTGTACCGGCTTATGCATGCCGAAAATTTTCTGGACACCTGTTATGAAATTGGCAGTGATAACCGGAAACTTCTGCTTCATATCTGGGAAAAAAATAAAAATTATAACCGGCAGGACAGCCTGTTTATTGAACTGCAGAAGCAGGTTTCCCAGATGGAAGGCCTGCGGGAAGAAGTAAAAAACAGCTGTGTGGTATCCCTGGTGGAATACTATTATGATCATTATGATGTGGAACTGCTGGAATCCTATCTGAATGCCGTGAATTTACGGCTGCTTCCGGCAGGAGACAGGGAAAAGATGCTGGAAATGATGATTCTGCGGGACATGTATGACAAAGTAATAGAAAGCGTGGAACTGTTTGGCTGTGCGGCAAACATGCAGGTAAAACGGTTGTCCAGGTTATGCGTCCGTGGCATCTATTCCCCACGGGAAGAACGGGACCGGCCAACCCTGCTGACAATGGGAATGTTTGCATTTCGTCAGGGCAGGGCAGAAGAACGGCTGCTGCAGTATCTGGCAGACCGTTATAATGGAACAACCAGTGAAATGTATGAATTGTGGAAGGCAGCAAAAGAACAGGAACTGGAGACTACCAGCCTGGAGGAACGTCTGCTGGCCCAGATGCTGTTTGCGGAAAGCTACGTGGAAGATTCCTTTTCTGTATTTGTAAGTTATTGTAACAGCGGTATGAACCGCAAGCTGATACGGGCGTATTTTTCTTATTGTGCCTACAAATATTTTGTGAAAGACCGGCTGACCAATACCGAATTATTCGAAATGCTGAAACGGGAATCTTTTCTGGAAAGCAGCCAGATCTGCATACTGGCTCTGCTCAAATATTATGCAGGAAAAGAAGAATTACTGGGAGCAGAAAGAGAATTTGCAGTCTATTACATACAAAAATTTGTGCAGAAAAAACTGATTTTTGCATTTTATAAGGATTTTGAAAACCGGCTGACGCTTCCTGCTTCCATGCAGGACAAATATTATGTGGAATACCGTACAAATCCGAAAAGCAGACTGGTGCTTCACTATACCTGCCGGCTGGAGGAGGACGAACTCCAGGAAGCAGAAATGGAAGAGGCCGGTTATGGTATTTTTGTAAAGGAGCTGATTCTGTTTTATGGGGAAACCCTGCAGTATTTTATTACAGAAGAAACAGAAAACAGTGTGGAAATAGTGGAAAGCCGTATGGTGCAGCAGACGGATACGGAGTTTGGAAGCGGCGGAACCAAATACGGAAAAATAAATGAGATTCTGATGACGCAGGATCTGCAGGATGAAAAGACCCTGTTTGCCCTGCTGGAACAGTATTATAAAGAAGAGTATGCAGTAAAACGCCACTTTGCACCGGTATAGAGAAAACGGAGGAAACTATGGCATCATTGATGTTGGGAATTGATTTCAGTAAAACAGATATGCAGATTAGTCTGTGGGATGAGGAGAGAACCTGTGCGGATGTCTATCATTTTCCAGAGAATCCGGGGGGTGATGCGATTCCTGTCATGGTAATTCAGGCAGAGGACGGGACACTTCTGATAGCAAAAGAAGCACTGGATTATGGAATGGAGACCCAGAAACAGGGGGTGACTTCCCTGTATGGAAATGTGTCCAATGAACTGGTGAATCTGGGGAGCCAGTCGAAAACGGTCAATGAACTTTTTGCGTTTTATCTGAAGGAAGTACTGGATTCCATACGGAAACGGTATGGAGAAGCATCGATAGCCAGAATTGGTATTACCGGAGAACGTCTGACAAAGGAAAAAGAGGAACATCTGGCTGTGGTTATGGAGTCTATTGGCTATTCCAGGGATAAGCTCTTTTTTACCAGCCATGCGGATGCGGTGCTCTGGCATGAACTTTGCACCGGTGTGGAAAAAGGTTCCATGACCCTGGATTTTGACAGTCAGGGAATGGTATCATATCTGGTTCATGCCGGTAATGAAGACCGGGGGATTCCGTATTATGTGGAAACGGCAGATTACAGCAGGCATTTGCCGGGAGGACTGGCAAATCTGCTGGAAGAGGAAGAACGGACGGAGCACTTTACCAATATTACAGAACTGGCCATTGCAAGAAAGGCCATGTCACGTTTGTATGTGACAGGGACATTCATTGATAATCCGGCCATTGTAAAGGTGCTGGAGCGCTATTTTAATACCGGACGGAGAATTTTTACCGGACGCGGACTCTATTGTCTTGGAGCCTGTTACCATGCGGTAAAAGAGAAATTTCCAAAAAAGGCAATTGGAGACGGACGTATTTTTCATACAGTTTCCCTGGAAGCATACCAGGATGCCGTAGAAGGTCCGGTGCGGCTGCTAAAAGCGGGAACCAGTCTCTGGCAGGCCCGTGCGAGAATTCAGGTCATACTGGACGACACGAAAGAAATGAAATTTCATATCGCAGATGCCAGGACAGCCGAAAGTATAAGCTGTACCCTGCATCCGGAAGAGTTCTACAGCCGGGAAAATAAAACATTACGGCTGGAACTGGAAATTCGTTTTTTGGATTATGAAACCCTCGTGTTAAAAATACGTGATGTAGGTTTTGGTGATATCCGTCCGGCAACTTACCGGGTATGGGAACAGACCATACATCTGGCATAGGAAGCAGACTGGAGTGGAGACTGATATGGGAAAGCTGATTGTTACGACAGGAAATTATGCAAAGGCAGGTTACCTGTTAAAGAATACAAAACAGAATATTTATTCCATTGAAGAACTGTGTTACTGTATTATGCGGAATCCGGAATTATGTGAAGATTACCTGTATGATGAAGGGCTGGCACGATATATAAAAGAAACACTGGGACTGAAAGAGAGAGGAACACTGCTTGCAGATCTGATTGAACGGGATGCGCCATTAAAGGATCTGATTACGGTCTGTTTCTGCAGTTGTGACTACTTTACACGGGAAGAAATTGAAGAATTTCTGAAAGAACAGGCAAAAGTGGAGCGCAGTGAGGAATGGGTGCGTACCAAGAGTAAGGCAGACAGTTATCTGGCACATGAGAATTTCCGGGATGCCATTTTGAATTACCGGCATTTGCTGAAGGAAAAAGATAATTACGGAATTACTTCGGAAACGCTGGGAGATATATACCATAACCTTGCCATTGCACTTTTGTACACGGATGGTTTTACAGATGCTGCAGATTATTTCCGGGAGGCCTATGAGCGTAATAACCGGGAAGAATCGTTAAAGCAGTATCTGCTGGCACTTCGTTTTTCCGGAGATACCATCATGTACGAGTCGGCTCTGGATATTTATCAGGTACCGGAGAATGTAAAGCGCTGGCTGGATGCCGCATATTTCCAGACGGAACTGGAAACACAGGAAATTTCTGAATTTAATGAGTTGAATTATGTCCGTCACCTGCTGGCAAATGGGAAACTGAATGAGTTTTACAGCAATGTAAGGCGCATGACAGAGTAGATGAAGGAACAATATAGAAAATATAATGAATAATGAGTGGAAGATACAATGGGATTTTTTCAGAATTTATTTAAAAAGAAAAAGAAAACAGTACAGGAAGAAGCAGTACAGGAAACGGGAAGTGCTCTGATTTTAAAGGATGGTATTTATACTTCTGCGGAGGAGAGACTTGGATTCCTGAAAAACTGCTGTGATTTAATTAATGAGGCGAACCGGCAGCGCCTGGAAGCAAAGAAAGAGTATGAGGTAGTGACCTCCTACCTTGCGGATATCCAGAAGATTGACCTGCTTCCTGCCCATGCAAAAAAATCAGTGGACGAAATGGCAAGAAAGGTGCTGAATCTGAATGCAGAGCGGCAGAAACTCCAGAAAGTGCCGCCAAAGATTACGATTGCACAGCGTCTGGCGCTGGAACCATATGAAGATACCATTCTGGAAGAAATCCGCCAGATGGAGGAAAATGAGGAATATTTACAGCGCATTAATTCAGACATGCGTCACCTGGAAAGCGAAAAAGCATCGCTGGATTTTGAACTGCAGGATATTATGGAGCGGGATGCCCTTGGAAAAAAAATGCTGACGGCAGCAGGTGTATTCATTGCCGTGTTTCTGATTATTTTATTTGTTATGCAGGAGGTAGCAGAGAAAAATATACAGCTTCCATTCATTTTTACTATTGCATTTGGTATCATTGTTATTGCTTATTTTTATTTTTCCAACCGCAAAAACCAATATGAATTAAAACTGGCGGAACTGAAAATGAACCGTGCCATCATGCTGATGAACAAAGTAAAAATAAAATGTGTCAACTGTACCAATCTGCTGGAGTACCTGTATGAAAAGTTTCATGTGAACAATGCCCAGGAACTTATTTATCACTGGCAGGAATATATGCGGATTGTGGAGGAAGAACGCCGCTTTAAGAAAACAACGGAATCCATTGATTTCTATACTGGGGAAATTATCCGTGAACTGAAGAAAAATGGTGTTGCTGATGCAGCGGTCTGGGGATATCAGATAGAAGCTCTGGTAGATCCGAAAGAAATGGTAGAGGTTAGGCACCGGCTGAACGTGCGCCGTCAGAAACTCCGCCAGAGAATAGATTATAATAACAACCAGGAAGAGATGGCGAGAAAATCGCTGCGGACTTTCCGGGAGCGGCATATAGCATATGATACGGAAACATTGCTGGTGCTGGCGAAAAATAATATAGAAGTTTAAAAAACAGGTTGTTTTTGTTTGTTGTCAGGGACATCATCCGGAATTTTGAATCCGGGTGATGTCCCTGAGTTGTTTTGTGGATTTATGGAATGTTATATAATGTATAGTATTCTTCACGCAGTTTTGCATCTGAAGTGATCTTTGCTATTTCTTCGTTTTTTCCTTGTTCCAGTAGGAGACTGATCAGTTTTACCATACGTGCTTCGCCTTCAGCTTTTCCCTCAGCCCGCAATCGTTCGGATTCTAATTGTAATACTTTTCCACCCATAACATCAGCCACTCCTTTCTTTAAATGTTTAGTGGATTTCAGAAAATAATCTGAAATCCGCAGGATAAGATTTACCAAATCGGTGTAAATAGCTGCATGATCTTTACCAGATAATTCTTCGTTTAACATATCTTTTATGGTTTCATATTCTTTCAATAACGTTTGCAGTTTTTCTTTGTCACTGTCAATTACTTTCAAATTTTTCTCATACCGCAGAATATAGTACGGCAGGAATGCTACCAGCTTCTTTTTGAAAATATCTTCTTTTGAGTATTTCTGTATCTTGACGACTGGAACCTCGTATGTGATTTCTTTGTGTCTGGAAGTGTTTCTTGCATCTGGAATCTGCAGCAGGACTTTTAGAAAGTCTGGTGTATTTGCAGTATGCCGTAAATATAATGTGCAGGAGCGGGGCAGTTCCATTACATAGGTATTATTTTTCTTCTGGACATACTCCAGAGCAATATAAAAATCATACTCAATCATCCGGATTTCCATCCGGGAATCCGGCCAGCTCTGGCATTCGATATGATATAGGTGCTTTTGAATTAAGAGACAGGTATCTGTAATGATTTCCCCTTCTCCTCTGTGATGTTCATTATGCAAAATTGATATCTTTTCGGTTTCTGTGTAGTTTGTATGAAATACTTCATTAATGACCGGAATCAGTAACTCTGGCATTTTTTCTACAATTGTGCGGAATACATCATCGTAAATAGTATTATGCAGTTTCTTTTTAGTTTCCAAATCTCTTCTCCTTTATTATAAATGAATAGGGTGTTTTTTGCAAGAAATGTAACATTATTATGTTGATGTTATATTAGGAAACTGTTACTGTTCACACTATTTTACGGTTCTGGTAGTTTTTGGAGAGAAAATATCCATGTCCGCCTAGCTCTTCCTACAACAGTTCGTTCTTGTCGAACATGCCGATAAAAGTGATTGCCACGCACCAGGAAATGTACGGCTA
>JAGBBW010000151.1 GCA_017938285.1 Lachnospiraceae bacterium
AACCATACAATTCGAGGACTATATAGGCACTAAAAAGTAAATTTAGTCGGTGGAACGCCGTGTGATGGGAAACTATCACGCACGGTGTGGAGCGGGGGAAAAGCCCGAGGTGGCAACACCAGAGGCTTACCTATCGCTATTTCCAAAAATCCAGAATATGGATTCCATGATTACGGCTTCCCGCAGCCGCAACATCCGGTTTTATCTGATTATCCAGAGCATGAAACAGCTGCGCCATAAGTATGAGGAATATGCGGATGTGATTTGCAGCAACTGTAATAACTGGGTGTATTTATACAGCAAGGAATATGAACTTTTGCAGGAAATCAGCCGGTTATGCGGGGAAGTGATTTATGACAACGGCATCCGGGTGCCGCTGGTTTCGGAGTTTGATTTGCAGCATTTAAGCAGGGAAAAGGGGGAAGCCCTGATTTTGTCGGGGAGAAATTATCCATGTATTGCCAATATGAAGGACATAGAAGAGTATCCGTTTGCCAGGGGTGTCAGAACGAACCCGGTTCCAGCGGAGGAAGGACATCCGGCGCCGGAGGAAGGCATTGTAAAAATGACGGAAGAACAGGAAAAAAAGATGGCGCAGATGGCAATAGATGGTCTGTTTGCTGAGGATGGGGATGCGCCGCGGCTGACCAGGGAAGAACGGGAACAATGGGATAACCTGTACGATGAAAGATATGGAGTGGATCGCAGTAAGTATGTAAAACGGGGTCTTCTGGCGGTGGGACCGGAAGGAATGATTCTGTATTCCGGTGTATACTACAAAGGAAAACTTGCGGATTCCATTGCAAACCTTGGGGATACATTATATAAAGTGCATGGAATTCCGGTGGACGGTGTAGAATGGTATTCTGTGGAGGAAAAGGGAATTGATACCTACCGGAAGGCATTGGCAATGGGAGAAAGGGAATTTTATTCCTTGTCTGATTTTCCGGAATATGAGTTTACGAAGGAAAAGTCTGCCCAGGCTTCTTTTCGGGGAAAAGGCTGGTTTCAGGTGGAAGTGAAGGAGAACGCTGGAACAGACGGGAGACTGCTGTTCCAGACAGAATTACTGGATTATGGAGGAAGTCTTGGGGAATTTTTTGCAAAGAAGATGTTTTTTGAAGTGACGAAAACGGCATTGGAAAAAACAGCGTATGCACAGAAACGCTGGAACAGACTGCCGTGGAAGAAGCAGGGTGAATGGCAGTTTGTAAAGCGGATACAAGGAGTAAATGAGCTGGTGGGATGTTTAAAGAAGACGGTCTGATGAACGCAAAGGACACGGATAAAAAAAGAATGGCAATCTGAACCGGAATTTGGTATACTGGACTATAACGACTGAAGAAGTTTTTTAGAATGGAGAACAATGTGGAAAATAAGAAGTTAAAGGAACTGCTGGAACGGGAACCGTGGGTGTATGAGTTCCTGGCAGAAGAATATAAAGAAAAAAAAGAACTGGCAATTGCCGCTGTAAATGCTGGAGAGGTGTTTCAGTTTCTGCCGGAGGAATTAAAAGCGGACAAGGAGGTTCTGATGGCGGCAATTGAATATGGAGATGAAGTTTTTGACGAGATGGATGAGGAGATGTTCCGTGATATGGATATTGCCCGGACCATGGTACGTGTTTTTCCGGATGATTATGAGCGTCTGCCGGAAGATATGCAGAAAGACCGTCAGGTTGCGCTGGAATGTGTAAAGGTGCGGGGAGAAGTGTATGAGTTTTTTTGCAGGGAACTGCAAGAGGATGAAGAAATTATGGAGGAAGCCATCCGGCATGGTCTGGATTTAGGAGAGATTGCCGCACCGGACTGGGGGAAAGAACATCCTGATGGAAGGGAAAAGCTGCTGCAGCGTGAAGAACTGGTCAGAATTGCGGTGGAATATCATGATGGTAACCAGATGTGCCACGCCTCAGGGAAACTGTGGGAGAATCAGGAACTGGTGGAATTTGTCCTTGCAAAAGGGTTCTGCCAGCTGAAATATTTGCCGGAGCACTTAAGGTCGGATAAAGAACTGATCAAACGCATAGTGGCGAATATTCCGGCAGAGAACTATGGAGATTATATATTCCAGCTTCATTTTATCGGGGAAGAATTAAGAAAAGATACGGAATTTCTACTGGAACTGATTGCGGAAAAGGCAGAAGTGTTCCGCTTCATTCTGCGCTGTAAGAAGGATGAGGTACTGACACGGTATTTTCCGTTTGAGGCTGATGTACCGTTTTGTAAAAAAGCATATCAGGTAAATCCAAAGACGCTGAGATATATGAATAAACAAATGAAACAGGCGGTAAAAATGTAGAAGAATCGGAGTAGTAATGGAACGATAAGTGCTGGAGAGGTGGGCAACGTGAAAATTCAGATACCTGAAAAAGTAAATATGATTATAGAGAATCTGCTGCGGCATGGGCATGAAGCGTATGCCGTTGGTGGCTGTGTCAGGGATTCCCTGCTTGGCAGGGAGGCGGATGACTGGGATATTACAACTTCCGCCAGTCCCTATGAGGTAAAGGGGTTATTCCGCCGCACCATTGATACGGGCATCCAGCATGGTACGGTAACGGTTATGCTGGATAAGGAAGGATTTGAAGTTACCACCTACCGGATTGATGGGGAGTATGAGGATGGCAGGCATCCAAAGGAAGTGCTGTTTACCAAAAATCTGGAAGAGGATTTAAAACGCCGGGATTTTACCATCAATGCCATGGCATATAATGAGCAGACTGGTATGGTAGATGTTTTTGGCGGCGTGGAAGATCTGAAGCAGCATATAATCCGCTGTGTTGGTGCGGCAGGGGAACGGTTTGATGAAGATGCCCTGCGTATTATGCGGGCGTTCCGGTTTTCTGCCCAGCTTGGATTTTCCATTGAAGAAAATACCAGAATGGCAGCTGCAGAGAGGGCGGAAAATTTAAAGAAAATCAGTGCGGAGCGTGTACGGACGGAACTGACGAAGCTGTTGCTGTCAAAGAATCCGGACCGGCTTGTGTGGATGCAGCAGAACGGAATTACCCGGATTGTGCTGCCGGAGTTTGATGCCATGCTGGCTACAAAACAGAACAACAGCAACCATCAGTACAACGTAGGAGAACATACACTTCATGTTGTGGAATTTGCAACAGACCGGGAACGGCAGGAAGCATATATACGGAAAGTTCTTCCGGAATTTCCGGCAGAAACGGTACTTTCACAAAAAGTCTGGGAGAAGAAAGAACGGCAGATTCTTCGCTTTGCGGCATTGCTTCATGATGCAGGGAAACCGGAAGTACAGGTGACTACCGGGCAGGGAGAACACCGTTTTCCTGACCATGCCAGGGCAGGAGCAGCAAAAGCAAAAAAAATTCTGCAGCGGCTGAAATTTGATAATGAAACAATGGATTATGTAGTCCGCCTGGTGGCAGCCCACAGTGAATATTTGGTACTGACCGGGGAAAAAGAAAAAAATCTGGCTGCCCTGCGGCGGATGATGTATGCTCTTGGACCGGACCTGATGGAAGTATTGTGGGAGCTTCAGCTGGCAGACGTGCTGGCGCAGCATCCGGCTTTCCTCCAGAGGAAACTGGAGGCACTGGCAGAAACAAAACGTCTTCACCGGGAAATTGTGGAGCGTGGGGACTGTGTTTCTTTAAAACAACTGGCTGTTAATGGAAAAGATCTGATAAATCTTGGAATACAGCCGGGAAAACGGATTGGAGAGGTTCTGGAGAAGCTTCTGCTGGAAGTACTGGAGCATCCGGAAGCAAATGAGAGGGAAAAACTGTTAGGCCTTGCGGCTCTTCTGTAAATGGATTCAGGCATAACAATGCTTTCTCCGGCATAAGATTAGACGAATACGAATCTGGTCGGAGGAATGAAAAATGGATGACAGAATTACTGACTTACTGGCACAATATGATTTGACCGTATACAGAGCCAGCCGTGTAAAAGGTTCCTGGCTGCTGGAGACAGACCAGGGATTAAAGAGTCTGGGAAGCTGCAGCTATAGTGAGGGGAAAGTAAGATTTGAACAAAAGGTTAAGCTGTTTGCGAAAGAGCAGGGGTTTGGGCTGGTAGACCTGTATGTACCAAACCGGGAAGAAAATTTTTTAGTACAGGGTCCATACAATGAAATGTTTGTTATGCGGGACTGGTTTTATGGGGAAGAATGTAATGTGAAAAACAGGGAGGATGTACTTTTGATGGTGGAAACGCTGGCAGAACTGCATTCCTGTCTGAAAGGCATGGAACTTCCGGAAGAGGAACTGGAGTTTTGCAGACAGCCGGGGCTCACCGCTGTTCTGGAGAGGAGAAACAAAGAGCTGCGGAGAGTGCGGACTTATATCCGCAGCAAGAAGCAGAAAAGCAGTTTCGAACAGAAGTTTTTATCCCAGTTTGACCGGCAGTATGAACAGGCAGAGCTGGCAGAAGAATTGCTTGCAAAAGAGGATTATGAGGTATATTATAAAAGAGCATTGTCGGATGGCTGTATGCTGCATGGAAGTTTTACGCACCATAGTGTGCTGGTACTGCCGGAACAGACTATGGCAGTAACCGGATTTGACAAAGCGGCAGCAGGAATCCAGATTCATGATTTATATCTGCTGTTCCGCAAAATGATGGAAAAATGGGATTGGGACATTTCACTGGGCGATGCCATGCTGGAAACCTATCACCGGATACGGACGGTTCCAAAGGAGGAACTGACTTTATTGAAAGTGCTGCTTTCTTATCCGGAAAAGTTCTGGAAGGTGGCAAACCAGTATTACAATAACCGGAAATCCTGGATTCCGGAAAAGAATATGCAGAAGCTTTTACAGACAATGGAACAGGCAGGGAAAAAGGAAGAAAGCATTCGGGCATTGTTTACATAACTGCAGGAAAGGAGTAAGTTACGAATGACAGAGGAAAGAAGGACCAGAAGAAGGCGCGGCCAGGGTGGCATGATTGCGGTAATGGCAGTGTTTATTCTGCTAATTATGGCGAGTACCGTTATTCTGCTTCTGCCGGGTGAGGAAGAAAAAAAGAATACTTCCCGGATAACGCCAACGGCAACCCCTACAGCGGTGGTGACACCGGTGCCGGAGGAACGCGAACAGCTGGCAGTGGTGCTGGAGGTGGATACGGAAATTAAAATGGTTACCGTTTATGATGTGGAGAAGGAAGAAGAGCAGCGCCTCGTGTATACCGGGGCAACGACCTTTTTTGACGGACATGGCATACAGCATACTGCAGCGCAGCTGGTAAAGGGCGGTTTGTACCAGTTTACAATAAATACGAAAGAAGAGTGGATTTCCACTGCAAAGGAAGCAGTGGACCGCCGGGAAAAACCGGAGGACAATGGAGTCTGGGAAAAAACAGGAGTGGATTATTTCACCATGCTGGATGGAAAAATGTCGTTTCGTGACCAGAATTATCATTACAACGATGGACTGTGTGTGATGAATAATGGAAAAATGGTACAGATTTCGGATTTAAAGTCCGGTGTGGATATTATTACTGTGCGGGGCAGAGGACAGGTTGTTTATGAAATTGTTGTAACAAAGGGACATGGTTATATTGCCCTGAAGAATCATGAGGATTTTGTCGGAGGTATGATTGCCATTGGCAGTACCAGGGTGGACACGGTTTCGGAGAAAGCTGTTTATCTGGTAAGGGAAGGTACTTATGAGGTGACCGTGGAGCATGGCGAGTATGAGGGGACCGAAAAAATTACGGTAGCCCGGGATACAACGGCAGAATTTGATGTGTTTGAATATGGAAGCGGTCCGATTAAAAAGGGCTGGCTGACGATTAATATTGAACCGCTGGGAGCCAGTCTGTATGTAGATGGGGAAAAGACCTATTATACCGATGGTCTGGAACTGGACTATGGTGTGTACCAGTTTGAATTTACGGAAGGCGGTTATATTTCCTATAAGGCAACGGTACAGATTGACCAGCCAAGACAGAGTCTTTCCGTATTTTTGATTGAACAGGTGGCAGAGAATACCGGAGGGGAAACGGATGACCCGACGAAAGACCCGGAAATCAATACGGGAACAGAGGATGACCCGGATGGAACCGGTTCGGGAACTGAGACAGGTGATACTTCCGGACAGGATACCGGAAACAGTGCCGGAAACAGTACCGGAAACGGCACCCAGGGTTCCGGAGGAAATACCGGAATTTCTGCTCCTGTACAGACCAGTGTATCCATTGCAAAATTGGGACAGTACCGGCTGAATGAAAATAATGTGATATATATTCTTGGTCCTGTGGGGGCAGAAATTTATCTGGATGGAGTATACCTTGGCAAAGCACCGATTGATTTTGAAAAAATCATAGGCTCCTATGTCATTACCATTATTACGGAAGATGGTACCACCATGCTGAAAAACATGATGGAAACGGATAATGGGGCGGATGCCTACTATAATTTTTCAGAATAATTATAAAAACGTTGCGATTTTGCTCATAAAATGTTACACTATAGATAACTAGTCTAATTAGTTAAATAAGAAGTAATAAATCTATTCCAAAGAATGAGGAGGATGATAACAATGGACTACAAGAAAATGTATGAAGAATGGTTAAGCAATCCGTATTTTGATGCAGATACCAAAAAAGAGCTGGAGAGTATTAAGGATGACGAGAAGGAAATCAAAGAACGCTTTTATACCGAATTAGAGTTTGGTACCGGTGGCTTACGTGGTATTATTGGTGCCGGTATTAACCGTATGAACATTTACACTGTTCGTAAGGCTACCCAGGGTCTGGCAAACTATATTATCCGTGCTGGCAAGCAGGACAAGGGTGTTGCCATTGCGTTTGATTCCCGCCGCATGTCTCCGGAATTTGCAAAGGAAGCTGCACTTTGTCTTTGTGCAAACGGTATTCCTGTTTATATTTTTGAGAGCCTTCGCCCTACACCGGAATTATCTTTTGCTTTAAGAGAACTGGGCTGCGTTTCCGGTATCAACATTACAGCCAGCCATAATCCACCGGAATACAATGGCTACAAGGTTTACTGGGAGGATGGCGCACAGATTACACCTCCTCACGATGTGGAAATTTTAAAAGAAGTAAAAGCAGTTACTGATTTTAACACAGTAAAGACCATGTCCGAGGCGGATGCCGTGGCAGCAGGTCTGTTCCATGTAATCGGTAAGGAAATTGATGATAAGTACATTGAGACCTTAAAGAAGTTAGTGCTTCGTCCTGACTGCATTCAGCAGATGGCAAAGGAATTAAAGATTGTTTATACACCACTGCACGGTACTGGTAATGTTCCGGTAAGAAGAGTATTGGCAGAGCTGGGCTTTGAAAATGTCTATGTAGTTAAGGAGCAGGAGCTGCCGGATGGTAACTTCCCAACCGTAAGCTACCCGAATCCGGAAGCAGCAGAAGCATTTGCCCTTGGATTAAAGCTTGCAAAAGAAGTTGATGCAGACTTAGTGCTTGCCAACGACCCGGATGCAGACCGTCTTGGTGTTTATGTAAAGGATACGAAGTCCGGTGAGTACATTTCCTTAACCGGTAATATGTCCGGCTGTCTCCTTGCAGATTACGAAATCGGTCAGATCAAGGAACTGAAAGGTCTTCCGGCAGACGGCGCATTAATCGAGACCATTGTTTCCACCGACATGGCAAAGGCGATTGCGAAGTACTATGGCGTTGCATTATATGAGTGCCTGACCGGTTTTAAGTTCATTGGTCAGAAGATGCTGGATTTCGAATTAAACGGCACAGGTACCTACCTGTTCGGTTTTGAGGAAAGCTATGGCTGTCTGATTGGTGACCATGCAAGAGACAAGGATGCGGTGGTTGCTACCATGGCACTTTGTGAAGCGGCTGCATATTATAAGACAAAGAATATGACTTTATGGGATGCCATGATTGAGTTATATGACCGTTATGGCTACTATAAGGATGGTATCGTATCCGTTACCATGAAGGGCATCGAAGGTCTGGACAAGATTCAGAGCATTATGACTTCCCTTCGTGAGAACCCACCGGCAGAGGTTGGCGGTTATAAGATTACAGCAATCCGTGACTACAAGAAGGATACCATTAAGAACCTGGCTACCGGCGAAGTAACACCGACCGGTTTACCGGCTTCCAACGTACTTTACTTTGAGATGGAAAACAACACATGGATTTGTGTACGCCCATCCGGTACAGAGCCTAAGATTAAGCTGTACTATGGTGTGGTAGGTACTTCCTTAGAAGATGCCGATGCAAAGTCCAAGGCACTGGCAGACAGCGTAAATGAAATGATTAACGCATTTTAACAGAGGTTTTCCATGGAATATATTTTTTTGGATTTGGATGGTACCATTACAGATTCCAGAGAGGGGATTACCAAATGCTTTGAGTATGCACTGAACCATTTCGGCATTGAAGTGGCAGACAGGGCAGAACTGGAGCGGTATATTGGTCCGCCTCTGGAACAGAGCTTCCGTGAAGGTTTTGGCTTTGATGCAGAAAAAACGGCTCTGGCAGTAGCAAAGTACCGGGAACGTTTTGTTCCTGTCGGAATGTTTGAAAACCGTGTTTATGATGGCATGGAGGATGCCCTGCAGCGGTTAAAGGAAGCAGGAAAAGTACTGATTGTCGCTACCTCCAAGCCGGAATACATGGCGGTACGTATTCTGGAGCATTTTGGCCTGGATGGATATTTTGATGATATCTGTGGCTCGGATGAGGAACAGAACCGGAGTAAAAAGGATGAAGTTATCCGGTATGCCCTGGAAAAGCATGGAATTACCGATGTATCGGATGTGCTTATGGTAGGGGACCGCAAATTTGATGTAATTGGTGCCGGAACATGCGGACTGCAGTGTATGGGTGTGTTATACGGTTTTGGTGACAGGGAAGAACTGGAAGCCGCCGGAGCAGCATATATTGCGGAAACACCGCAGGAAATGGCACAGATGATTGTGGCATTATAGACTGTAACAGCAGAAGGCCAGCAGGAAAGTGCCAGAAATGGCAGTTCCCCGCTGGCAGTCTTTATTTCCATAGAAAGGAACGGCAGTCAGGGAACAAAAAAGGAGAATAGAAGAATGAATCAGAATGATGCAAAAACGGTACTTCGGGTAGTGAAAATTGTTGCTTTAATACTTGCAGTATTGATTTTAGGTATGAACAGTTATTATACGATTGGAGAACAGGAGCAGGCCGTTGTAACGACCTTTGGCAAACCGGAGTCCGTCAGCACTCCGGGACTGCATTTTAAGGTTCCGTTTATCCAGAAGGTGACAAAGGTAGATACTACGATTAAGGGACTGGCGATTGGCTATGACATTAACTCCAATATGCCGGTGGAAGAAGAATCTTTAATGATTACTTCAGATTACAATTTTGTAAATGTGGATTTTTTCCTGGAATATAAAGTAAGTGACCCGATTAAGGCTCTGTATGCCTCCCAGAATCCGGTGCTGATTTTAAAGAATATGGCACAGGGCTGTATCCGTTCCGTTATTGGCTCTTATGAGGTGGATAGTGTAATTACAACCGGAAAGAGTGAAATCCAGTCCAGAATCAAGGAAGAACTTATGGCGCAGCTGGAAATGCAGGATATCGGTATTCAGCTGGTGAGTATTTCCATTCAGGATGCAGAACCACCGACAGAAGCGGTTATTGAAGCGTTTAAGGCAGTAGAAACCGCAAAGCAGGGCAAGGAAACAGCCATTAACAATGCCAATAAGTACCGCAGTGAGCAGAAGCCGCAGGCAGACGCCCAGGTGGACCAGATTAAAAAAGAAGCAGAGGCACAGAAGGAAGCCAGAATCAATGAAGCAGAAGGTCAGGCTGCCCGTTTTAATGCCCTCTATGAAGAATATATCAAGTATCCTCTGATTACAAAACAGCGTATGTTTTATGAAGCCATGCAGGAAATTCTTCCTGGTCTGGAAGTGATTATTGATAATGGTGACGGCAGTGTGCAGAAAATTCTGCCATTGGATACTTTTGGAGAATAAAGGAGAATTGATATGGAAGAATATGTAATGCCTGAAACAAATACAACCACAAATACTACGAATACGGCACCTAATGCAGGCAGACCGGCAAAAAAGAAAAAGTCCGGAGGTGTGGCTGCAGCACTTCTGCTGATTATTGCTGTGATAGCAGTAATTGTACTTGGTACTTCGTTAGTAGTGACACAGGAAAATGAATATACTTTGGTAAAACAGTTCGGAAAGATTGACCATGTGATTGACAAAGCGGGACTCAGCTTTAAGATTCCATTTATCCAGAGTACGGATACCCTGCCAAAAGAAATCCTGCTTTACGATCTGGCGGCATCCGATGTGATTACCATGGATAAAAAGACAATGGTGGCAGACAGTTATGTTCTCTGGAGAATTGTGGACCCACAGCTTTTTGTGCAGACATTAAATTCCCAGGTATCCAATGCGGAAAGCCGTATTAATGCGGTGGTATTCATGTCCATGAAGAATATTATTTCCAGTCTGGAACAGGCAGAGGTAATCAGCGGCCGTGACGGAGAACTGACAAAGATGATTATGGCGAATATTGGAGATTCCATGGAGCAGTATGGCATTGAGTTGATTAATGTGGAAATCAAGCGTCTGGATCTGCCGGATGATAACAAGAATGCAGTGTATGAACGTATGATTTCTGAGCGTAATAATACAGCAGCTTCATTTACCGCCGAAGGTGAAGCAGAGGCAAAGAAAATCCGCACCCAGACAGACTATGAAATTTCCATCAGTATTTCGGAAGCAAAAGCAGAGGCTGCTGCAATTGTTGCTGAAGGCGAAGCAGAGTATATGAGAATATTGTCTGAAGTTTATGCTGACCAGGACAGAAGTGATTTCTATACGTTTGTACTGGCTCTCGATGCTGCAAAGGCTTCCCTGACAGGAGATAATAAAACTCTGATTCTGGATGAAGATTCACCGATTGCGCAGATCTTTAACCATATCGAATAGTTTTGTAAAAAGAAAGAGAGGATTAACATGGCTAAGGAATTACCAAAAAGAAGTGAAGTCAGAGTAGAGGACACCTGGAAGGTTGAAGATATGTATGCAGACCTTGAGGCCTGGAAGGCAGACCTGGAGGAAGTAAAGAAGCTGGCAGACCAGCTGGAAGCCTGCCAGGGCAAGATGGGAGAGTCCGCAGAAAATTTGTACCAGGCAATGTTTCTGGATGACGAAATCGGGCGTATCGGCAGCAAAGCCTACAGCTATGCCAGCCGTTGTTCGGATGTGGACACAACCAATACAGACAATCAGGCACTGGTAATGCAGGTGTCTAACCTGTTTGTAACCATTGACGAAAAGTCTGCATTTATGACACCGGAGTTATTGTCCATTCCAGAGGAAAAGCTGGAGCGGTTTTATAAGGAAAAGCCGGAACTGGAAGTATTCCGTAATGCAATTAACAATATTCTGAGAAGAAAGGCCCACAAGCTTTCCGCAGAGATAGAGCAGCTGCTGGCGTCTGCCGGAGATGTTACCGGAACTTCCGATAATGTGTTCTCCATGTTTAATAACGCAGACCTGACGTTTCCGGAAATTACCGGGGAGGATGGAGAAAAGGTGCGGCTGACCCATGGCAGATATGTGACATTTCTGGAGAGTGGTGACCGCAGGGTGCGGGAAGAAGCATTTAAGGCAATGTACGATACCTACAAGAGTTTCCGCAATACGCTGGCAGCCACCTATCAGGGAAAATTAAAAGCCCACTGGTTTAATGCAAAGGCCAGAAAATATAACAGCTGCCTGGAGGCAGCTGTGGACGTAACCAATGTACCGGTTTCCGTGTATCATAATCTGATTGATGCAGTCCATCAGAATCTGGATAAGCTGCATCGTTATGTGTCCATCCGGAAGAGACTGCTTGGCGTGGATGAGCTTCATATGTATGATTTGTACACTCCGCTGGTGAAAGAAGCAGATGTGAAGATTCCGTTTGAACAGGCAAAGCAGACAGTATATGAAGCACTGGCTCCTCTTGGTGAAGATTACCGTAAAGTAATCAGGGAGGGCTTCGAGAACCGGTGGATTGATGTTTACGAAAACGAAGGCAAGAGAAGCGGTGCCTATTCTGCGGGAGTATACGGAGTACATCCGTATGTATTGTTAAATCATAATGATACCCTGGACAATATGTTTACTCTGGCGCATGAAATGGGTCATGCGATGCACTCTTATTTATCCAACAAGACCCAGCCGCATGTAGATTCCCATTATGTGATTTTTGTAGCAGAAGTGGCTTCTACCTGCAATGAAGTTCTGTTAATGGAACACATGCTGAAGCAGACGACGGACAAGGTACAGAGAGCATATTTAATCAACCATTTCTTAGAGAGCTTCCGGGGTACGGTTTACCGTCAGACCATGTTTGCGGAATTTGAACTTCTGACCCATCAGATGTGTGAACGTGGCGAGAGCCTGACACCGGATGCCTTATGCAGTCTGTATTATGACCTGAATAAGAAGTATTTTGGTGAGGATATTGTGGTGGATGAAGATATTGCCATGGAATGGTCAAGAATTCCTCATTTTTATTACAATTTCTATGTATACCAGTATGCTACCGGATTTTCTGCGGCAGTGGCACTGGCAAACCGTATTTTAAAGGAAGGACAGCCGGCGGTGGAAGATTATCTGAAGTTCTTAAGCGGCGGATGTTCCAGATCACCGATAGATCTGTTAAAGATTGCCGGAGTAGATATGACAACGCCGGAACCGGTAAATGCAGGACTGGAGATGTTCGGCAGATTACTGGATGAAATGGAAGAATTAATGAAATAGTACAGTGACAGGAAATAGAAAGAAGAAAAAGATGGAAGAAACAACAAAAGTACAAGAAAACAAAATGGGTGTTATGCCTGAAAATAAACTCCTTATCAGCATGGCAGTGCCGATGATGCTCTCCATGCTGGTGCAGGCTCTTTATAACGTAGTGGACAGCATCTTTGTTGCAAGAATCAGTGAGGACGCACTGACAGCGGTATCCCTGGCCTTTCCAGTGCAGAACCTGATGATTGCAGTTGGTGCCGGTACGGGTGTTGGTGTGAATGCCCTGCTTTCCAAAAGTCTGGGAGAAAAGAATCAGAAGATGGCCAACAAAGCGGCACATAATGGGATTCTGTTAATGCTGTTCAGCTTTATTGCCTGTGCATTGTTTGGTCTTTTTGGAAGCCGCTGGTTTTTTACAACCCAGACAGAGGATTTGGTGCTGATTGAATATGGACAGCAGTATTTGTCTGTAGTTATGCTGTTTTCTTTCGGTCTGTATGGACAGTTCATTACGGAGCGTCTGCTGCAGGCAACCGGAAGAACTTTGTATACCATGGTTACCCAGGGACTGGGCGCAATTATCAATATTATTCTGGACCCGATTATGATTTTTGGTCTGCTTGGGTTCCCTGCCCTGGGCATTACCGGTGCTGCTGTGGCAACGGTTGTGGGACAGATGATTGCGGCTCTGCTGGGTCTTTGGTTTAATGTAAAGAAAAACCCGGATATCCAGTTGTCTGTGAAGGAATTAAAACTGGATGGCGGAGTCATCAGAAAAATTTATTCCGTGGGTGTGCCGTCCATTATCATGGGTTCTATCGGTTCTGTCATGACCTATGGCATGAACCGGATACTGATGGGATTTTCCTCTACAGCTGCCGCAGTGTTTGGTGTGTATTTTAAGCTCCAGAGCTTTTTCTTTATGCCGGTATTTGGTCTGAACAATGGTATGGTGCCGATTATTGCATATAATTACGGTGCCAGAAAGAAAGAGCGTATTATGAAAACATTGAAACTGGCAATTATGTATGCTGTCAGCATAATGATTGTCGGATTTCTGGTTATGCAGATTTTTCCGGCACAGTTATTTCTGTTGTTTGATGCCTCTGCGGACATGCTGGCAATTGGTGTTCCGGCACTGCGGTTTATCAGTATCAGCTTTATTTTTGCAGGGTACTGTATTATTGCAGGTTCCATGTTCCAGGCATTGGGTCACGGTGTACTGAGTATGGTGAATTCCCTGGCGAGACAGTTGTTTGTCTTACTGCCGGTGGCATATCTGCTTTCCCTGACCGGAAATTTAAATTTAATCTGGCTTTCCTTCCCGATTGCGGAACTGGTTTCCCTGACATTAAGCAGTGTGTTCCTGTACCGTATCTACCAGAAGGTAATTAAGCCACTGTAGCAGAAAAGGACAGAGGGTATTCTGTTTTGTAAAAACAGACATATCCTCTGTTTCCTGCGTTATGTATCAAAAGATAATAGGAAAAATAAGCTGGGATGCAGAAAGAAGGGATTTTTATGAAATGGGATTTACTTACATATGCCATACAGTGTGCCGGCATGATTGTGCCGCTGGTTGGTATTGTGTCTTTGTTAAAGAGAGAGCAGACCAAAGTCTCCACCTATCTGCTTCTGACAAATATTGGATGTCTGATTACGAATGCCGGATACTTACTGCTGATAAGTTCGCTGAATTCCCGGGAAGCACATCTGGCATATAAGATAGAATACCTTGGAAATGTGATGTTCTATTTTTTCTTTGTTTTATTTCTTGTCTCTTATTTTGGAAAAAAGATACCAAAACTGGTATTGTCTTTCTGGATAGGATATGAAGGAAGCCAGGTAACCTTTTTGTGGCTGGAGAGACATGATGATATCATGTTTGACAAACTGCAGTTTATGGCAGGAAATGGAATTGGCATTATGCATGCACATCTGGACAAGGGGGTAATGTACCAGGTTCGTTATGCGGCGCTTTCTTTTATCCTGTTCGGATTGCTTGTATTTACCATGGTCCGGATGTACCAGATGAAGGAAAAGACAGAGAGAGGAAATCTGGGACGACTGGCAGGAGCAGAATTTGTTGTGATGTTTTCTCTTATTATTACTCAGGTGTTTGAATTTGAATACGATGTTGTTCCAGTAGCTGCTTCGGGTGCAATCTGGGCAATTATACTTGGAGTAATCCGTGGCGAATTTCATGTAGAAGATGTAGGTCGGAGCTGGCTGTTTGAAGATATGAAAGATATTTTTATTATCGTAGACAGCGATTACGGTTATCTGGATGCTAATGAATCTGCAAAAAAATTTTTTCCGGAGCTTCGTTTTACGCTGAAACGGGAACGGATTCCTGAGCAGATACAGCAGGTATTTCAGAACACGAAGGAAGAACTGGAATTAAAGGAGAGGCATTATGTCAAACGTGTAGTGCCGATTGAAGAAAATGGAAAGACAGAAGGGTATGGAATGCTGCTTTCGGATATTCACGAACAGCATCTTCTGATGGAAGCATTAAAGCAGGAAAAAGAAAAGGTAGAGGCGGCAAATGCGGCAAAATCAGCCTTCATGTCAACCATGTCCCACGAAATCCGTACACCGATGAATGCCATTGTAGGTATGACGGACATTCTGCTCCGATCCAAACTTCCGGACCGGGAAAAAGAGTATTTAACCAATATCCGCAGTTCCGGAGAGGCACTGTTGAGTATTATTAATGACATTCTGGATTTTTCAAAAATCGAGTCCGGCAAGCTGGAAATTATCGAGGATGATTACGAGCCGATGTCCATGCTGAATGATTTAAGCATGATTTTTCTAAACCGGATTGCAGAAAAACCGGTGGAGCTGTTATTTGATATTGACCAGCGGATGCCGGTAAAACTGCATGGTGACAGTCTGCGTATCCGGCAGGTGATTATAAATATAGTAAATAATGCGATTAAATTTACGGACAATGGGTATGTGAAGCTTACCATGGAAATTCTCCAGATGAATGAAGAGGATATTATGCTTCAGTTCCGGGTGAAGGATACAGGCCAGGGCATTAAAGAAGAGGATATCTCCCATCTGTTTGGTTCCTTTGAACAGGTGGATAAAGAAAAAAATAAATACAAAGAAGGTACCGGACTTGGACTTGCCATTTCCAAACAGCTGGTGGAGCTTATGCATGGTGAAATTTCGGTGCAGAGTGTGTATGGACAGGGCAGTGAGTTTGTATTTACCATGCCGCAGAAAATTGTACGGCAGGTACAGGCAGCGGAAATTAAAAATGCAGCGGCAGAGATTACCGTTGGCGGAGCAATGCGGTCACCGTGGGGACAGGAAATGCTGTGCCATCTCATTCAGGAATATGGACTGGTGTATCAGGACTGTAGTTTTGAGTGTGTCAGGGAGCATAAAATTGATTTCTTTTTTACGGACCAGATTAATCTTGTATCAGATGAACTGCTGGCAAAGATGAAAGAAAAGGGAACGACTCTTTGTGTAGTCCAGAATCCAATGATGGACGGCACCTGGGACAAGGAAGCAGTGCAGATTAATAAACCATTGTATACCATGAATTTCTGCCAGGTAATCAATAAGGAGTCCATTACATTTGAAACAGCAACCGAGCGTCTGCTGAATTTTACGGCACCGGATGCACACATTTTAATAGTAGATGACAATGAAATGAACCTGAAAGTGGCAAAAGGTCTGCTGGAACCTTTGAAAATGCAGATAGATACGGCAGGAGACGGAAAGCAGGCGTTGGAAAAAATCCAGAAAGAAACCTATGATATGGTATTTATGGACCACATGATGCCGGTGATGGATGGTATTGAGGCAGTACAGCGTCTTCGGCAGATGGAGGGTGAGTATTACCGGAAACTTCCGGTTATTGCATTGACAGCAAATGCAGTCAGTGGGGCAAGAGAAGAATTTCTGGCAGCAGGAATGAACGATTTTGTAGCAAAGCCAATACGGATTAAAGAAATCTGTTCGAAGATTACAAAGTGGCTGCCAAAGGATTATCTGAAAGAGGAAGAAGAACCATCCGGGGAAAGAGGAACAGTAGATATTCAGATAGAAGGTCTGGATGTAGCGGAAGGTCTGGAAAACTGTGGAACAAAGGAATTGTTTATAAGCCTTCTTGGGGATTTCTATAAGCTGATTGAATTGAAAGCAGTGAAGATTGAAAAATGTCTGGCAGATGGTTTGATCCGGGATTACACGATTGAAGTTCATGCATTAAAAAATACTGCCCGGATGATTGGCGCCATGGAATTGTCGGCAGATTTTTACCGTCTGGAGCAGCTGGGCAATGCAGAAGATGTGGAAAGCCTGCGAAAGGAAACTCCGGCAGTTCTTACGTTATACCGCAGTTATAAACCGGTTCTGAAACCATATGCGGAATCTTCGGTTGAGAAAAAAGACGTAGACAAAGAGGACATAGTTGCGGTATTATTAAAGATAAAGGATGCCATGGACTGTTTTGATCTGGATGGGGCAGATGCAGCATTAAAGGAACTGGAAGAGTTCCGGCTGCCGGAGCATATGCAGGACCAGATGGAAACCCTGCGTGCGTATGTGGCGGATGTTGCCATGGAAGACGTTATGAAGCTGACAGAAGAAATGGCTGTGGGTCTGGAACAGGAGACAGTATAGTCACAAAGTCTGTAGAAATGAGAAAAGAAGCAGAGAAAGATTCTGCAGAAATGGGGAAAACAAATGCATAATATTTTACTTGTAACAGCGGCACAGGGTTACATTCCGATGTCCGTAAAAGAAAAATTTGAGGAAGACCTGAATTATAAGGTGCTGGTGTCAGAAGCCAGAGTGGACAGTATTAATAAAATAAAAGAAGATTTCAGTGCCATTCTTTTTTATGTGGATGAAAATGTCATCAGCCAGCAGACCTGTATTTTCTTAAAGGATAAGGCAGTAGAGCAGGATATCCCGATTTTTATTCTGGGAAACATGGAAGATATCTCCGTGATAGAGTCTGTCTTTCCAGCGCATCTGGTTCGTCAGAAATTTCTGCGTCCGATTGATGTGAAAGAAGTGTTTAAGGCAGTGGATGAGTTTATCAGCAACTTTGGCAAGCACATTAAGAAAAAAATTCTTGTGGTAGATGATTCCGGTGCCATGCTTCGTAATGTAAAAAGCTGGCTGGAAGAAAGTTACCAGATTATTCTGGCGAACTCCGGTGCCATGGCAATCAAGTATCTGGCGATGAACCGTCCGGACCTTGTTCTGCTGGATTATGAAATGCCGGTAGTGGATGGCAGGCAGGTACTGGAAATGATTCGTACAGAAACAGAATTTGCGGATATTCCAGTTATTTTCCTGACCAGCAAAGGGGACAGGGAAAGTGTAATGAAGGTAATGGAATTAAAACCGGAAGGTTATTTGTTAAAAACAATGAAGCCTGCCGACATTATCCAGGCGATTAATGAGTTTTTTGAAAAGCAGAAAATCAAGCTGTAATGAAAGTAAACATGGGGCGGACGCATTAAGAATTTAATATGCGTCTGCCCCATGCTCGTTTTCGGAACAGGTGTCCGGGGTTACTTCTTCAGGACATCCCGGAACTGCATATGGTACAATTCTGCGTAGCGTCCTCCCAGTTCCAGAAGTTCGTTGTGTTTTCCCGTTTCCACGATACGCCCCTGGTCCATGACGATAATCTGGTCTGCATTCAGAATGGTTGACAGACGGTGGGCAATGACAATGGAAGTACGGTGGGACATCAGGTTTTCCAGCGCTTCCTGTACCAGTTCTTCCGACTCGGAATCCAGGGCACTGGTAGCTTCGTCCAGAATCAGGAGCCGTGGGTTTCTAAGAAATACCCGCGCAATGGCAATCCTCTGTTTCTGTCCGCCGGACAGTCCGATGCCACGTTCCCCAAGAAGTGTGGAAAAACCATCCGGGAGATTCCGGATAAAGGAATAGGCATTCGATGCTTTTGCAGCAGAAATGATTTCGTCCATGGTGGCATCCAGCTTTCCATACCGGATATTTTCTTCAATGGTGCCGGAAAACAGTACGGTATCCTGGAAGACCATACCGGTCTGTTCATACAGGGAAGGCAGGGAAATGGTACGCAGGTCATTTCCGCCAATCAGAACAGCTCCTTCATCCACATCATAAAACCGGGTCAGCAGATGGACAAGCGTAGTTTTTCCGCAGCCGCTGGAACCAACAAGAGCAACGGTTTCCCCTTCCCTGATGTCGAAATTAATATTATGCAGAGTGTCCGTCCCACTTTCTTTCTCATACCGGAAAGAAACCTGGCGGAAGGAAATGTTCATTGGCAGACTGGGAGAAAGAACAATGGCATTAGGAACTTCCTCAATATCCGGCAGGGTATCCAACATTTCAAAGACACGTTCAATTCCCGCAATACTTTTGGCATAAGTGACATTCAGTTCAGCAAACCGGCGCAATGGAGTAATAAAATAGCCTAAATAGGAGTAAAACACAATCAGGTCACCGACAGACATCTGACCTTTGACAATATAATAAGCAGACAGGCAGACAATGATGGCGCTGATAATTTCAGACAGGGAAACGGTAACCGCCTCGCCAAGGGAGTAATAACGGTTGGTGTTTCTTGTATACCGGTAAATGGTATGGGAATGTCCGTTAAATTTTTCTGCTTCATACTGTTCCAGATGAAACAGTTTTACTGTCGCATAACCTGCCATACGTTCCTGCATATAGCCGGAAATGGTAGAAATATTTTTCTGGACCTGGTGGCTTTCCTTACGGATGTGGCTGCGTATCTTTGTAGTCAGCAGGACAGAGAGCGGAAGGGCAATGCAGGCAAGAAGCGTCAGCGGTATATGGATGGTCCACATCAGAGAGATGTAAACAAGCAGGACAATGGCATCAATCCAGATGTTGGTTGCCACATTCCAGATGAAAGGGTGTACCTGTTCCACATCATTGTTAATCCGGGTGACCAGGTCACCGGATTTATGGTTCTGATGGAAAGCAGCGGACATTTTCTGCAGGTGGCTATAAACCTCACAGCGCATTCGGTGCATAATCCGGTTGGATACTTCCGTACAACCAGCCTGACGGAGAAAAGACACCGGGATATGAACCACGGTGTATAAAACCAGAAGAAAAACCATGCACTGAAAAATAATATCCAGTTTTTCAGAAGTGCTGCGGCTGCTGACCAGCACATCATCTGTAAAATATTTTAAAATCTGCGGCAGAAGGAGTGGAAGAGTTAATTTAATGACGCCGCAGATGGTAGAGAGCAGAATCAGGTGCCAGTGGGGTCTGATATAGGTGATAAGACGGCTTAAAACGGTACGGTCTTTTTGTCTGGAAGATTTCATGGAATTATCCTTTCTATTTTTTTTGTAGTGCTATTACAAAAAGAGTATACCGCAGGATTTCGAAGAAAACATTCGATATGATGGCAGTATTTCTTGTAGAATCTTAGAAATTATGCTATTCTATGGAAAGTATACAGGAAAATGCAGAACGAACCAGGAGGAATGCAGCATGCCAGTCAGATTGCCAGAAGGACAGCAGATTATCGTCAGTTACCGGAAACTTCCGGCAGAGTATCAAATGCCGGCGATGGAAGTAGCAACGGATCATTATAACATAGGTTTTGTGACCAGCGGGGACCGCAGAACAATTACGCCGACCGGAAGTTACCGGTATCATGCCGGAGAAGTATCCATGATGCCTCCCTTTTTATATCACCGGACTTTGTCGGAAAGTTCAGCACCGTATGAAGGTTATCTCATAAAATTTACGCCGGAATTTATACAGCCTTTCTGGGAAAAAATCGGAAAGCAGATATTTGATGAATTATATGAAGAAAAGGTATGTCATTTTTCTGAAAATACCCAGCTGTTTATTCAGGGTTTATTTGAACAGATGTGGCAGGAATATAAAAAAGATACCCCTTATAAGGAAGTAATTCTTCAGGGAATGCTGTTTCGTCTGTTTACTTCCATCTGGGAGAACCGGCAGGAAACAGACGGAAACTGTACAGCCAGGTTCCTGTCTCCATTATCCCGTCCTGTGATAAATGCCATTTACCGGATTGAGAAGGATTATGCGTCCCATTTGTCTCTGGAAAAGGTGGCAGAAGAAGCCGGATTTTCCACATCCCATTTGTCCAGGGTATTCCGCACACAGCTTGGAATGTCGTTTTCAGACTATGTATGTAATGTCCGGCTGCAGCATGTCAAGGAGCAGCTGCTCCGGACAGACAAAAGTATTATGGAAATTGCCCTGGACTGTGGGTACTGCCATGGGGATTATCTGGCAGCACAGTTTCGCCAGAAGACAGGAATGACTCCAACCGAATTCAGAAAAAATTTCTTCCATTTGTAACAAATCAAAAAAAATTTCGACTAATCTTTCAGAAAGGAGGAAATCATGCAGAGGCTATTGGAAAAATTATTTCACACCTATTATAAAGATATTTACCGTTATCTCTATAGTCTGTCCCATGAGGTCTCCCTTTCCGAGGATTTAGCTTCGGAAGTATTTCTGGAGGTAGTAAAATCCGTGGCTTCCTTTCGGGGCGAATCCGATATCAAAACCTGGATGTTTTCCATCGCCAGGCATAAGTGGTGTGATTATCTGAGAAAGAAGCATCGGCAGATAGAAACAGAAACACTGACGGAATTTATTGGAGGCGAAGAAAAAGGACCGGATGAGCGGTATCTGGACCGGGAACTGCTGGAGCGTATAAAAGTGTTGTTACAGGAGGAGCCGGAGCGGACGAGAAATGTGGTACAAATGCGTATGGAGGGATTTTCCTTTTATGAAATCGGAAAAAAACAGGGGATTTCAGAAAGCTCTGCCAGAGTGATTTATTTCCGTGTAAAGCAAAAAATAAAGCAAACCTTGGAAAAGGAGGGATGGACCGGTGAGTAAAATTTCCTGTGATATTTGTAAAGACCTGATTCCACTGGTAAAAGATGAAATTTCCACGGAAGACAGCCGGAATGTAGTGAAAGAACATATAAAAACCTGTGAATCCTGCAGGAAACTATATGGGGATGAGTCTTTGGAGCAGTCCCGGAACCCGGACCTGGACCGGGAACTGGAGAAGCTGAAACGGCGTTTACAGATATTTTCCACAGTGCTGATGATGTTTGGTGTTTTCTTTGGACTTAGTCTGACAGCCAGCGAAGAAATGTTTTACAATAGTCTGGTTATGCCCGTCATTGGTGGGCTTGGCTATGTGATTTTTGGGTGGAAGGCAGCATATCTTGTACCGGGACTGCTTTTCCTCATGCAGTGTCTGCTTAATTTCTTTGGAATGGCGAGGGGAATGGAATATGTGTCGTTGATGGAAATTGTGATGTGGATTGGTATTTACAGTATTTTTGTGGAACTTGGAGTGGTAATTGCAGGACTGCTGCATTTTGCCTTCCGGAAGGAGAGGTAAAACAGAATGAAAAAATGGTTAAAAATAGGTGCATTGGTGACAGCATTAAGTTTGATACTTGGTATCGGCTGGTTTGCCAATGCTTTGGTGGGAAATCCGGTGTCAAAGTGGCTTGCCGCCAGAACAGCAGAAAAGCATCTGGAAGAGGTCTATGGGGAAACAGATTTTGTACTGGAGCGTGTAGCCTACAATTTTAAGGACGGTAATTATTATGCCCATATTAAGTCGCCAACCAGTGAGGACAGCAGCTTTTCCCTTTACATGAATATGTGGGGAGGTTTAGAGTGGGACACATATGAAAGCTGGGTATTGACCGGAAATAATACAGCAGACCGGTTGTATATGGAATACCGTGATTTCACGGATACTGTGTTTGAAAGCCCGGAGTATCCATTTACCAGTTTTATTACGTATGGAGACCTGAGGATTGGGTTTGATACACCATATCTGGAAGAGGAAGATCTGCCGCCTGCCGGGTATATAGTTCTGGAAGAACTGGTGCTGGATAAACAGTATGATATGAAAGAACTGGGGGCACAGGCAGGACGTCTGGTGGTGTATGTAGAGGATGATGAGGTAACGGTGGAACGTGCCGCAGAGGTACTATTGGAATTAAAGCAGTTGTTTGATGACGCCGGAGTAACCTTTTATGCGATTGATTTTGTACTGGAATATCCCCGTCTGGAGGAAGGCGGAACAAGCAAAGAAGGCCGTGTGGAAACGCAGGAGTTCCTGTACACAGATATTTACGAAGAAGGTATGACAGAACGTGTAAAAGCAGCAGACGCTGCTGCAAAGGAGGATTATGAGGAAAAATAAAAGAGTACTGGTAAACCATCTGAGTTCCCTTGGGATACTTCTGGTGGGATTTCTGGTATGCCGCTATGCAGTGTTTGGGGTGATTCATGGTATGAAGGACTGGCCGGTGGTGTTAGCTGGTCTGGGTGTCGTGGTGCTGCTTCTTTCCGTGCTGGCGAAAAAAGTGTATCTGCCATGGTTTGTTTCCATTGGATATTCTGTCGGATTTCTGGCAGGTACATTGTTTCATGCGGAGGGGCTGGACTCTGGCGGTGGGAAAACGGATAATCTGTGGATGATCTGGACAGTGGTATTTCTGGTCTGTATCCTGGCAGGAGTGGTGCTGGAAAGTGTAATGAAGTGGAGAAAACTCTTAAAAAAGTAAGAGTACAAAGTAAATTCCCTCCGGATAGGCAGATGGATTGCCTATTCGGAGGGAATTTGGAATTTTAATGAAATATAGTCGCAACTGTGAAGACAGGGAAAGATATATCATTAGTATTACGTAAAAGGTTTAAAATGCTTTCAGTAGTTCTACCACCTTCCGTACCGTCTTATACACCGGTCCTTCCAGTTCCCGGCTCGCTGCCTTTAGGCACTGCCTGATTTCAATATGCTGTGGGCAGTGTGATTCACATTTACCACACCCGATACAATTGGAGGCAGCCGTGGAATTTTTCCGCAGGGCCGTACACATCATATAGTCAAAAAATCCGCTGTATTTACTGTCATAGTATCTGCGGTTGTAGGCAGAGAAGGTTCCTGGAATATCCACGCCCTTTGGACATGGCATACAGTAGCCGCAGCCGGTACAGCCCACTTTCATTCGGGAATTAATCGCCTTTACTACGTTTTGCAGCATGGCTTCTTCTTCAGGTCCAAGTTCTCCCACGGAAACGCTGGAAGCAGTCTGGAGATTGTCTGCAATCATTTCTTCTGTATTCATGCCGGACAGAACACAGGTGACCTCCGGCTGGTTCCAGAGCCAGCGGAAGGCCCACTGGGCCGGAGTATGACTGGTTTTATAATCTGCAAAAATTTTCTTTGCTTCTTCCGGAAGATTGTTCACCAGTCTGCCGCCCCGTAGAGGTTCCATGATAACAACAGGAAGCCCTTTTTCATGGGCATGGTTCAGTCCACGGCGTCCAGCCTGGGTATGCTCGTCCATATAATTGTACTGAATCTGGCAGAACTCCCAGTCGTAGGCATCTACCAGTTGACAGAACATGTCAGAATTCCCATGATAGGAAAATCCAATCTGGCGGATGGCACCGCTTGCTTTTTTGTCCGCCAGCCACTGTTCGATTCCCATGTCTTTTAAACGGTTCCAGGTGGCAATGTCGGAAAGCATGTGCATTAAGTAATAATCAATATGGTCAGTGCGCAGACGCTTTAACTGTTCCTGAAACAGATGTTCCAGTGTGTCCAGATTTTTAATCAGGTAGTGGGGAAGCTTGGTGGCAATGTAAATCTGGTCGCGGATGTTATTTTTTTCAAAAATTTCTCCAATGGCAGATTCACTGCCAGGATAGACATAGGCAGTATCATAATAATTGACGCCACCGTGAAAGGCAGCCATAATCTGTTTCTCTGCCTTTTCCATATCAATTTTTCCCATGTTTTTTTGAAACCGCATGCAGCCAAAGCCAAGGATGGATAACTGGTTTCCATATTTATCAGAACGATAATTCATAAGGACCTCCAAAAAAATTATAGGGAAAAGCGTTGATCAGCATTTCCCTAATTTTCTGCTTGTTTAAAATAGTATCATATTCTTGTGGTTTCTTCAATTTTTTTCTGGAATTTATTTTCCGAACCCTCTATAATGATAAGCAGTAGATGGAGGGAGTGTCAGCCATGGAAAGTATTTCTGGAAAAGAGTATATAAATCTGAAAGAGCTATGTGAAACGCTGGGAATTTCACCAGCAACAGGGAGAAACTGGATTCGCCTTGGAAAACTGGTGCCGGAGTACACCGAAAATGGGAAACCTTATTTTTCAAAGAGTGCTGTGGAAAATCTGGAACAGGAAATACGTTCCGGTGGAAAAGAGGCGTTAAAAAAACGCAGGAATAAAGCTTACATTTCGGGGAATGCACTATATCACTCGTATGTGTCAGAAGGCTGCGGTGGTATTGCAGCTGTCCAGGAGGTATTGCAGAAGCTTTCAGAAAAACAGATAGAAAAAAATGATACTCTGCTGTGCTGTATTCTGGCGGATTGTGCAGTGAAGCTGCTGGCACAGGTGTATTGGATGGAAGTGCCACCGGAGAAGGTATCACTGGCTGCATTTCTGGAGGAAGAAATCCGCTTTGAAACCAATGACTGTTTTGTGGAAGATTTAATCACAGACAAAACAGCGGCACAGCAGTGTATCAGACAGTATCCGGACCTGTTTTGTACAAAGTACGGATATGAGGAACAGGAAGATATTCTGGGGTTATTATATATTTCCTGCAAAAGTATGGGGAAGAGGAAAGCGGAAGGCGCTTATTATACACCGACAACGATTGTGCGCAGGCTGATTGGAGAACTATTTGAATCAGACGCAGCCGGGGAAAAGGAACGGTGTACATTTCTGGATCCATGCTGCGGTACCGGAAATTTTCTGCTTCAGCTTCCGGACGGGTGTTGTCCGGAACAGATGTATGGAAGTGATATTGATGAAACCAGCGTGAAGCTTGCCAGACTGAATCTGCTGTTGAGGTTCAAAGATGTGAAGCGGGAAGTTTTATATAAAAATATTACCGTCCGGAACTTTCTGTTGGAGGAAGAAGAAAGAAACTATGATGTCATTTTTGGAAACCCGCCCTGGGGATATGCTTTTGAAAAAGAGGAAAAGCAAAGCCTGAAACAGAAATTCTTCTGCGCAAAAGGAAAAGCGGTGGAGTCTTATGATATTTTTCTGGAACAGTCTTTGCGGAAGATAACTCCGGGTGGGACGGTTTCCTTTGTGCTACCGGAAGCGGTTTTAACTGTAAAAGCGCATCTTCCTATACGAAAGCTTCTGGCAGAGCGAGTGTCTGTGTCTTACCTGGAACTGCTTGGAAATGTGTTCGACCAGGTGCAGTGTCCAGGAATTATTCTGCAGGTGCGGTGTACGGGTAAACCGATGTCCTGTGCAGGCATGAAAGTCAGGAACAGACAGCAAGAATTTGTGATTCAGGAAGAAAGAGAAATCACACCAGAGACATTTTGGTTTTATATGCCAGATGAGGAATATCTGCTGCTTCATAAAATTTCAGAACTGAACGGTGCGGTATATTTAAAAAATAATGCTGATTTTGCTCTGGGGATTGTCACCGGAAATAATGCAGACTACCTCTCGAAAGTAAAAGCAGAGGGCTGGGAAGAAGTGCTGAAAGGAGCAGAGGTGCATCGTTTCCGTGTACAGACACCGGAGAATTATATTAAATTTTTGCCGGATGCTTTTCAGCAGTCAGCACCGGAGAACTATTACCGGGCTCCGGAAAAGCTGTTGTACCGTTTTATCAGCAGTCAGCTGGTATTTGCTTATGACAACAGACAAAGGTTATCTTTAAACAGCTGCAACATTCTGATTCCCCGGCTGGAAGGAATGAATATAAAATATATTCTGGCAGTTCTCAATTCCAGAGTGGCACAATTTTATTTTGAGAAAAAGTTTCACTCTGTGAAGGTACTGCGTTCTCATTTGGAGCAGATTCCGATTCCGATGGCAGAAGAAGCGGAGCAGAGATGTATTGTAGAACTGGTGGAACAGCTGCTTTTGGAACAGACAGAAGAAGCATCTGCGAAATTGTATGAAACTCTGGAAGAGCAGGTGAGGTGTCTATATGGACTGAGCAGATTGGAGTATGATAAAATCAAATCAGAAGTGATGAAAAAGTAGTATAAGTAGCAGTCAAAAGGGGCGCCACAAAACATAGTGTAATCTTATGACAGGATAAGGGTTAAAAATGTTTTGTCGGCAGCCCCTTCTGCTGTATACAGGTTTTTAATGTTCGTTTGGATTTTTCGTATACGCCTTTAAACGTTCGTATTCTTCCATGGTAATCGGCAGAATGGTGCCGTGTTTGTACCCATAAGGAAAGTCAAAGGACGCATCACTTCTGACAAATTTTCCGGAAGCCAGATTATCTGCAAGAAATGGGATGTATCCCTGACCGGTGGCATCGGTGCCGTAAAAATCCAGAAACAGGCACCAGCGTCCGTCCTCGGTCTTGCAGGCAGTCGGAGCCTCGTACAGACCTTCCTGCAGAACCGCCATACTTTCATCAAATTTTGGGATACGGCGGAATGGTCCGGTGATGTTATCACTGGTGACTAAAATAATGCGGGCCGGGTTATGTTCACTTTTTACAAATAAATAGTAGTTGCCGTTTTCTTCATACATGGCAGAATCAATCACACCGCAGTCTTCCTTGCGGTATAATTCCTGTGGTTCGGAAAAATTCTCAAAATCTTTTGTTCTGGAATAGTAAATGGCTTTTGGACCATAATTGTTTTTCTTATGGGAAGAAGACCAGTGAATGACATAATCCTGATTCTTTTCATCGTAAATAATATCCGGAGCCCAGAGGCAGCCAAAGTCTTCATTGCCGAGGTGCAGCATTTTCTGGTCGGACCAGTGAATCAGGTCATCGGATTCCCACATAACTAAATCTTTGCTGCCGTTATTGGAAATTTCTGCCCAGGATTCTTTATAGCGGTAGCGCCAGCCGTAGGACAGACTTAAGTCTGTGGCGAGAATGATAAATTTTCCTTCTTTTGTTCTGGTAATGGTGAAATCCCGGACTCCCTTGTCTCCTTCATAGCTCCATAAGACCGGATTGCCGTCGTTGACTTTTTCCCAGTGGAAACCATCCGTGCTGATACCAAAGTAGACCTGTTCTCCCTCAGGGGTTCTTTTTTCTTTAAAATGTACAAATAAGTATGCCTGTGCCATAATGTCCTCCTGCTCCTTATCATGTGGTTATGTTTGTAGGTATTGTTTTACCTGATAGTAGTGTACTGGAAAGCAGGGAAAATAGCAAATGATATTTAAAAAAGTTCTTTATATGGCCAAGATGTGAGGTATCTGTACCAAGGCAGTTTTCTTTGACGTTATTTGTACATAGTTTACACCGGATTGGTCTTGAATAAAAGAATAGAAAACAGGAGAAAAATACATGAGAACAGATTGTTATCAGAGCCCGTTATCGAAACGTTACGCCAGTAAAGAAATGCAGTATCTTTTTTTCCAGGATATGAAATTCCGGACCTGGGGAAGTTGTGGATTGCCCTGGCAGAAACCGAAATGGAGCTGGGATTAAAAGAGAATGGAACTCCGGTGATTACAAAGAAGAATAGGAGGTTTGTATGGTACAGGCAGTTGTAGGAGTAAACTGGGGAGATGAAGGAAAAGGTAAAATTACGGATATGCTGGCAGAATCAGCGGATATTGTTATCCGCTATCAGGGTGGTGCCAATGCAGGTCATACCATTGTGAATGAGTATGGAAAGTTTGCCCTGCATACGCTGCCATCCGGTGTGTTTTACCAGCATATTGTAAATGTTATCGGAAACGGTGTGGCACTGGATATAAAGAAGCTGTTTCGTGAGTTGCAGAGTATTGTGGAAAAGAACATGCCGCAGCCAAGGCTTCTGGTGTCAGACCGTGCCCAGATGGTGATGTCCTATCATGTGCTGTTTGACCAGTATGAGGAAGAACGGCTGGGAGGAAAGTCCTTTGGTTCGACAAAGTCCGGCATTGCCCCTTTTTATTCAGACAAGTTTGCCAAAACCGGATTTCAGGTCAGTGAGCTCTTTCTGGAAAAAGAGGTTCTGATGGAAAAAATCAAAAGAATCTGTGAAAGTAAAAATGTTCTTCTGGAGTATTTATATCATAAACCGTTGCTTGTGCCAGAGGAAATTTACGAGGAACTGATGGAGTATAAGAAACTGGTGGAGCCTTATGCCGGTAATGTGTCCAGGTTTTTATGGGAGTCGCTGCAAAGTGGTAAAAATATTCTGCTGGAAGGTCAGCTGGGAGCCCTGAAGGACCCGGACCATGGCATTTATCCGATGGTAACTTCCTCCTCGACACTGGCGGCTTATGGTGCCATTGGTGCGGGACTGCCCCCTTATGAAATTACGAAGGTTACAACGGTATGTAAGGCATATTCCAGTGCGGTAGGTGCCGGAGTCTTTGTTTCAGAAATCTTTGGAGAAGAAGCAGAGGAACTTCGCCGCCGGGGCGGAGATAGCGGAGAATATGGTGCCACTACCGGACGACCAAGAAGAATGGGATGGTTTGATACCGTTGCGTCCAAATATGGCTGCCGTATCCAGGGAACAACAGAGGTGGCCTTTACCGTTCTCGATGTATTAGGCTATCTGGATGAAATTCCGGTATGTGTGGGCTATGAGATTGATGGAGAAGTGACAACAGAGTTTCCAACAACGGATAAGCTTGCGAAAGCAAAGCCGGTATTGGAAGTATTACCAGGATGGAAGTGTGATATCAGGGGAATACGCAGCTATGGGGAGCTGCCGGAGAACTGCCGGAGGTATATTGAATTTATTGAAGAGAAGATTGGTTTTCCAATTACGATGATTTCCAATGGTCCGGGCAGGGAGGATATTATTTTCAAAAACTGATTATGTGATGGAAATGGAAAATGTCATAGGGAAGAGGATGCTTACTATAGGCAAAAGTCCAGGAGGGAAAATAGCGTAAATGAACAGAGAAATGATTCTTGTATTAGATTTTGGTGGTCAGTATAACCAGCTGATTGCACGGCGTGTCAGGGAGTGTAATGTGTATTGTGAAGTACACCCATACAGTCTTTCCATAGAAAAAATAAGAGCAATGAATCCAAAAGGCATTATCTTTACGGGTGGTCCTGACAGTGTGTATGCAGAAGAAGCTCCAAACTGTGCTTCGGAATTATTTGAACTGGGTATTCCGGTATTCGGCATTTGTTATGGTTCCCAGCTGATGGCGTATATGCTGGGCGGCAGTGTTGCCACGGCGCCGGTCAGCGAATATGGAAGGGCTGAGGTGGATACCAGTGGCTCTTCCGCTTTAGTTGATGGTGTCGGAAGAAAAACAATATGCTGGATGAGCCACACGGATTATATAGAACAGGCGCCGGAAGGATTTTCCGTTACTGCCAGCACAACAGTCTGTCCTGTGGCGGCCATGGAGTGCCGGGAAAGGGATTTGTATGCAGTGCAGTTCCATCCAGAGGTTATGCATACCCAGGAGGGCATGAAAATGCTCTTTAACTTTGTGCGGAAGATATGCAAGTGCAGCGGGGACTGGAAGATGGAGTCCTTTGCGGAAAAGACAATCCGAGAGCTGCGGGAAAAGATTGGATGTGGAAAAGTACTCTGCGCTTTGTCCGGTGGTGTGGATTCTTCCGTGGCAGCAGTGCTTTTGTCAAAGGTTATTGGGAAGCAGCTGACCTGTGTTTTTGTGGATCATGGTCTGCTGCGCAAAAAGGAAGCAAATGAGGTAGAAGAAATTTTTGGACCAGGTGGTTCCTATGACTTAAATTTTATCCGGGTTAATGCGGGAGAACGCTTTCTTGCCAGATTAAAAGGTGTGGAAGAGCCGGAGGCAAAGAGAAAAATTATCGGAGAAGAATTTATCCGCGTATTTGAAGAGGAAGCAAAGAAAATTGGGGCGGTGGATTTCCTCGTACAGGGGACGATTTATCCCGATGTAATTGAATCCGGCCTTGGTAAATCTGCCGTCATCAAATCCCATCATAATGTTGGTGGTCTGCCGGATTATGTAGATTTTAAGGAAATCATAGAACCCCTGCGGCTATTGTTTAAGGATGAGGTACGCAAAGCAGGTTTAGAGCTTGGCATTCCGGAACATCTCGTATTCCGCCAGCCGTTCCCGGGACCAGGGCTGGGAGTCCGTATCATCGGTGAGGTAACGGAAGAAAAGGTGCGCATGGTACAGGAGGCAGACCAGATTTACGGGGAAGAAATTGTAAAGGCAGGACTTCATAAGGAACTGGCACAGTATTTTGCGGCACTTACCAATATGCGCTCCGTGGGCTGCATGGGTGACGGACGGACCTATGATTATGCGGTGGTACTGCGGGCAGTGACAACGACGGACTTTATGACGGCGGAGTATGCACATCTGCCGTGGGAACTGCTGGATACGGTGAGCAGCAGGATTGTAAATGAGGTGAAGGGGGTAAACCGGGTGCTGTATGACTGCAGTGGGAAGCCGCCGGCGACGATAGAGTTCGAATAGGAGAAAAACGCTGGGAACACCCGAAAACACTGGGTTTTTGGGAAGCGTGGTTGCAGATTGGTTGCAAAAAAAGTGTTGCCAGTTTGTTGCCGGAATGAGTTGAATAAGAATTGGGTACATTCCCCGCGGCTTGCCGCGCAACAAGCTTTATTAATTTAGGGCACGATGATATAATAGGCTGCGAAGGGAGATGTGCTGATGAGCGAGAGCATCTATAGGGCGCATAATGTATCAAGGCTT
>JAGBBW010000152.1 GCA_017938285.1 Lachnospiraceae bacterium
AAGTATCAGTGTTGCCAAAAGAGTTTTAGCAGAAAAAACATATGATTTTGTCATCATCAATGCTCCATTACCGGATGATGCTGGAACCCGCTTTGCAATCGATACCTGTACTAGCAAACAATCCGCTGTCCTGCTTCTGGTAAAGAACGATATCCACGCCGGCATTCATGACCGAGTTGCTGCATATGGTGTTTTCACTTTACCGAAACCCATTTCAAAAGTAACCATGACACATGCTCTTAACTGGCTGGAAAGTGCACGAGAACGGCTAAGACAATTTGAGAAAAAAACAATATCCATTGAAGATAAAATGGCTGAAATTCGATTGGTTAATAAAGCAAAATGGCTATTAATCAGTGAATTGCATATGAGCGAACCAGATGCCCATCGCTATGTAGAGAAACAGGCAATGGACCTCTGTGTTTCAAAAAGATGCATTGCAGAAGAAATTATCAGGACTTATACTTAATCTCCTGCATAAGCAGGGTAGTACTGTTTCCTCTTCATTACTGCCCTGTTATTTTAACTTATCTTATCCTATCCTTTCAATGTATTTACCAAACAAAACGTTTACAAAAGAAAATAAAAAAAGAAGCCACCCACAGATATAACTCTGAAGCAAGCTTCTTTTCCATATTTTTATCCTGAAATCATCTGACTACTCATATTTCTTTGCCACAATATAAACCGGAATAAACATACTCGCCAGCAAAACCACCCCTGTCACACTGGCTGATATGGTGAATACCAGCATTCCTTCTGTGCGGCTTCCAAACCAGCATGCCAGGAACCATACCACAGGGCCGGTAAGCAGGGCTGCATTGGACCAGATACGGAACACCCGGATAATGTGCTTCCAGTTGCTGTTATTAAAATATACTCCCGGTATGTTCATTCGGAAAGGTCCGTCACTGTAGGCTGAAATTTTGTTTTCATCATAGTAGCCCGGCAGTTTTTCCTTCACTCCAAAACACATACATGCTCCAAAACATAATCCGAATATCGGAAACATCAGCGGCATACTCTGTTCCATCGGGTTATATCCACAAAACTGCGTGAAATAATAATACGTTCCCAGCATTCCCAACAGACTTAAAATGGCACAGACCATAAACCAGCTCTGACTTCGTTTTCTTATTCTTTCTGTCTGGATTCTTTCTTCGTCCGACATCTGAAGTACCGTATTCATCATGGCGTCTGCCTTTTCCGGTGCAATCTGTTCTGTTGCCTCATATCGTCTGCATTCCAGCAGTTCCGGCACCGTGATATCCAGCAGTTTTGCCAGGGGCATTAACAGTGCCACATCCGGAATACTTCCGCCCGTCTCCCACTTGCTTACTGCTTTGTCGGACACAAATAATTTCTCTGCCAGTTCCCTCTGGGTCATTCCATGTTCCTTTCGTAATTCTGAAAGAAATCGTCCAAATTCTTTTTTGTCAATTTCAAACATTTCTCCGCCTCCATTGCTGTTCTTTTGTCGCTCTCATTATAGGAAACAGCCGTAAAATTGGCAACCTACTGTTGGTAGAGTCCGCTAAAATCAGCATAAACAAAGGAGTTCCAGGGTCATACAAATTTCATTCTTTTCCGTACCTCCACGGCAATCACGGCGGCCAGTACTATTTTCATGGCGTCAAACGCAAGATACGGTACTATACAAACGAGAACTGCCTGTGCCAGTGTATATGTGCCTCCCATTATAATTAAGACCCATGCCGTCCCAAAGGCATAACAGACGATGGTGCCAGTCACCATGGCAAATATTGTTCCTACGGTTCGACAACGATATCGCCCCACCAGCCAGCCAACCAGCAGTGCACAGGGAATATATCCTATCACATATCCCCCGGTCGGTCCAGCCAGCACTCCAATTCCACCGGAAAATCCGGAAAACACCGGAAGTCCCGCCATCCCCAGCAGAAGATACAACACAACACTCAGGGTTCCTCTCCCTGGTCCCAACACCGCTGCTGTTACATATACTGCAAAACTTCCCATTGTCAGTGGTACCGGACTGAATGGCAGCGGTATGGCAAGTGGTGCCAATATACACAATACCGCACTCATCAGTGCCGTTTCCGCCATTTGTACTGTCTTATGTGACCTCACCGCATTTTCCTTCCTGTTCCTGTTTTATTTTCTGTATTGCTTCACATACTGTTTTATCCTGATACACCTTATGCATCCTGATACACTTTAATTATCTGTAACAGCAGTTCCACTATCCTCTCCATATCCTGCACCGGCACATACTCATACTTACCGTGATAATTTTCTCCCCCGGTACAAAGATTTGGACAAGGAAGCCCCATAAAGGAAAGTCTTGCCCCATCTGTGCCACCACGGATTGGTGTGATAACCGGCGTAATTCCCAGCTCTTCCATTGCCTTCGTGGCATTATCAATCAGAAACATATACGGCTCTACTTTTTCTTTCATGTTATAATAGGAATCCTGTACGATACATTCCACTGTACCAGCTCCATACTTCTCGTTTAAAAACGCCGCAGTCTTTTCGAACCGTACCTTTTTTTCTTCAAACTTCTGTCTGTCATGGTCACGGATAATATAAAACAGCTCCGCCTCTTCCACACCACCGCTCATGCGGTCCAGATGGAAAAAGCCTTCGTATCCTTCTGTATATGCCGGATTTTCAAATACCGGAAGCATCTGCTGGAATTCCATTCCAACTAAAAGCGCATTTACCATCTTACCCTTGGCAGAACCCGGATGAATACTCTGTCCATGAATTTTTAACCGCCCGGAAGCCGCATTAAAATTTTCATATTCCATTTCTCCGATGGCACCGCCATCCACCGTATAGGCAAATTCTGCCCCAAATCTTTTTACATCAAAATGGTCCACACCGGCTCCCACCTCTTCATCCGGCGTAAATGCAATCTGAATGGTTCCGTGGGGAATTGTTTTATCCTTCAGCAGAATCTCTGCCATCGTCATGATTTCCGCAATTCCTGCCTTATCATCTGCACCAAGCAGGGTAGTTCCATCCGTCACAATTAAATCCTTGCCCACGTTACGTCCCAGGGATGGAAACATTTCCGGGTTCATGGAAATCTGCTCTTTTTCATTTAACACAATGGTACCGCCATCGTAATTCATTACGATACGTGGCTTCACATTGGCACCGCTCATGGCCGGGGACGTATCCATATGGGACAGAAATCCTAATACCGGTATCTTTTTGTCTGAGGTAGCCGGGATGGTAGCATACACATAACCAAATTCGTCCATTTCTGGATTTTCGGCACCTATTTCTTTTAACTCCTCCACTAATATTCTGGCTAAATCTTTCTGTTTTTCGCTGCTTGGAAAACATGCCGCCTCTTCTACGGATTCGGTATCCACCGCAACATATTTTAAAAATCTGTCAATGACATTCATCTTTCTTCTCCTTCCGGTCTGCACATTCATTTATTCATAGTATTAACCAAACTATCCACTCTGTTTCGCATTATTCCATATTTTCTCTGACAAAGGACACAGATTCGCAAATCAAAGATTTGCTCATTCGCTTCGCTCCGGGAATGCAGTAAATAAGTCCCTGCTCAAGCAAGCTTGGCAGAGCCTTATCCACTGCATTCCTCTCCGCCCTTTGCGGACATTATACCATATCTGTATCCAAAAGAAAACCCATACCGTTTTCTTGTTTTACCCGCCAGCATTCGATTTTTATTTTTTTCATATTTTTTTCACAGACTTTTACCCATTCTTTCCATTTGCCCAGTTGACATTCTGGCAAAAATCTTATATGATTAAACGGTGTATAGTTAAATACTATCCCATTTCTAAAAACATTTATATTAAAAAGAAGGAGTGATTATTAAATCATGGACCCCAGTGTCGCGGCACAGATAGCAGTGCTCATTGTATTACTTTTATTATCCGCATTTTTCTCTTCTGCGGAAACCTCTTTAACTACGGTGAATAAGCTCCGTATCCGAAGCCTTGTGGAGGAAGGCAATAAGCGCGCAAAAACCATCAGCAGCCTTATTGAAAACCCATCCAAGATGCTCAGTGCCATTCTTATTGGCAACAACATTGTAAACCTTTATGCATCCTCGCTCACCACAACTCTGGTTCTGGATTGGCTTGGTAATGCCTACGCCGCTGTCGGTACTGGTATTCTTACCCTGTTCATCCTGATTTTTGGTGAGATTACTCCAAAGACTTTGGCTACTGTCCATGCAGAGAAAATGGCATTCTTTTATGCGCCTATTATCAGTCTCATGACAAAAGTGCTTACGCCGGTTATCTTTTTACTCAACAAATTGTCCGGTGTATTCCTGCTGCTGTTTCATGTAGACCCAAATGCAAAAGCTAACGCCATGACAGAAAATGAACTTCGGACTATCGTGGACGTCAGCCATGAGGACGGTGTTATCGAAAGCGAAGAACGTCTGATGATTACCAATGTGGTAGATTTTGGTGACTCTCTCGCAAAGGATGTTATGGTTCCCCGTATTGATATGGCATTTGCCGACATCAACATGAGTTATGATGAACTTATGGCGGCTTTTGAGAAAGATATGTACACCAGACTTCCTGTTTACAGTGAAACCCGAGACAACGTTATTGGCATTATCAACATGAAAGATGTCTTCTTTTTCCGTGGAGCAAAAGAAGATTTCCATATAAAAGACTTTTTACGTACTCCATACTTTACATATGAATATAAAAAGACATCGGAGCTGCTTCGTGAACTGAAAAAAGCGACCAACTCCCTTGCCATCGTTCTGGACGAGTATGGCGCTACGGCAGGTCTCCTTACCATTGAAGACCTGATTGAAGAAATTGTCGGTGAAATCCGTGATGAATATGATACCGACGAAGAGGATGCCATCCAGAAAACGGCTGAGAATGAGTATGTTATTCTCGGCACTACAAAGCTGGATGAAATCAATGAAATTCTGGAACTGGGTCTGGAATCCGAAGACTATGATTCCATTGCGGGACATGTCATCCATCTGTTAGACCACCTTCCAACGGAAGGGGAAACTGTCACGGAAGGTGCCTGTACGTACAAGGTGCTGGTGATGGACAAAAACCGTATTGACAAGGTCTGTCTGACCATTGACCCGGATTATACCGAACCGGAAAATGAGGAATAATTATGATACTTGCATGTAATAACATTACAAAAAGCTTTGGTGAAAAGGAAATCCTGCATGGGGTTTCCTTTCACATTAATGACAATGAAAAAGCCGCCATTGTCGGCATTAATGGTGCGGGTAAATCCACACTGTTCAAAATTATTGTAGGGGAACTGTCTTCCGATGCCGGAGAAGTCATCTTTTCCAAAGGCTCTACCTACGGTTATCTTTCCCAGCATCAGGACCTGACTTCCGAAAATACCATTTATGAGGAACTTTTGTCCACCAAAGCTGATATTTTAAAGCTGGAGGAAAGCATCCGTTCTCTGGAACAGGAAATGAAGCACATGGAAGGCGAAGCTCTGGATCAGGCGCTCTCCTCCTACTCCCGCATGAACCATGAATTTGAAATCCAGAATGGTTATGCTTACCGCAGTGAGGTTGTGGGTATTTTAAAGGGGCTCGGTTTTGAAGAAACCGAATTTGAAAAGTGTGTCAATACTCTGTCCGGCGGACAGAAAACCCGTATTGCCCTTGGCAAACTGCTGCTCCGCAAGCCTGACTTAATTCTGCTTGACGAGCCAACCAACCATCTGGACATGAACTCCATTGCCTGGCTGGAAACCTTCCTTGCCACTTATAAAGGAGCAGTCGTTGTCATTGCCCATGACCGTTACTTTTTAGATAAAGTGGTAACCAAAGTCGTTGAACTGGACCATACCAAAGCCCAGACCTTTGAAGGCAACTACTCTACTTACGCTGACAAAAAAGCCAAACAGCGGGAGGACCAGATTAAAGCCTATTTAAACCAGCAGCGGGAAATTAAACACCAGGAGGAAGTTATAACGAAACTCCGCTCCTTTAACCGTGAAAAATCCATTAAACGGGCGGAAAGCCGTGAAAAAATGTTAGACAAAATCGAACGTCTGGATAAGCCAATGGCAGAATCTTCCGGAATGAACATCCGCTTAGAGCCTTCCATTACCAGTGGAAACGATGTGCTTTCTGTTACGGGTCTTTCCAAATCGTTTGGTCCACAGACCCTTTTTACTGACCTCTCCTTTGAAATCAAGCGCGGGGAAAAGGTTGCCATCATCGGTAACAACGGCACTGGAAAAACCACCATTTTAAAAATGATTAATGGGATTGTTACTCCGGATGCCGGAGACATCCGCCCGGGTGTCAAAGTACACATTGCCTACTACGACCAGGAACATCAGGTGCTGCATATGGAAAAGACACTTTTTTCCGAATTGCAGGATACCTACCCATTTATGGATAATACCCAGATTCGGAACACGCTGGCAGCGTTCCTTTTTACCGGAGATGACGTATTCAAACAGATTAAGGACATCAGCGGAGGTGAACGGGGGCGTGTTTCCCTGGCAAAACTTATGCTGTCAGAATCCAATTTTCTGATTCTGGATGAGCCGACCAACCATCTGGATATTATGTCAAAAGAAATTCTGGAAAACGCTATCCAGAACTATACCGGAACCGTCCTTTACGTTTCCCACGACCGTTACTTTATCAACAAAACTGCCACAAAGATTCTGGATTTAACCAATGGCAGACTGATTCCTTACCAGGGAAACTATGATTATTATCTGGAACATAAGGAAAACATGGAGCGAATTCATCTGCAGGGGATTGGTTATGGCGTTGGAAAAACTCCCGCTTCTTCTGGTGCAGGAAAAACTGCCACCCCTTCTCTTCCATCAGCCGAACCGGAATCCGCCGGAAAACAGGACTGGAAACAGCAGAAAGAAGAACAGGCAAAGCAGCGGAAACGCCAGAATGATCTAAAGCGTATTGAGGCAGAAATCGAACGTCTGGAAGCCCGTTCTGAAGAACTGGATGTATTACTGGCAGATGAAGCAGTATACACAAACCACACAAAACTTTTAGAAGTGACAAAGGAAAAAGACGAGACAGCGGAACGCCTGCTGGAACTGATGGAACAATGGGAAGAGCTGGCGGATTAAACGACCGCTTTTTCTGAAAAGACATTTTCATCCACCTTAAAAGGGAACATTGTACATTCCCAGAATGGAGAATTTCATGAAAAAAAATATGACAAAAAAAACTGCATTACTCATGTCCTGTCTGGTTCTTTCCCTGACAGGCTGCAGCGAGACTGCGAAAAACGAGGCACCCGTTCCGACCGCCACTTCTGCCCCGACAGAAACTCCGGTTCCAACCGCCACTTCTGCCCCGACAGAAACTCCGGTTCCGACTGCCACTCCTGCTCCAACAGAAACTCCGGTTCCGACTGCCACTCCTGCTCCGACAGAAACTCCGGCTCCAACCGCCACTTCTGCTCCAACAGAAACTCCGGCTCCAACAGAAACTCCGGCTCCAACCGCCACTTCTGCTCCGACAGAAACTCCGGTTCCGACTGCCACTTCTGCTCCGACAGAAACTCCGGTTCCGACTGCTGCTCCTGCGCCGTCAGAAGTTCCATCAACTGCCAAAGCTGATACAATTGCAGACCTGCTGCCGTCTTTACGTGCCGCTGGTATTATAGCAGAAGCAGGCAGTACTCCGGTTGCTCCTGCCATTTCCGGGGACAATGTAGCGATTGAACGAATCGAAACCTTCGCTGACCATTTTATTATTGTTACCTTAAATGGCCAGTTAAGTAACACCGAAACATCGGACATTTCTTTCCAGAAACATAATACCGACTGGACAACATATAAAGAAGTTTCAGGGGAACTCACCTTGATTGACAGTTTTTCTACCATAAATCAGGAAGGAAAAACCGTTCTCATTTACCAGGCAGCAGATACCCTGCTTACTACTTCTGCTGTAATTGATAAAAAAGCCTCCAATTTCTCCAATCTTGACGCTGCCATTACTACTGCCGACAATTATCTCTCCTGGCAGATGGACCACGGCGGCTGGGACAAGGGCGTTGAGGACCAGGCGAAAAAAGCATGGAATGGTACAGAAAAGAAAAACAAGTCCTCCGGCTGGACCGGTGCGAATGGCGAACTGATTGGAACGATTGACAATGATGCCACGTATACCCAGATGCGCCATATCGCTGCGGTATATCGTGAAGTACCGGAAGCAAAGTATCGGGAAAGCGTCTTAAAGGGACTGGACTTCCTGTTCCAGCTCCAATACGAATCCGGCGGTTTTGCCCAGGTTTATCCAAAGCGTGGCAACTACTCTGACAATGTTACTTTCAACGATAATGCGATGATTAATGTACTGTATATGCTGGAGGATATGCTTTATCACCGCTATCCATTCGACTCCGATATTATCCCGGAGGAATATATGGAAAAAATCGAAGACTCCCTGAACAAAGCCACCGATTACATTCTGAAGGCCCAGATTACTTCTGAAGGCAGACTCACCGCCTGGTGTGCCCAGCACGATCCGGTGACTTTTGAACCGGTTGCTGCACGTGCTTACGAACTTGCCTCCATCAGCGGAAGTGAATCCGTTGCCATTGTCCAGTTCCTTATGAACCAGGAACAGACACCGAAAATCAGACAGGCTGTAGAAAGTGCACTGCAGTGGTTTAAAGACTCTGAAGTCAAAAATATAAAATATGTCCGCAAGGATTCCAACGGTGTGTATTTTGTGGAGAAAGCAGGAGAAAGCACCTGGTACCGCTTCTATGAAATTGACACTAATCTGCCAATTTTCTGTGACCGTGACGGAATTATGAAACATAATATTCTGGAAATCGGCGAAGAACGCAGACACGGTTATGCCTGGGCCGGCAACTGGCCAAAGAAGCTGCTGGACGCTTATGAAAAGTATGGTTACGTCACAGGAACCATTACTGCAACCGTAATCGGAACTGACTCTGCAACAGCGGACGGAAAAACACTGGAAAAAAATTCTTCCATTATAATTGGAAAATAGCCTCTTCCAGTTGCTCCAAATCCGCAATAAAAACTACGCAGAGCATCTTTCGCAATACTTAGTGCTATACTAACTTTGCGAAAGATGCTCTTTTTTCACGTTAGACCATATCACAAATCTTACATACCACCAACTGTTCTCCATCCACCTGAAACCAGACTTCCAGCCCCGCAAACCGCATTTTATACACCCGCTCCGGGGCATTCTGGTACTGTGGTCTTGGGTCCTGGGCAAGCAGTTCCACCAGACCATCCCGCTTCTCTTCCGGCACCTTTTCCAGCCACTCTGTAGGAATATCCACATCCAGCGTACCTGCCTTTTGATTTAATGCAAATCCATCCTTTGCTTCCGGGTGACTGTCCACATATGCCAGATAAGGCTTTACATCAAAAATCGGGGTTCCATCCAGTAAATCCGCGCCGGATACATACAGCACCGGACCAAGATTTTTGTCTATTTCAAGCCGTTCCAGCTTCACTGAGCTTAATCCTGCCGGATTCGGGCGGAACGGGGAACGGGTGGCAAACACACCAATCCTCGTATTTCCTCCCAGCCTTGGCGGCCGCACCGTTGGCGACCATTCCCCCTTCCGGTCCGCTTCAGAAAAATGCCATAACAGCCACAGGTGCGAATACCCTTCTATCCCACGAAATGCATCCGGATTACGGTATTCCGGTTCAAACACAATCCGGGAGGTCAGTGACTCCACCAGACCACTCTGCCTGGGAATCCCGAACTTTTCTTTATAGTCATTTTCTATGTGCGCAATCACACAAAATTCCAGCTTTGGTACACTATTCTTCATACATCCTCCTGTTATCCGCTCCGTATTATACTCTGTTCCTTACACAAACAGTATATACCATTTTCTATATTCTAAAAAGAGAATTTTTCATTGTTTTTATAAATGCTCCAACCGGCCCGGCTGACTCTTTTCCATACTGCTCCACCTGTTTTACGATTGCAGATCCCACAATTATCCCATCTGCCTGATCTGCTATCTTCCCTGCCTGCTCCGGTGTGGAAATACCAAATCCGATGGCACATGGAATATCCGTCACTTCCCTTACCACTGCAACCATTGAAGCCAGGTCTGTTGTAATTTCACTTCTGGTTCCTGTCACGCCAAGGCTGGATACAATATATAAAAATCCCTCTGCTTCCTTTGCTATCCTGGCAATACGCTGTCTGGAGGTTGGTGCTATCATGGAAATTAATGCTACGCCATATTTCCTGCAAATCGGTTGCACTTCTTCTTTTTCCTCAAAAGGCAGATCCGGGAGGATGATTCCGTCAATCCCAACCTCTTTGCAGGTAGAAATAAATTTTTCCACACCATAGGAAAAAACTACATTTACATAGGTCATAAAAATAAGTGGAACAGTTACATCCTTTCTAAGTTCCGTTACAAATGCAAAAATCCGGTCTGTCGTCACCCCGCCTGCCAGTGCACGGATATTTGCCCCCTGAATCACCGGTCCTTCTGCTGTAGGGTCAGAAAACGGAATCCCAAGTTCCACAAGGTCTGCTCCATTTTCTACTGCCGTCCGTACCAGCCTGCCTGTGGTTTCCAAATCCGGGTCGCCACAGGTAATAAACGGAATAAATGCTTTCCCCTTTTGAAATGCCTCTTTTATTCTACTCATAAATATCCTCCCCCCGGTAACGTGCAATGGCAGCACAGTCCTTATCACCTCTGCCGGAAACCGTTACCACAATAATCTGGTCTTTTCCCATCGTTGGTGCCAGTTTCATGGCATAAGCAATGGCATGGGCAGACTCAATTGCCGGAATAATCCCTTCTGTTTTTGACAAAAATTCAAAAGCTTCCACTGCCTCCTCATCTGTCACCGGAACATATTCCGCCCGTCCGGTGTCATGAAGATACGCATGCTCCGGTCCAATTCCCGGATAATCCAGCCCCGCAGAAATAGAATACACCGGAGCAATCTGACCGTACTTATCCTGACAGAAATAGGACTTCATTCCATGGAAAATTCCTAACTTTCCAGTACTGATTGTCGCTGCTGTTTCAAAAGTATTAGTGCCTCTTCCTGCCGCCTCACATCCAATCAGCCGGACTTCCTCCTCTTCAATAAAATGGTAAAAGCTTCCCATGGCGTTGGACCCACCGCCCACACAGGCAATAACAGCATCCGGCAGTCTTCCTTCTTTCTGCTTCATCTCTTCCTTGATTTCCCTGGAAATCACTGCCTGGAAATCACGGACCATCATCGGAAACGGATGTGGTCCCATCACCGAACCCAGACAATAGTGGGTATCCTCTATCCGGGCGGTCCATTCCCTCAATGCCTCAGAGACAGCATCTTTTAACGTGGCGGTTCCTGTTGTCACCGGAACCACCTCTGCCCCAAGAAGCTTCATCCGGTATACATTCAATGCCTGACGCTTTGTATCCTCCTCTCCCATAAAAACGACACATTCCATGTCCATAAGAGCTGCCGCTGTTGCAGTGGCAACCCCATGCTGTCCCGCCCCGGTTTCCGCAATCAACCTGGTCTTTCCCATTTTTTTTGCCAGCAGCGCCTGCCCTAATACATTGTTAATTTTATGGGAACCGGTATGGTTTAAATCTTCCCGCTTTAAGTAGATTTTTGCGCCACCAAGAGTCCTGGTCAGCTTTTCTGCATAATACAGCCTTGACGGGCGGTTCGCATATTCATGAAACAATTCCATCAGTTCCCGGTTAAATTCCGGGTCATTCCTGTAATGCTCGTATGCCTTTTCCAGTTCTATTACCGCATTCATCAGGGTTTCCGGAATGTACTGTCCACCGTGAACACCAAATCTTCCTCTCTTTTCACTCATCTTTCTTCATCCTTTCTTTTTTATTATCCTCTAAAGGCAGTTGTTTCGTCCCTCCTGTTACACAATTAAAACAACCTGCTTTTCTTCACGCCTGTCTGACCGCCCGCACAAATGCAGCCATCTTTGCCCTGTCCTTTCTTCCCTCTGTCTCCAGGGAAGAACTTGCATCCACCGCAAACGGCTGTAAGCCATGAATTGCTTCTGCTACATTTTCTGCCCTCAGACCGCCTGCCAAAAAGTAAGGACGCTGCATTTCTTTTAACAGCGACCAGTCAAAGGTCTCACCGGAACCTCCGCCTGAATCCAGCAGAACATAATCTGCCACTGACTGGTTTGCCAGCTTTATCTCCTCCTGCCCTTTCACACGAAATGCTTTGATGATTGGACAGACAGCCAGCCCCCGTAAACATTGGATATCCTCTTCTGTTTCTGTTCCATGCAGCTGTACTGCTGAAATTATATTCCGCTTTACCAGTTCTGCAATGGTTTCCCTTTCCTCATTAACAAAAACACCTGTCGGAAGTATTCTGTTATCCAGTTTTTTTCGCAGTACCTCTGCTTCCTTTGGGGTAATATACCGTTTGCTTTGTCTGGCAAATACAAAACCAATATAATCCGGAAGCAATTCATTCACATATTCGATATCACAGGGACTCTGTAATCCACATATCTTGATTCTGGTCCGTTTTTTCTCAGTTTCATACCTATACGTTTCTGCATTTTTCACAGTAACTGTCCACCTCACTTTACTGCAGTCTGGTCTGCACCAGTTTTTATTTCCTTAAGCTTTGCTTTTTTGTCCACAGCTCGCATCAGTGTCTCTCCAATCAGCACCGCATTTACCCCTGCTTCCTGCAACCTGCGGATATCCTCCGGCGTCTGTACTCCACTTTCCGACACAAATACTGTATCTTTTGGCACCAGCCGTCGCATTCTCCTGCTATTTTCCGTATCCACCGTAAAATCTTTCAGATTCCGGTTATTTACCCCGATGATTCTTGCCCCGGCACGGACTGCTGATTTCACTTCTTCCGCATCATGTGCCTCCACCAAAGCAGAAATTCCAAGACTATCACAAATTCTGATATAACTGCGGATGGTTTCCGTGGACAACAAAGAACAAATCAGCAGTACCGCCTGGGCTCCCAGAAGTTTCGCCTCATAAATCATATAATCATCCACAACAAAATCTTTTCTAAGACATGGAACCGATACATTTTCCGCAATATCCTTCAAATACCGGTCACTGCCAAGAAACCACTTTGGTTCCGTCAGTACCGAAATACAGTCTGCCCCGGCAGCTTCAAATTCCTGTGCTATGTGCAGATAGGGAAACTCTGCAGCAATCACGCCTTTTGAGGGAGAAGCCTTTTTGCATTCACAGATAAAGGACATTCCTGTTTTCCCAAGTACCTGCTCAAATGCAAAATTTCCTTTTGGCAGTGTCAGTGCCTGTTCTTTTACAAGCAGGTAAGGACGTTCCTGCTTCGCTTCTTCTACACGCTCCCTTGCATGCCCTGCCAGCTGGTCAAGTATATTCATTTTCTCTGCCTTCCTTTCCTATTTTGCACCATTGCTTATTTCAATCAGCCTTTCCAGGGTTTCATACGCTTTCCCGGAATCAATCAGTTCTGCTGCCAGCCCGATTCCCTCTTTCATGGTGTCTGCCCTGCCGCCCAGATAAAGTGCCGCCCCTGCATTCATTAAAACCGCATCACGTTTCGGTCCCCTTGCACCTTTCAAAATCTCCCTTGTCATCTGTGCATTTTCTTCCGGAGTACCGCCTGCCAGATCCTCTTTTGTACAACGGGCCAGCCCAAACTCTTCCGGAGTGATGGTATATGTCTTAAACCAGCCATCCTGAAACTCACACACCGTTGTTGGTGCACTCATGGAAATTTCATCCAGTTTTTCCTGTCCATACACCACCATCCCCCGCTTTACTCCGAGATTAATCAGTACCTGTGCCAATGGTTCCACCAGATATTCATCATATACCCCCAGCAGCTGAATCTTTGGACTGCCCGGATTGGTCAGCGGACCAAGAATGTTGAATACGGTGCGGAATCCCAGTTCCTTCCGGATGGCTCCCACGTACTTCATAGATGTATGATACTTCTGGGCAAAGAAAAAGCACATTCCCACCTTTTCCAGAAGTTCCACACACAGTTCCGGCTCCTGTTCAATATTTACCCCTAGTGCTTCCAGACAATCAGCAGTACCACAGCTGGAGGAAGCTGCGCGGTTACCATGCTTTGCCACCTTCATACCTCCTGCCGCAGCTACCAGTGCTGAAGTCGTGGAAATATTAAAGCTGTGGGCATTGTCGCCGCCTGTTCCAACAATTTCAAACAACTCCATGTCTGTTTCCACCTTTGTGGCATGTGCCCGCATGGCAGCCGCACATCCGGCGATTTCATCCGTAGTTTCCGCTCTGGCACTTTTTGTGGAAAGGGCTGCCAGAAATGCAGCATTCTGGGTAGCTGTGGTTTTCCCGCTCATTATCTCATTCATAACCGTATACGCCTCTTCATAGGTCAGGTCTTCTTTGTTGACAATCTTTACAATGGCTTCTTTAATCATACAAAACTCCTTTCTTCATATCACTTTTCTATTCCACACTAATTACCCACTTTCTGCAGTCCCACAAAATTCTCTAACATCTGCTTTCCATCCGGTGTCATAATCGATTCCGGGTGAAACTGCACTCCGTAAACCAGATACTCCTTATGTTGTACCGCCATCACTTCTCCATCCTCCGTTACCGCAGTTATTTTTAATTCTTCCGGTATGGTGGTCTTCTCCGCCGCCAGGGAATGATATCTTGCCACCGGTGCCATTTCCGGACACTCCCGAAACAGCGGGCTGTCTGTATCAAACCGTACCATGGACTGCTTTCCGTGCATTAGATCCTTTGCATAAGTAATCGTTGCTCCAAAGGCGGCACAGATGGCCTGGTGCCCAAGGCAGACACCCAACACTGGAATCTCTTTCCCAAGCGTTTTTACCACCTCCACAATCACTCCGGCGTCCTCCGGTCTGCCCGGTCCCGGCGAGAGAATCATTCGTTCCGGTCGCAGCGCCCGGATTTCCTCCACCGTCAGCTCATCATTCCGAATAACCTTAATATCCTCTGTAAACTCACCAAGCAGCTGATATAAGTTGTAAGAAAAGCTGTCATAATTATCAATCAGCAAAATCATTCCTCTTCCTCCTCCGCCTGAACCAAAGCAGTAACCACTGCCTTTGCCTTGTTCATACATTCCTCATATTCCTTTTCCGGTATGGAATCTGCCACAATTCCGGCACCACTTCTTACGAACACCTTTCCATTTTTCTTATACGCAATCCGGATAGCGATACAGGTATCCATGTTTCCTGTAAAATCAATATATCCAATGGCTCCTCCATAAATGCCACGCTTATTCTGCTCCAGTTCTCCAATCAGCTGACATGCCCGGATTTTTGGAGCTCCGGACAGGGTTCCTGCCGGAAGCACTGCTTCCATGGCATTCAGCGCATCAGCATCTTTCCGTATTTCTCCTCGCACCGTAGAGCCAATATGCATTACATGGGAATACCGCTCAATGGAATGCAGTTTCTCCACCTGGACCGTGCCGAACTTACTGATTTTACCGAGGTCATTTCTTCCTAGGTCCACCAGCATATTGTGCTCCGCCAGTTCCTTTTCATCTGCCAGCAGTTCTGCCTCCAGTGCCTTATCTTCTACCTCTGTTTTTCCTCTTGTTCTTGTTCCTGCCAGCGGAAAGGTATGAAGCACACCATTTTCCAGCTTTACCAGAGTTTCCGGCGAAGCCCCTGCCACCTCCACATCAGTTCCGGAAAAATAAAACATATATGGTGACGGATTCACCGTCCGCAGTATCCTGTATGCCTGAAACAGACTTCCTTCATATGGCGCACTCCACCGGTTGGAAAGTACAATCTGAAAAATATCTCCCTCCCGAATATGTTGTTTTGCCTTCTCCACCATTTCACAATAACGTTCCTTTTCAAACAGCGGTGTCATTTCTCCCAGCAGATGTCCTGCCGGTTCTTTCTTTTTTTCTCCGGTCCGGAGCAGTTCACATAACTGCTTCAGCTCCAGCACCGCTTTATTATATCCTGCCTCCGGTTCTGCCAGGGACATATTGGCAATCAGTATGATCTTCTGGCGGAAATTATCAAAGGCAATCACCTTGTCAAACAGCATTAAATCTACGTCCTTGAAATTCTCTGTATCCTGTACCTTTGCTCTCACCGTTGGTTCGCTGTAACCCAGATAATCATAGGAGAAGTAGCCCACCAGTCCGCCGGTAAAGGAAGGCAGGTAGTCAAACCTCGGACTCCTATACTCTGCTAAAATCTGCCGCAGATACTCCGACGGATTCCCTGTCCTTACTTTGACGTTTCCGATTTTCATTTCTCCATCCAGGCAGGTAATTTCTAACTTCGGGTCAAATCCAAGAAACGTGTACCTGCCCCACTTCTCTTTTTCCGCCACAGACTCCAGGATGCAGCAATGGTCCGAAACATTTTTAAGTACCCTCATTGCCTCTATCGGCGTACAAATATCCGACAGGATTTCGCAGCTGACCGGCAGGATATCGCAGGCTCCACTGGCCGCATATTCTTTTACGGTTTCAAACTCTGGTAAAAACTTCATGAACAGCACCTCCCAAACTTTCATAACATTCCCTGGTGTTTGCCATTCTGTCAAACGGGCTTTTGATACAGAAACACCAGATAACCTGTTATTTCTCGCATAGAAATCAAAAAAGTCCTTGACAGAATTTAACAATTAAACTCTGTCAAGGACGAATAAACTACACTTATCCGCGGTGCCACCTTGATTCACAGCCACGACAGCCGTGCGCTTGGCAGGATACCAACATATCCCCGGCAACTGACGTATGCCAACACGTCGCAGAATACTCAGTGCAGTTAAAACCACACTTTTGACTGCGCCCTCCGCGGTCCATTTGATAATCTGTGTTTTGCCCGACTCTCACCTGCACGGACTCTCTGTAAAAGCATAATTACCGTTATCTCCGCTTCAACGGTTTCAAACTTTTAATTTATGAACATTTTTATAC
>JAGBBW010000153.1 GCA_017938285.1 Lachnospiraceae bacterium
AGTACAGTAGAGGCATTGTTTAAAGGGATGGATGGGTTTCTTACCACAAAAACGGTGGTTGGGGATGCCGTAAAGTTTGACGACGGCACCATCATTCTTCCGCTGGTGGATGTCTCTTTCGGTGTAGGTGCCGGTGCCTGGGCAAAGCAGGCAGGAGACATGAGCAGTGCCGGTGGTCTTGGCGGAAAGATTACCCCAAGCTCCGTGGTGGTATTAAAGGACGGTCATGCAAAGCTTGTCAACGTAAAGAACCAGGATACGGTAACCAAGGTGCTGGATATGCTTCCGGATCTGTTGGAAAGCTTCAAAAAGGACAAGCCGGACAAAAAAGAAATGCAGGAAAAAGTGGACAGTGTGGTAAGTGAAATCGAAGAATAAAAAAAATTTATTTTTAGCTTGCATTCTGTAAAGTTTTCTGGTACAATGATTTTGTTTGTGGGCCATAGCCTTAAATTATTACCTAAGGAGGTGCAATCAAATGGCTAAATGTGCAGTTTGTGATAAGGGTGCTTTATTCGGAAGAACCATCAGCATTACCAGAAGCCAGGTTTCTGGAAGAGCTAACAAGATGTGGAAGTCCAACGTTAAGTCTGTAAGAGTTAAGACTGAAGGCGGCAGTAAGAAGATGTATGTATGTACATCCTGCTTAAGATCCGGTAAAGTAGAGCGTGCGTAAGCAGCGGGAAATTGAATTGAGCAAATAAGCTTGATTAAAAGGGTGTCGGCATTGCTTGACACCCTGTTTTATTTGCAGAATAAGTGATAACCGCATACCAGCAAGAGCAGGATAATACAGAGGGCCATGATACCATGCCTGATGAACAGCATGAGCAGCATGCCTACCGCAATCCAGAAGAGAATAAATCCGACTAATCGTTTCAATGTCTGCTCCTTTTTTGGTGTGTTGATATTATAGTATATGAATCGTATGAAAAAAATTGAAAGAAATAGTTTCTTTTATCTTGAAGTTATGGTAAAATTCCTGTATTGAGAGCGATATGCGGCTTCTGCTGCCGGACAGCAGACTGCTGCAGAGATTTTCAGAAAAAGACTGGAGGTATTACTATGAATGGTGCAGCAAGTGGTATTATGAATACAAAGCTTGGTAGTGTTCAGATTGATAAAGAAGTGATTGCAAAGTACGCAGGTTCTTCTGCCGTGGAATGTTTTGGCATTGTCGGCATGGCGTCAGTCAATGTAAAGGATGGTTTTGCGAAGCTGTTAAAGAGAGAGAGCCTGACCCATGGCGTTGGTGTAACCGTATCGGAGGACAATACCATTACAATCGACCTTCACATTATCGTTTCTTATGGGGTCAGCATTTCTGCGGTTACTGATAATCTCATCAGCAACGTGAAGTATAAAGTAGAGGAATTTGCCGGTCTTCCGGTAGAGCGGATCAGTGTATTTGTTGAAGGTGTCCGCGTGATTGATTAACACAGGCGGGATTAGGAGGTTTAAGTCGTGGCCAATATTACTGTAGATGCCAGAATGCTGTGTAATGCATTTCTGGCCGGCGCAAAGCGCATTGAAGCAAAGAAGGAATATATCAATGAACTGAATGTGTTTCCGGTTCCGGATGGTGACACTGGTACTAATATGACCCTGACCATTATGTCTGCGGCAAGAGAAGTAGGACAGCTGGAAAATCCATCCATGAAAGAACTGGCAAAGGCGATTTCTTCCGGTTCCCTCCGTGGTGCCAGAGGAAACAGCGGTGTAATTCTTTCCCAGCTGCTTCGTGGATTTACGAAGGTTGTGGGAGAGCATAAAGAAATTACCGTTCCGGTTCTTGCAGAAAGCTTCCAGCGTGCGGTTGAGACTGCGTATAAGGCTGTTATGAAGCCAAAGGAAGGAACTATCCTTACCGTGGCAAAGGGTGGCGCAGAACGTGCGTCCCAGCTGGTTGGCGAAACAGAAGATATTCTTTACTTCATGGAAGAGGTAATTAAGCATATGGATGAAGTTCTGGCCTATACACCGGAACTGCTTCCGGTATTAAAGGAAGCCGGCGTGGTAGACTCCGGTGGACAGGGCTTAATGGAAATTATGAAGGGTGCCTGCGATGCCCTGGCTGGTAAGGAAGTGGATATTGACATTCCGGCAGAAAAGCCAGTGGTGAAGAAAACAACAGGTGCCGCAGCAGAGGATATTTCCACGGCAGACATTAAGTTTGGCTACTGTACGGAATTTATTATTATGCTGGAAAAGGAATATACGATGGATACGGAGCAGGAGTTCAAGGCTTATTTAGAGTCCCTTGGTGATTCCATTGTTGTAGTGTCCGATGATGATATCGTAAAGGTGCATGTGCATACCAATGATCCGGGTCTTGCCATCCAGAAAGCACTGACCTATGGTTCCCTGACCAGAATGAAGATTGATAATATGCGGGAAGAACATAATGAGCGTGTTGTTTCTGAAGCAGAAAAGGCAAAGGCAGCAGAAGCTCCGGCCGCACCGGCAAAACCGGCAGAGCCAAGAAAGAAGGACGGCTTCGTGGCAGTTTCTATCGGTGCAGGTATGAATGAAATTTTCCTGGGACTTGGGGCAGACCACATTATTGAAGGCGGCCAGACCATGAATCCAAGTACCGAGGATGTGTTAAATGCCATTGATGCTGTGAATGCAGATACGGTATATGTCCTTCCAAATAATAAGAACATTATTCTTGCGGCAGAGCAGGCAAAGACACTGACCGAGGACAAAAATGTGGTAGTCATTCCGTCCAAAACAGTTCCGCAGGGAATTGCAGCGTTAATCAACTATGCGTATGACAAATCTCCGGAAGAGAATGCGGCGCAGATGACAGCGGAAATGAAGCGTGTGAAAACCGGTCAGGTAACCTATGCGGTACGTGATACGAGTATTGACGGCATGGAAATCCGCCAGGGCAATATCATGGGTCTGGATGATTCCACCATCCGTGCGGTTGGTGATTCCGTGGAGGAAACAGCGTATGAGCTTCTGATGAACATGATGGATGGGGATTCTGAACTGGTAACACTGTATTACGGTGAGGAAACAACAGAAGAAGAAGCACAGGCACTGGCAGACCGTGTGGCAGAGAAATATCCGGATGTGGAAGTGGAAGTGCATTCCGGCAACCAGCCAATTTACTATTATGTAATTTCTGTGGAATAAATCATAAGGGAGAGTGCCGCAGGGCAGCGTCCGGAGGGGGCGTGGTTCTGCGACACTCTTATTGTGTTTCCTGTGGGGAAATTGGAAGAAACGGTTTTGGTAATTTACAGTGTTATGGAGGAAAGTGAAATGTCAGAAAGAATGGACCAGATAGTACAAAATGAAAAAAGTAAGAATCCAGATTTTTTTAAGGAACCGGTAACGATTTTTATGGGGAATGACATTATTTCTGTAATTGCAGAGGATTATTTAACGGAGGATTCCATTGGTGTTAAAAGTCTGTTTAATGTCAGATCAAAGCTTTCCATGCAGGAAATCGTACTTCCGACAGTGCGTTTGAGGGATTTAATGGAACTGAATCCCCGTGAATTTATTATTGTGTCTTATGACATCGTTCTGTACCAGGAGGATATTCCGGAGGAGAAAGAAATCTCTTCGGTATATCTGAGTGAAAAACTGGAAGAGACATTCCGCTTAAAATATGCAGAATATTTGAAGATATGTGCTGATAACTCCGGGGATACTGCTCTATAAGTCAGGCAGGAAGGTAAGGTTTTATACGACAGAACTACAGGTTCAGAAAAGAAAGGAGGTCACATCGTGGAACTCAGTGATTCCGTGGATTCCGTCAAGGGAATCGGTGAAAAAACAAGGGCATTATTTGAAAAACTGAATGTATATACGGTGGGGCAGCTCCTGACGTATTATCCAAGGGATTATGAGACGTTTTCCAGTCCCATGCCCATTACGTCCCTGAGAGAGGGAATGACCGGGGTAATCGAGGCTTCGGTGTCCAGAATTTCGGAAAACCGGCTGGGCGGCAAAATGACAATTCTGACCTGTGAGGCAAAGGACCCTTCCGGCAGTATTACGTTAAGCTGGTTTAACCAGCCATACTTAAAGAAAACGCTAAGCATGGGATACCGGTATATCTTCCGGGGCAAAATAACGAAAAAAGGCAACAAGCTCCGCATGGAGCAGCCAAAGTTTTATAAAAGGGAAGAGTACCAGCGGCTGATGGCGGTATTACAGCCGGTGTATCCACTGACAAAGGGATTAACCAGCAATATGGTGTCCAAGGCGATGAAACAGGCTCTTGGTCTGGCGGGAGAACTTCCGGAATATGTTCCGGCAGCAGTACGGCGGCAGTATGGCGTATTAAAGCGGAAAAATACTCTGGAAGAAATTCATTTTCCAAAGAGCCGGGAAACCATGCTGGAGGCAAGAAAGTCCCTGGTTTTTGAAGAATTTTTCCTGTTTTCTGTATTTCTGCGGGAACTGGCAGGAAATAAAGAAGGAAAAAACAGCGAATTTGTGTTTGAAGACAGGGGAGACTGTGAACAATTAATACAGTGCCTTCCCTATGAACTGACGAAAGACCAGAA
>JAGBBW010000154.1 GCA_017938285.1 Lachnospiraceae bacterium
ATATAGTATGCTAATTAAAAAATTTCAGGCGGCCTCGGAACAGGAGGCCCTGCAGCTGGCGAAAGACGAACTCGGAAAAGATGTAATTATCACTCATATTAAGTCTGTTAAGCCGAAGGGGATTTACAAGCTGTTCAAAAAGCCGCTGGTGGAAATTACAGCAGCAGTGGACGAAGAAAAGGTATATGACAGGAAGAGCCATGCACAGTTTGCTGATGAGTTTAAGTCCAATCCATTTGAGGTAAAAGTGCGGCCGGAGGAGGAACAGCATTCCTATGCCATCGAACAGAAGCTGGACAGTCTGCAGAGTATGCTGGAAAAACAGCTGAAAGAGCAGGCTCTGGTAATGGAGAAGGAAAGAGAAAAAGAGGAACCGGCGGAAATCGAGCAGACGGCAGCCATGGCCTGTGTGCAGATGATTTATAACCAGCTGGTGGCCAACGAAGTGGAAGAGGTATTTGCCAATAAGGTGATTGCGGAAATTGAGCAGTCCCTGAATCCGGATGCCACGGTGGATAATATCTTATCCAGCATTTACCAGAAACTTGTCCTGAAATTAGGTGAGACAAAAGAACTGGAGCTGACCGACGGGAAGACCAAATATGTATTTTTTATTGGTCCGACTGGCGTTGGAAAAACAACTACCATTGCGAAGCTTGCTTCTACATTAAAGCTCCGCCGCAAAGCAAAGGTTGCCCTGTTTACGGCAGATACGTACCGTATTGCGGCAGTAGACCAGCTGCGGTCCTATGCTACCATATTAAATATTCCGCTCCGGGTGATTTATTCTGAAGCGGAAATGCAGGAAGCACTGGAAGAGTTTAAGGATTATGACGTGGTTCTGATTGATACGGCAGGCCGTTCCCACAGAAACCAGGAGCAGCGGGATGATCTGGAAAAGCTGCTGCTGACGGTGCCGGAAGAGCGCCGGGAAATTTACCTTGTTCTCAGTGCCACAACAAAATACCGTGATTTAGTAAAAATAACAGAAGCCTATGCGGAAATTACCGACTACAGTCTTATCTTTACCAAACTGGACGAAACCGGCGGAGTAGGCAATGTATTCAATATTAAAATGCTGACAGGAGCGCCATTATCCTATACTACCTTTGGACAGAATGTGCCGGATGATATTATGAAAATTAATCCGCAGTCCATTGCGAAACAGCTGTTGGGAGGTGGTGAATCATGATGGATCAGGCAGAACGGCTGAGACGAATGGTGCAGGAGGCAGAACAGGAAAAGGAACCGGAAGCCAGGGTGATTACTGTAACCAGCGGCAAGGGAGGAGTCGGCAAGACCAATCTTTCCCTGAACCTGGCGATACAGTTATCAAAGCTTGGAAAACGGGTTGTGGTGTTTGATGCGGATTTTGGTCTTGCCAACATTGAAATCATGCTGGGAGCCAGACCAAAATACAATCTGGCAGACCTGATGTTCCGGGGAAAAGAATTAAAAGATATTATCTGTGAAAGCGAAATGGGGATTTCCTTTATTTCCGGAGGTTCTGGTATTCAGGAGATGGCTACCATGTCCAGGGAACAGGTAGTATACCTTACAGGTAAACTGGTAGAACTGGATACTTATGCAGATATTATCATTGTAGATACCGGGGCAGGAATTTCTGACAGTGTACTGGAATTTGTGATGTCCAGTTCCGAGGTGCTTCTTGTGGCAACACCGGAGCCGACTTCCATTACGGATGCTTATTCTCTGTTGAAGGCACTGAACAAAAAAGAAGAATTTTCCAGAGAAGAAACGGTGATAAAGATGGTGTCCAACCGTGTGAAAAACGAGGCGGAAGGAAAAAGTCTGTATGACAAGATGAAAATAGTTTCTGATAAATTTCTTGGAATTCCGCTGGAATATGGCGGTTGTGTGCCAATGGATGATATTGTGCCAAAATCCGTGATCCGCCAGAAACCGTTTTCTGTTTTGTATCCGGATGCTGCACCGTCCAGGGCAGTGCGCCAGATAGCAGAACGGGTTCTGGAAATTGAATCCACGGATACCCGGGAACGTTGGGGAATTTCCAAGATGTTTTCCAATCTGATCCGTAACAAACTGAAAAAATAGTGTGTGAGTCAAGAGGATAAAGGGATATGGCAAACGAGGTAATTCAGGCAGGGAATAAAATAGAGATGCATATGGTGGAAAAAAGACCGGGAGGAACCGGTTTCACGGAAACCGACTGCTATGTCAGCAGATTTCTGCGGTGGCTGGAAAAAAATACTGCATTAATCGTTGTACCTACCCTGAAAGGACAACTGGCTCCGATGGAAGTGGATGACAGTTACGAACTCTGTTTTTTTGCCCGGGATGGCATGTACCAGTGCCGGGCAAAGGTGGTACGGAGGTGGAAAGATGCCAATCATCTGGAACTGGCAGAGGTAAGTCTTATTTCTGCGCTGGAAAAATACCAGCGCCGCCGTTATTACCGGATGAGCTGTTCCATGCCGATGTCTTATTCCGTTGTTTCAGAAGAGCAAAAAGAACTGCTGAAACAGAAGGAGTCCTGTCAGCTTGAATTAAAGAATGCCACGGTTCTGGACATCAGCGGCGGTGGAATGCGGTTTCATTCCAGCGTCCGTCTGGAATCCGGGGAACTGCTTTTTCTGGAACCGGAGTTTCCGGAAAAGGTAAAAGAAAAAGTACCGTATCTGTTTGGCAGGGTGGTTTCCAGTCAGAAGGCTGCAGACAGGAATCCCCCGGTCTTCGACAGCCGGGTGGAATTTACGGATCTGCACCATTCTGTGCAGGAACAGATTGTTATTTATATATTTAAAGAGGAACGTGACAGAAGAAAGCGGGAAAATTACTGACTACCAGTTTAACAAAATAGAAAATCAGGAGGAAACAGCCATGGAGAAGAAAAACATTTTGATAGTTGATGACTCTGCACTTATGAGAAGGGTTGAGTCTGATATAATTAGGTCAGATGAAAGATTTCAGGTTCTGGATACTGCGACCAATGGTCTGGAAGCATTCGATCTGGTGACAAGAAACAGCAAAAAATACGATGCCGTTGTTCTTGACATCAATATGCCGAGGATGAATGGAATTGAATTCCTGGAAACACTGGAGAAACAGCGGATCCGACAGAAAATCATCATTGTAAGTACTCTTGCCAAGGACGGAGCAGCAGAAACCATCCGTGCCCTGGAGCTGGGAGCCTTCGATTATGTTACCAAACCGGACAGCTTTGTCGACGCCATGAGCGATGCTTTTAAAGGAAAGCTTTTGCAGTGTCTTGCGTATGCTACCGGTCTGGCAGAGGACAAGGCTGCCGATCTGATTAAGAGCGTTCCAAAACAAGAGGCGAAGAAAGAAGAAGAAAAGATGGAAAGAAAAACAGTTACTCCGGTAAAGCCAGCAACATCCGCAGCGCTCACCAGGCCAGCAGCACCGGCGGCACCTGCTTCCAGACCATCCGCAGCCCCTGCCGGATTTGTCTCCCCGATGAATCCAAGAGCAATCTTATCAGAAACATTTGAACCAAGAAAGCCACACAGGGCAGTATCTGGAAATGCAAAGAGGCTGATTGCCATTGCTTCCTCCACCGGTGGTCCAAAGGCTCTGCAGCAGGTAATCTGCAAGCTGCCAAAGAACATCAATGCACCGGTGCTGATTGTACAGCAT
>JAGBBW010000021.1 GCA_017938285.1 Lachnospiraceae bacterium
GAGGTCATAAAACGGATACGCTTAATTCCTTCCACTTCCTCCACCATCTTTAACAGTTCCGCAAAGGAAACCGGCTGTTCCAGCGTCTTTCCATAGGAATTAACATTCTGTCCCAGAAGCATAATTTCAATAATGCCTTCGCCCGCCAGTTTCTTTACTTCGGCAATAATATCCTCCGGTCTGCGGCTGCGCTCCCTGCCACGCACATACGGCACAATGCAGTAGCTGCAGAAATTATTGCAGCCGTACATGATATTGACCCCTGCCTTGAACTTGTATTTGTGCTCGCTTGGCAGATCTTCCACAATCTGGTCGGTGCCTTCCCAGACATCCACCACCATTTTATTTTTCAGAATGTCCTCATACAGAAGTTCTGCCAGCTTGAAAATATTGTGTGTACCGAAAATAATGTCTACAAAACGGTAACTCCTGCGGATTTTCTCCACCACATGGGCTTCCTGCATCATACAGCCGCACATGGCAATTTTCATGTCCGGATTTTTCTTTTTCATGGTACCCAGATAACCAATTCTGCCATACACTCTGGTGTTGGCATTTTCTCTTACGGTACAGGTGTTGTAAATGACGAAGTCTGCCTTTTCCGTATCTGTTTCCACATAACCGATGGTTTCCAGAATACCGGCCAGTTTCTCGGAGTCCTTCGAATTCATCTGACACCCGAACGTCTGGACATGATACGTCAGCTTCCGCCCTTTTTCAGCTTCCTGTTCCGCCAGCCAGCCTTTTAATAAATCCATGAAATAATACTGGCGTTCCGGCTCCGTTACCGGAACCTGTTCCAGGGAATTTTCTTTTATTTTTTTTAACCATTCACTCATATTTTTCATCTCTATGGGACAAACGTTTCTTACCGGATTTGTCCATTACCAAAAATAATATATTTTGTTGTTGTCAGCTCCTCTAAGCCTAACGGTCCTCTTGCATGGAGCTTCTGGGTGCTGATGCCGATTTCTGCACCAAAACCAAACTCACCGCCATCGGTAAAACGGGTAGAAGCATTAACATATACGGCCGCTGCGTCAATCTCATTTAAGAAACGCAGGGAATTTTCGTAATCCTTTGTTACAATGGACTCGGAATGTCCGGTGTTATGCTCATTGATATGGGCAATCGCCTCGTCAATGGAATCCACAATTTTTAAGGAAATCAGGCGGTCCAGATACTCTGTATAAAAATCTTCCTCTGTCGCTGCCTCCATCTGCGGACAGATGGCACGGGAACGCTCGTCGGCACGAATGACAATCTGTTTTGCCGTCAGACGCTCATAAAGAGCCGGAAGAAATTCTTTTGCAATACTTTCATGTACCACAAGGGATTCTGCCGCATTGCAGACACCAAGGCGCTGGGTCTTTGCATTGTCAATAATATCCAGTGCCATGGCAAAATCCGCCGTTGCATCCACATAAATATGGCAGTTTCCAGTACCGGTTTCAATGACAGGAACGGTACTGTTCTGCACCACGCTCTTAATCAGTCCGGCACCGCCTCTTGGAATCAGGACATCCACATACTCATTTAAACGCATTAACGCCGTAACGCTCTCACGGTCCGTAGATTCCATAATCTGTACCACATCCTCGCAGACCCCCTTGGCTGCCAGTGCTTCACGGATTACTTTTGTAATGGCAAGATTTGAGTTAATGGCATCACTGCCGCCACGTAAAATAACGGCATTTCCTGTCTTAAAGCACAGACAGAAGGCATCCGCTGTTACATTTGGACGTGATTCGTAAATCATGCCGATAACGCCAAGAGGAACTCTCTTTTTTCCAATCATAAGACCGTTTGGACGGTTGGTCATGGAAAGAACCTCGCCTACCGGGTCCTTTAACTCTGCTACCTGTAAAATACCGTCTGCCATGCCCTTCACTCTTGCTTCATTTAATGCCAGCCGGTCAATCAGTGATTCTTTCATGCCATTTTCTTTTGCTGCGGCTACATCCTTTTCATTTGCTGCCAGAATTCCGGCGGTATTTGCCACCAGTGCCTCTGCGACTGCTTTTAATGCTTCATTTTTCTTTACGGTTGGTAATATTGCAAGGCCAAAAGATGCCGCCTTTGCACGTTTTCCAAGTTCAATCAAGTCCATAAAATTCATCCTTTCCGGTTCGATTTGTATTCCATGTTACAACCTGTATTAACTATGTGTAATATAATCCAGCAGATGGAATTCTTCTACTTTGTGGGCACAGAACAAAGTTCCGACCTGTTCCCCTTCCATTACCCTGCGGAGATTTTCTACATCTTCTCCATTGGCAATGACCATATCCGCTCCGGAGTCTGTCGCAATCTTTGCTGCGGAAAGCTTGGTCTGCATGCCGCCGGTGCCAACACTGCTGGAACTTCCTTTTGCCATGCCAAGTACCGATTCGTTTACATCGTCTATCTGATGAAAAAATACCGCATCCGGATTCTTCTTTGGGTCATCGGAATATAAACCGTCAATATCGGACAGCAATACTACCAGGTCGCCGTGAATCATGGCTGTTACCAGAGCCGCCAGCGTATCATTTTCACCAATACCAAGGTTTTCCATTTCGTCTGTGGCAACCGTATCGTTTTCATTTACAATCGGAATCACACCTAATTTGAACAATTCCTCAAACGTATTGCAGGCGTTCTGTCTTGTAATGTCATTTAATATCGTAAATTTTGTCATAAGAATCTGGGCGCAGGGCTGATGATACTCGGAAAATAATTTCTGGTACACGGTCATCAGGCTTGCCTGTCCAATGGCAGCACATGCCTGTTTTTCAGAAATTGTCTTTGGACGCTCCTTTAATCCAATGGATTTCCGTCCTACGGCTACTGCACCGGAAGTCACCAGTACTACCTCTCTGCCCTGATTGTGCAGGTCTGTAAGTAAACGCACCAGCTTTTCCAACTTTGCAAAATTAATGTTTCCTGTTGCTTCGTGAGTAATTGTAGAAGAACCTACCTTTACTACAATTCTCTGTTTTTTGTTCAGATTTTTTCTCATCTCGTCCATAATTACCCTCGATTCTTACTGTAAACTGAAGTAATTGCCTCAAATACCTTGATGCCATCCACTGCCGCACTGGTAATGCCTCCGGCGTAGCCTGCTCCTTCACCGCAGGGATAAAAGCCCCGGATATCAGACTGAAAATCGGTTCCACGGACAATCCTCACTGGAGAAGACGTTCTGGTTTCCACACCAAGCAGAACAGCATCCTCTCTGGCAAACCCAGGAATCTTCTTGTCAAACGCCTGAATGCCTTCCTTTAAGCTGTCCAGCACATACTCCGGAAGACATTCCCTTAAATCTGCGAGAACATAAGCCCCTTTGGTATTTGGAACAATTTCTCCTATTGTAACAGACTTTTCCCCTCTTAACAAGTCTCCAAATAATTGAATTGGAATTTTTCCATTTCCGGCACAGTACGCAGCCTCTTCCCAGCGCCTCTGGAACTGCATACCTGCCAGTGGTCCGGTAAACCCTTCCGACTGAAAATCTTCCGGGGTTACCGTAACAATTAAAGCACTGTTGGCATTCTTTTCCGAACGGTCATGATTACTCATGCCATTGACTACCGTTCTGCCTTCCTCTGAGGAAGCGTTTACTACAAACCCACCGGGACACATACAAAAGGAGTATACGCCCCGGCCGGAAGCACACTGATGGGTCAGCTTGTAATCCGCTGCCGGCAGTTCCTTATAAGCGTCACCATACTGGGAACGTCCGATCATCTCCTGGGGATGTTCCATGCGGACACCGATGGCAAATGCTTTATTCTCTATCGTCAGCGGTTTTTTTACCAGCATTTCAAAAGTATCCCTGGCTCTGTGTCCCAGAGCCGCCACCACGATATCACTTTCTATAGTAGTAGAACCGTTTATTTCTACGCCTTTCAGAGTCCCGTCTTCCTTCAGCAAAACATCTGTCACTTTGGAAGAAAACAAAAATTCTGCACCCTGGGCAATCATCTGCTTCCTCATGGAAACAATCACATGACGAAGATTGTCCGTACCAATATGCGGCTTGTTTAAATAAAGAATTTCTTCCGGAGCCCCATGCTCCACAAAAATTTCCAGTACTTTACGGATACGTCCGGAAGGGTCCTTCACCATCGTATTTAACTTGCCATCCGAAAAAGTTCCGGCACCACCCTCACCAAACTGGACATTGCTTTCTGTATTCAGTGTCCCGCCATTCCAGAACGCTTCTACACGTTTTACCCGTTCTTCCATGGGTTCTCCACGCTCTATAACGATGGGAGCATATCCATGCTCTGCGAGAAAATATGCGCAGAATAATCCTGCCGGTCCGGCACCGATAATAACAGGACGCTTATGTAATGGCACCGTCCCGCAAGGCTGATACGTATAATCCTCTTTCGGTGCAGGCAGCAGTTTTCCCTTTGCTTTTGCCAGGATGCGCTGCTCCTCTTTGTCCGCTACAGAAACATCCACCGCATAAACATAGTGCAGCTCCTGTTTTTTTCTGGCATCGATGGACCGTTTTTTTATGGTATACTGAAAATTGTCATGGGAAAGCCGCAGTTCTTTCTTTACTGCCTGTTTTAATTCCATTTCCGTATGATGAATCTTCAATTTCAACTGGGGTATTCTAATCATGTAGTCTAACCTTTCTACTACTGTAGCATTGTGTAAAAAATACCTTTTATGGCTGCCAGCAGTTATTTTCTATCTTATTCCTTTTTTCACCGTTGCTTTCATTTACTAATCCACTGCCGCATGCAGTCCTGCCACATAACCACTGCTCCATGCCCACTGCAGATTATAACCTCCACACGTACCGTCCACATCCACCAGTTCTCCTGCCATATACAATCCCTTCACCAGTCTGGATTCCAGCGTTTCCGGGCAGAGTTCCTTTGTTGAAACTCCTCCTGCCACTACCTGGGCATTGGCAAATGGATTCAGTTCCGTTACCTGACAGGAAAGTCCCTTATACAGTCCGGCCAGTCGTTCAAAGTCCTCTTTACGATAAGCTTTTTTACTATCTGCTTCCGGGTCAATATTCAGCTCTTTTAATAAAATATAATTCAGTTTATGGTTCTGCAGCCCGGTTAAAAGTTCTTCTGCGGTACGTTTTTTCAATGTATTAAACCGCCGCTCTAGAAGTGCTGTCAGTTCTTCTTTCGTATACCCTGGCAGCAGATCAGCCACACAGGTTACTCTGCTTCCACGATTCAGGGCTTCCCCGGCAAACCGGCTTACCTGAAATACCGGAATACCGGATAAACCATAGTCTGCAAACAGCAGTTCTCCCTTCTCTTCTGCCAGCTTTCTGCCATTTTCCAAAACGGTTATCACACCTTCGGTACGCACACCGGACACGGTTTTAAACCATTTTTCTTTACAGCGCAGCTGCACCAGGGCGGGAATCAGCGGTGTCACTGTATGTCCCAGACGCTCTGCCAGCTGATACCC
>JAGBBW010000022.1 GCA_017938285.1 Lachnospiraceae bacterium
AGCACAGAATTACGCTGTCATACTCTTCCATTCCCAGATCTGTCTTTACCAGAAAAGTTCCCTGCTCTCCTTTCACGGAGTGCACCTTCTGATTCACCATACGTACTCTTTGTGCCCTGAGCTCCATCACCAGGGCATCTGCCACGGAAGCCGCCTGCTCCGAATTTGGATACACATAACCATTACGGAACTTTGGTTCAATACCGATACTCTTAAAAAACTTTATGGTCTGTTCCACGGAAAATGCAGCCCGGACACTTTTAGAAAAAGCCGCATCCGTTCCACGGTAACAGGAATCTTCCTGCACCAGATTGGTAAAATTGCATTTTCCATTGCCTGTCGCCAGAATTTTCTTTCCCAGCCGTTCCTTTGCTTCATACAGGGTGACTTCTGCACCATTTTGAACGGCGGTCAGCGCCGCCATCATGCCGGACGCCCCGCCGCCGATTACTGCAATCTGTTTTCTCATTCCTTTTCTCCACGTTTTGATTAAGATGTATAGCCCTCCAGCATACTGTACAGTTCCTGGGCATCTTTTACGTAAATTCCATGGGATACCGCTTCCTGTACATCCTCCGGAAGAGACGAACAAAGAATTTCCGTATACTCATACACTGTCCGGAGATCACTGTAATACACTACTACCAAATCGTCCTTCTGGCAGAGATAAAACTGGTTTTCCACTTTCCCTTCGTCATAGGTTTTCCGAAGCACTACCTGGCTTGGACTGAAAGACACAATTTCATAAGACACCAGTCCTTGTAAAAATTCATTCACCGGCATCGTCTCCATATATCCTTCTATATAAGCTCCCAGTTCTTTCCGGTCAATTCCAATCATAAAGCCCGGCACCGCCAGCTGTTCCCGCTCCTTTGTTTTGCTCTGTACATAATATGTCTCCAGAAAATAGCTGGCCGTTGCCCGCAGGGTATCCTGGGCAGCCGCAGCCGCAATGGCTTCTTCTGCCTGGTCACTCAGCATTTGCTGCAGCAGCCGTTCATTCTCCCCGGAAGACTCCAGCAGTTCCTGCAGCAACTGGGTATTCTGTTCCACTGCCTGCCGGTTATAATGCAGCAGCGCATTCCGGAAACTCAGATAATAACATAAACCAAACAAACCGGAAATTCCTGCAAATAAAAGAGACGCATATACTATTTTTTTCATGGACCACCCTCCTGAATAAAACAAACCTTTATTCAGGAGTATTTCCATATTTTCTGGTAACTATTCAGTACAGACCGTATTTCTACAACAGTCCAATCAGCTTTGCCAGACGGACAATCCTGCCTCCCATTGGCAGTTCGTACAACTCCGCTTCATCCAGCGTCTTTGTCACAATCATCAGTACAAAATAAGTAAATACTGCAAAGAAAATGGCAGCAGCCAGACTGATGATCAGATGTTCGGTTACTGCAAAAATTCCCCGGTAAGAAAAATACGCCACAAAAGCCATCACTGCCGAACATAGCGTTGGCATAAGAAATGTCTTTTTCCATTCCTGCACATACCCGGTTTCATTCTGTATACGCACCCAGTTCAGCACACTGACCACCAGAGGAAATACCGTGTACCCCACAACCAGTGCATACACGCCCATATTGCAGTATGCCAGCAGCACATAATCAACAATAACATAAATCACCAGACCCACTCCTGCATGAATCACAGGATATTTCATCAGACTCATGCCCTGCAGAATATTGTTGGTTGTTGTGGAATAAGCAAATGCCACAATTGCCGCAGCACCTGTCTGCATAAGAAGTGCCGTCATTTCGGTTGTATCATTAAACAGCAGTTCCATCACCGGCCCCGCCAGAACCGCAAGACCAAAGGCACTTGGAATGGCAATCATCATATTAAACTTTACTGCCTGCCCGATTTTCTCATGCAGCTGCTTCTGGTTTCGTTCCGTAAAAGCCCGTACAATATTCGGCACGATGGCTACACCAATAGCCGAAGCAATGGACAGCGGCAGATTTGCCAGCAGACGGTATTTGCTGGAGTAACGTCCCCACAAAACAAGTCTGGTTTCTTCCGGAACCCCCTGGGAATCCAGAACAGAATTCAGCAATACACTATCCAGCGTTCCACTGACCGAATACAGTGTCTGGTTCAGGATAATCGGAAAAATTGTCAGAAGTACCAGTTTCAAAATATCCTGATAACTTTCTAAAGAAGTGCCGGCATCCTTCCTTAATCTGCGCTTCAGTACCGGATAATACATGAAGAACACACATCCAAGAAACGCCAGGGAAGTAACCGCTCCGATTAACGTACCAAACGTTCCTCCGGCAGCACCATAAGCCACCTGGGATTCCGACTTCTCATACATTTTCATGAATCCAACTGCCGCTGCCAGACCGACCACCACATGAAAAAACTGTTCTATCAACTGGGAGATTGCCGTTGGAATCATTGTATTTTTCCCCTGGAAAAACCCACGCAGTACACCCATAACGGCAAATACAAAAATGGTTGGTGCCAGATATTTCAAAGGAATTGCACTGGACGCTGACTTAAACAGCACGGTCGAGAACAATTCCGCACCAAAAAAAGTAACCAGGGAAGCTGCTGCACCTGACACAGCAGCAAACAGCATGGCCACCAGAAATACCCGGTAGGAATTTTTGTACTCCTTCTGGCTTTCCCGGGCAGAGACCAGTTTGGACACGGCAATTGGAATACTGTAGGTAGACAACAGTAATGCCATATTGTATACCTCATACGCATTGGAATATGCCCCAATTCCCTCGTCACCAATAATCCGGGTCAGGGGAATACGGAATGCAATTCCCATAATCCTGGTCAGAATGGATGCCGCCGCCAGAATTGTCCCCTGGACATAAAAACTATTATTTTTCTTATCACCCATTATTTTACTGCCTCGTTATCTTAAAATATTCAGCTGGGAGAGAATCTCCCGCTGCATCTGTTCCATCTGCTCCCGTTCCTCTTCCTCCATATGGTCATAACCAAACAGATGAAGCATACTGTGGGCTACCAGAAAACAAAGTTCACGAAGCTCCGAATGACCGTATTCTGCTGCCTGTTCTTTGATTTTATCTACGGACAGCACAATGTCTCCTAACAGAAGTTCTCCTGTTTCCGGATGAAAACAGTCTCCCTGCTCTTCCTCCAGCGTATCAAAGGTACCCGGAACATCATACTCCACCATAGGAAAAGACAATACATCCGTCGGACGGTCAATCTCCCGGTATTCCCGGTTCATTTCATGAATGCCCTCATTGTCTGTAAAAAGTACATTCACCTCTGCCTCATACGGACACTCCACATAATCCATGGCAGCCAGAATTACTTTTTCAATATATTCCTCTTCCGGAAAATCAAAGCTCACTTCTACTTCTTTATCAATATGAATTGTCATTTCCGTTTCGTTCCTTTCTGTTTCTCTGCATTTTACTATTTTTTCTTTTTCATGCTGTAATACCGGTTTACCCCAGGCGTCTGCTTTCTTACTGCAAAACGGTTATCTGTCCGGACCTCCTGTTTTGGTGTTTCTTTTGTCCTGCCCGGCTTGTCCTCCGCTTTTCCGGCAGCCCGGTTCTCCGCAGGAGCCGGTGGCTCTGCCTCAGTCCGTGCCGTATTCTTTGCTGTTTCCTGGGCCGCCTGCTCTGCCCTGGCCTTCCGGCTTTCGTACTCATCATAAGCCTTGACAATCTTCTGTACCAGTGGATGACGCACCACATCTTCTCCTGTCATGGTGGCAAAACCAATATCATCCACCTGGGACAACACCTTCAATGCCACATCAAGTCCGGAGGCTGCTCCTGCCGGCAGATCCTTCTGGGTCAGGTCACCCGTAATAATAACCTTGGAACCAAAACCAATTCTTGTTAAAAACATCTTCATCTGGGCCGGTGTGGTATTCTGTGCCTCATCCAGAATAATAAACGCATTATCCAGTGTCCTGCCTCGCATGTATGCCAGAGGTGCTACCTCAATCAGCCCTTTTTCCATGTTTTTCTGAAAGGATTCCGGTCCCATAATCTGATACAGGGCATCATAGAGCGGACGCAGATACGGGTCTACCTTACTCTGCAGATCACCCGGCAGAAACCCCAGCTTTTCTCCGGCTTCAATCGCCGGACGGGTTAAAATAATACGGTTTACCTCATCATTTTTAAATGCCTGGATTCCCATAGCCATAGCCAGATAGGTTTTACCTGTACCTGCCGGACCGATTCCAAACACAATCATCTTTTTGCGGATTAAATCCACATATTTTTTCTGCCCCATGGTCTTTGGCTTAATTGGCTTTCCCTGAATGGTATGGCAGATTAAATCTTTGTCGATTTCATTTATGGTCCCCACTTTATCATCCACGGAAAGAGCCAGTGCATACGACACATTCTGTTCTGTAATGGTGTTCCCCCGCATGGAAAGCTTTAACAGTTCTTCCAGTACGGATTTTGTCTTCTGGACCCGCTCTGCCTCACCAAGAATCTTTAATTCACTATCCCTGGCAATCAGAGTAACTTCCATCGTTTTTTCAATCAGCTTCGCATGGGAATCGAACTGACCAAACAGATTCCGGATATGCTCTACTGGTATATTAAGGATTGTCTCCACTATATTCATTGTTTAACATCCACTCCTCTTCCAAAATTTCCTGATATGAAATAAAGTTGCCGCACGCCTTCACATTTCCTGTTATCCTGCATTTATTCCGCCGGAGCTCTGTTGTATACTGCGCATGGATAATCTCCACTCCCTGGGCTTCCCAGTCCGTCAGAAATGACTGCCACAGCTCCTCTGACTTCTTTTCTATTTCTACTTCTGTCATTTTCTTCTGTTCCAGTTCATACCCCATACAGCGGTATTTCCGGAAAAACACGGGAGCCTGGTAATCCTCAAAAGCGTAAGGCACAATATCAGTAGTAATTATATCATATTCTCCCTCAGAATATCTAGGGATATATGAAAATAATTTTCGCCCAAACAAAAAAATTTCCAGCCCATTTTTTTCTTTTATAAAATTTTTCTGCTGAAAAACCGTAGCATACTCTGCCTGATAGGAAAACTCGCTTTCCAGCCATACACTCCCCACCGCTGCTACCGGCTGGTTCCGCAGCACCGCATCATAATCACCTACAATAGGAACTATCCCGGAAATCAGGATGTCTCCTTTTTTTACTTCATCTCCTGCTTTTACCACAGGAACACCGGAGAACACCTCCAGCCGCTTCACAATACCGTCCTGGGCTGCTACAATGTGACACGGTGTTTCCGGAATTTCTGCCTGTTTTGGCATAACACTTTCATTCAGCATGACAAAAAGGCGGCAACCCTTCTTTTCTACCGATATCCAGCCAATTTCGCTATAATCCAGCCGCAGCCGTTTCTCGATTTCAAAGCAGTCCACCTGGTCTCCTGGAACGCCTCCATATACCTGCAGTTCTTCCTCCAGCACCTGCAGCAGTTGTTCCCTGGTATGTAAAAATCCGCCTTCCACTTCAATATTCCAGATTCTGCCGGCGCACTGCGTAACAATCAGCAGAAACCATATACTTCCAATCACAAGGCCTTTCCGTTGTCCCAGCTCCCGCAGTAAAAAAGGCAGACCGCACTTTTTTCTTATTTTTGTCCGGCAGCCGGTCTTTGAGAGAAAAGAACGTACTTTTTTGTAATCCTGGCTGCGCAGTTTGCAAAACCATACATTATTTATTGAAAATATATGTATTATTTCAATTTCTTTGTTTTTACATAAATTTATGAATCTTTCTTTGGATTCCCCACACAACTCCAGTATAATATAACCTTTCAAAAAAAGAAACAATTTTTCCAGCATGCCTGTTGCCTCCGTCAAACAAATGAAATATTCGAAATATTTCCGACTATTTTAATCTCATCTTTCCGGAAATATTCCATCAGCAGATGACTTCCTGTAACAACAAGACTTTTCCTTCCAAGAGAAAGCTTTACCTGCTCCGTGGAATATTCCTCCACTGCCCGGTAATTTGCCACCCGCAGGCTGTGGTTTCCGGTCATGGAAATTATTGCCTGACCAGCAATTACATCTTTTGGAATTGATAAGTGTTCACTGGCACTTTCTAAAAACTGTTCATATTCTTTCTTTCGATTTTTTTCTGTCTGCCGCATGTAAAGATAAAGAGGCTGCAATTCTTTTTTATTCTGCTTATGCTTTGATGTCTTTTTCACAGACAGTTCCTCCGAGGCATTCTATCTTTTGTAATATATGCAGACAGAAAAAAATTATGTATTCCACAACGCTAAAAAATCCCCGGTTCCAGGAACCGGGGATTTCGTTGCACAAGATATTAGTACTTACGCTTACGAGCAGCCTCAGACTTCTTCTTACGCTTTACGCTTGGCTTCTCATAATGCTCACGCTTACGAATCTCCTGCTGAATGCCTGCCTTCGCACAGTTTCTCTTGAATCTGCGGAGAGCGCTGTCTAAAGATTCGCCGTCTTTTACGATAACATTTGACATTGTCTCACCTAACCTCCCTCCAGTTGTGTATTGTGCCTATACAACTGTTTGGGTATTTTTAAAGCACTATGAAGATTATACCATAAATTTCTGATTCGTCAACTGTTTTTTATTATTTTTTTTGTTTTTTTATACTGCGCTGTTTCCAAAATAAACCTCATACCAGACCAAAAACATATATACGGTCCATATTTTCTTGCTGAAATCCCGTTTTCCGCTCTTATGCTGGTTTAATAATCCAACCAGTCTTTCCACATGGAAAAACTGTGCCGCTGCCGGACTGGAAAACGCTCTTAAAATGCGGCAATAACATTCCTCTTCCCGCAGCCACTTTGCAATCGGCACCGGAAATCCCAGCTTCTTCTTTTCTGCTACTTCCTGGGGCAGATACCGGTTGGCACATTCCCGGAACGCATACTTGGTTGTCTTGTCATGAATCTTAAATTCCGTTGGCAGTTTTCTTGCCGTTTCAAACACCACCTTGTCCAAAAACGGCACTCTGGACTCCAGGGAATGAGCCATGCTCATTTTGTCAGCCTTTAACAAAATGTCGCCAATCAGCCAGAAATTCATGTCAACATACTGCATTTTGGTAACATCATCATATCCGGCCGCCTCTGCTTTATCATAAAACGGTCCGGTAATTTTCCCAATATATTTCTTTGACATTCCGGCAGGTGTTTTTAAAATCCGGGCAGTTTCTTTCTCACTAAACCGGAATGCATTGCCCACAAACCGCTCCCTGAGCGGAGTACATCCCCGGAGAATATAATTCCGTCCTTTTATGTTCGGCATGGTAGAGGCAATACCTTTCAGAACTGCTTTTACCGGCTTTGGAATCTTCCGGAACGGTTTTAAGGAAAAGGGTTCATGATAAATATTGTAGCCGCCGAAAAATTCGTCCGCGCCTTCTCCGGAAAGCACCACTTTTACATGTTTTGCAGCTTCCCGGTCCACGCAGTAAAGCGCCACGCAGGATGCGTCCGCCAGCGGCTCATCCATGTGATACTGCACTTTCGGCAGCACTTCCCAGTACTCTTCCGGTGTAATGGTATTGCTGATGTTCTCCAGCTTCAATTTTTCTGACAGACGCTTTGCATAGGAAATTTCCGCATGTCCATCGTTTTCGAAGCCAACGGTAAAGGTCTTTTTTCCGCTGTACCTGGACACCAGATAACTGGAATCCACGCCGCTGGACAACAGGGAAGCCACCTCCACATCGCTAATCATGTGATACTCTACGGAATCCTTTGTCACCTTGTCAATCCGGTCGGTCCATTCCTTCAGGGTAAGCCCCTGCTCCGGTTCAAAGGTTGCCTCATAGTACCGGCTGATGGAAAGAATGCCATTCCCAAACTCCATGAAATGCCCCGGCATCAGTTTAAAAATCCCTTTAAAAAATGTCTCCGGCAGTACGGAATACTGAAAGGTCAGATATGCCTGCAGCGCTTCCAGATTTACTTCCTTCGCATAGCCTGGATATTCCAGAATGCTTTTGATTTCCGAACCAAATACCAGCGTTCCGTTCAGTACCGCATAATAAAATGGTTTGATTCCGAAATGGTCCCTGGCACCAAAGGCTTTTTTCTGTTTCCTGTCCCAGATAACAAAAGCAAACATGCCACGCAGATGCTGCACCAGTTCCGTACCGTACTCTTCATAACCATGAATCAGACATTCCGTGTCGGAATTGTTCTGGAAGGTATGACCCTTTTCCATCAGTTCCGCCCGCAGTTCTTTATAATTGTATATTTCGCCGTTAAACACGACAACCACATCTCCGGTTTCACTCTTCATCGGCTGGGAACCATTGTCCAGGTCGATGATACTTAAACGGCGGAATCCCAGCGCCACATCCTCTTCCAGATAACTTCCCTCTGAATCCGGTCCACGGTGAATGATTTTATCCATCATGCCTTTGAGTACAACTTCCCTGTTTTCCGGCTGCTTACCGGCAAATCCACAAATACCACACATATTGGTCTCCATTCTGGGAACGTATTTTAGAAACCGGTCTGAAACCATGTCTCTTTTCCTTACCATCCGGCTCGTTTGCAACGTTCCCAGTACAAACAAGACCAATAACACACTTCCTGTACAACGGAAAAAGGGCCTGAAACACCCTTACTTCCTTTGTTTTCAGACCCCTTTGTCTCCTATGTTCTTATCTTACCACGCCTGTCTTTGCGGTTGTTTTTGTTACATTTGTGCAGTAATTACTTCGTATGCTTTTTCAATGGCAGCATCGATACCAGCCGGATTCTTACCGCCAGCCTGTGCCATGTTTGGACGACCGCCACCGCCGCCGCCAACTAAAGAAGCCACTTCCTTAATGAGGTTGCCGGCATGGGCACCCTTTGCCATTGCTGCATCCGTTGCCATTGCCACCAGATTTACCTTGCCATCAAAAGCAGAAGCAAGTAAAATCACGCTGTCGCCTAATTTTTCCTTCATCTGGTCGCCTAAGTTTCTTAAGGAATTCATGTCGGCATCCGGAATCTTTGCAACCAGAACCTTGATACCGTTTACTTCCTTCACCTGGCTCATAATATCGCCAAGGGAATTGTTGGCAAGTTTTGCTTTTAACTTTTCGTTTTCGGAATGGGCTGCCTTAATCTCTTCCTGCATTGCTTCAATCTTCTTTACAAGGGAAGCAACATCACACTTTGCTGCCTTGGCAGCAGCCAGAAGTTCTTCCTCCTGCTTTTTGTAATAATCAAATACGCCGTCTGCCGTAATTGCTTCAATACGTCTGACACCAGCCGCAATACCGGATTCGGATAAAATCTTGAATACGGAAATCACACCGGTATTGTTTACATGGGTACCACCACAAAGTTCCTTGGAAAACTCACCCATGCTGACTACTCTTACAGTATCACCATATTTTTCACCAAATAACGCTTTTGCTCCGGTTTTTCTTGCATCCTCGATGCTCATTTCCTTTGTCTCGATTGCAAGGTTCTTTGCAATCTCCTCATTTACAATAGCTTCTACCTTTGCTAACTCTTCCTTTGTCAGGGCAGAGAAATGAGTGAAGTCGAAACGAAGTCTGTCTGCGGTTACTAAGGAACCAGCCTGCTCTACATGGTTGCCAAGAACGATACGCAGAGCTTCCTGTAACAGGTGGGTTGCACTATGGTTCTTGCCCGTAGCCACACGGTTCTTTTCATCAATGGAAAGCTGTACACTGTCACCAACGGAGAACATACCATTCTGAACAAAACCAACATGTCCAACCTTGCCACCCTTTAACTTAATGGTGTCAGTTACCACAAATACGGACTCATCCTTTGTGATGATACCCTTGTCTGCCTGCTGACCACCCATGGTAGCGTAGAATGGAGTCTGGTTTACAATAATGATTGCATTCTGACCCTCGGTAATGTCCTTTACAATCTCAGTTTCAGTAGTGAGAACGGTAATTTCGGAAGTATAACTGTTATTCGTATAACCTACAAATTCGGTTGTAATCGCTGCGTCAATTTCATCGTATACGGTAGCATCTGCACCCATGTAGTTTGTGGTTGCACGGGCATTACGGGCAGTATCCTTCTGTACCTGCATTGCCTTCTTAAAGCCGTCCATATCAATGGTGAAGCCCTTTTCTGCCAGAATTTCTTCGGTCAGGTCGATTGGGAAACCGTAAGTATCGTAAAGCTTGAAAGCATCGTCACCGGAAAGCACGGTGGAGCCGGCCTTTGTACAAGCCTCTTCCATTTCAGCAAGAATGGTAAGACCCTGGTCGATGGTCTTGTTGAACTTTTCTTCTTCCAGAGTTAATACCTTTAAAATGTACTCTCTCTTTTCTTCTAATTCCGGATAACCGTCCTTGGACTCATTGATAACCGTTTCGCAAAGTTTGGCAAGGAACAGACCCTGGATGCCAAGTAATCTTCCGTGTCTTGCTGCACGGCGGAGCAGTCTTCTAAGTACATAACCACGGCCCTCATTGGATGGAATAATACCATCGGAGGTCATAAAGGTCACGGAACGGATATGGTCGGTAATGAGACGGATGGAAACATCCTTCTTGTCATCGGTCTGATAAGTAACGCCAGCCATTTCGCAGACCTTGTCACGGATTGCCTTCATGGTATCAATGTCAAATACGGAAGTAACGTCCTGAACTACGACTGCCAGACGTTCCAGACCCATACCGGTATCAATGTTCTTCTGGGTTAATTCAGTATAGTTGTGGTTTCCATCGCTTTCAAACTGGGTGAATACGTTGTTCCATACTTCGATGAAACGGTCACACTCACAGCCCACCTTACAGTCCGGCTTACCGCAGCCATACTTGATACCACGGTCATAGTAAATTTCAGAACATGGACCGCAAGGACCAGCGCCGTGCTCCCAGAAGTTATCACAGTCGCCGTTTTCGTCACGATAGAATCTTGTAATCTTTTCCGGAGCAACGCCTTCCTGCTTTGTCCAGATTTCGAATGCTTCATCATCCTCACTGAAGATGGATGGATATAAACGGTCCTTTTCCAGACCAACCACTTCAGTTAAAAATTCCCAGGACCAGTGAATGGCTTCTTTCTTGAAATAATCACCGAAAGAAAAGTTACCAAGCATTTCGAAGAAGGTAAGGTGTCTTGCTGTCTTACCAACATTCTCGATATCACCGGTACGGATACACTTCTGACAGGTAGTTACGCGCTTTCTTGGCGGAATTTCCTGGCCTGTGAAGTAAGGCTTCATTGGAGCCATACCGGAATTAATGAGCAGTAAGCTCTTGTCATTGTGTGGAATTAAAGAGAAGCTCTTTAAACGTAAATGCTCCTTGCTTTCGAAAAATTCAAGGTACATTCTTCTTAAATCATTTACACCATAGGGTTTCATACTAATCCTCCTGTTTTCTGTTGTATCGTTGTACT
>JAGBBW010000023.1 GCA_017938285.1 Lachnospiraceae bacterium
CTTGTTTTTAATGGAAATGGTTACAGAAGCTGTACCAGGTGCTACAGGGGTAACCACACCGCTCTTGTTTACTGTTGCCACCGCAGGATTGGAAGTGGTCCATTCAGTGGAATACAGGGAAGAGGACCAGTTCACAACACCATAGAAGTTTAAGTCTACCGTATTCCCAAGTTCCAGTGTGTACTTGTCAAATGTGGATTCCTTCGATGTACCAAGAGTAACCTTCATTTCCGGAATATCGCCGACCGTTACGACAACACCTTCCGAAGTATAAGCACGTCCGTCACCGACCTGCAGGGTGATAACTGCACTTCCGTCAGCAACAGCAGTAACCACACCATTTTTATCAACGGTTGCCACGCCCGGGTTGGAACTTGTCCAGGACAGGGAGTAGTTTCTGTAATCACTTACGCCAATAAATCTTAAGTCAATAGAATCTCCCGGTTCCATGGCAAGCCTGCTTACCGCACCACCCGTCTGGTAAGCATAGGTGAAGTTCTTTGCTGCATAGACAAGGCTTCCCGCCGGTGCCGCAGAAGAAATCACCAGAGCAGACGCTAAAAGGACAGCGCCTTTTCTTAGAGTTGGTTTCATTATATTTCCTCCTTAAGTAACAAGGAGCGAAAATCGAAAAAGTGAATAAAAATGCACCTTTGCGGCAAAAAGGGAAGGCCTTGGAAAGGCCTTCCAAAAAGGGGTCTGACACCATTCTGACACCAAACAAGAACAAAAGAAGCAGAGAAGTATCAGAAAAACATCGCCAGCTTCTGAATTTCCTTCGACTGCACATCCTCCGTGACATGGGTATAAAGATCCATGGTCATTTCCAGACTGCTGTGTCCTAAAATCTGCTGGACTACCTTGGGAGGAATACCGCTTTCAAATGCCCGTGTAGCAAAGGTATGGCGCAGGGTGTGGGGTGTAATCCGCTCGAAGACGACAGGTTCCCGGTTTTCGCGGGCAGCCTGGATTTCTTCACGTTTGTTAATCTTTTTTACATAGTTGTTTAAGGTTTCGGAAACATTAAGTCCCCGGACCGGACCGCCGGTTTTGGTAGTGAAAACAAGGTCTTCTCCATCTTCTACCGGACACCATTCTGCTCCAAGGGCAGCTTTTTCTTTTTCCTGTTTCAGTTTATGTTTCTGCAGAAGTTCCAGGGTGGAGTCCAGCAGGCGGATGGAGCGGCAGCTGTTTTTGGTTTTTGGTGAGTGGAAAACATCTTTCATCTGATGATTTTTTACGTCATGCAGGTAAATATAAGTACGTTCCACGGTGAGGATTTTGTCTTCAAAATTGATGTCACTCCAGCGCAGACCTGACAGTTCACCAATACGCAGACCGGTGGACAGTCCAAGAATACAGAGCATTTCATAACGGCTTCCCTGGATGGCTTCCAGAAAGATTTTCTGTTCGTCACTGCTCAATACGCGGCGTTCGGTTTTGTCCCGCCGGATTGTGATATTTTCACAGGGATTATAGGAAATCATGCGGTTTTCCATGGCTTCCTTGAAGATACTGTAAAGGATGGCTTTTGTCTTTGCCAGGGTGTTTGGACTCAGACCGTTTTTGGACATATTGTTTAATAAGCGCTGAATCATTAATTTATTGATGGACGAAACCTGGAGTCGGCCGAGAGCTGGGGCAATATGGACTTTGTAAATCTCCATATAAACACTGATGGTATTGGCTTTTACGGTGTTTTCCTTGATTTCGCTGAGCCAGGTTTCAAAGAAAGAATTCAGGGTCATGTGCTGGGCATTCAGATAAATGCCATGTTCCATTTCATATTTTGCATCGGCCATTTTTTTCTGAAGTGCCTTGATATCCCGGTCGTACAGGGTGAAGCGTTCGCCCTGGAAGGTAAACCTTCCCTGATATCTTCCATCCGCACGCTTTGAAATTCCTTTTGGCAGACGACGTTCTTTTGTTGCATTTTCCATGATGTAATGCTCCTTTCCACTGTTCGTATTCTGATAAAGCTTTTTCTTATTATTTGTGCTTTTGTTTGTTTTCATGCTTTATCGTGCTGATTATAACATTTAAAATTAGTTGTAGAAGAGCATGAAAACTGACACCAAAGCTGACACCAAAATTGACACCGGAGGAAACCAATCACACAAACAGCGGGAAAAAATGGAAACATTAACATCATAGAATTACAAAAAAATTAGTAAGAAAACATACGATAATTTAACTATAGAAGGATATGAAAGAAATGTCAAGAAAAAAATCGTACTTTGCGATTTACTTTTTGAACAGTATTCATTATAATAAAGGTTAGCGTACCTGGAAGAGGAAAAAATGCAGTTTGTGTAAGTTGGAGGATGAAATGAAGGAGATTAACAGAAAAAAGGAAAATGCGGGAAAAACAAAAATGGAGTGGAACTGGAAGCTTCTTCCGCTGCAGTTTGTGCTTGCACTGCTTCCGATGATAGTTTATTTATATAGAGGAAATTCGGGTTATATGGTATACCCATGGCATTCCTCAAACGATTCCTACCTGGATGTGTTTCTGCATGGGAAAATGGTTGCCTTTATGGTTGTGGCAGCAGTGACTCTTGTGCTGGCAGTGTATAAGGTGGTCCGGATGAAGGCAGAGGAAAGAAAACGTAGTATCTGCAGTTTTCTTCCGTTGTTTATTTATTTGGGATTTGTTGTGTTATCCACGATATGCTCAGAGAATAGTGCCTATTCGGTTTCCGGGTCCATGGATGCCAAAGAGCCGGTGGGAGTGCTGGCAGGCTACGTGGTTGTTGCATTATATGCGTATATAATACTGGATGATTTAAAGGATATTGTGCAGCTGACAGCGTCAGCAGTGGCTGGTAGCGTTCTGATGGCTTCGCTTGGTATTCTTCAGGCAGTGGGCAGGGATCCGCTGGCAACAGAAGGGGTACAGCTTTTGTTTGCCGGAAGGGAGTTTCTGGATACCTTTGGTCTGCTTCAACTGACGTTTCCAGTGGGACAGGCGTATGGTACCTTATTTAATCCGAACTATGTAGGTACGTATGTTGCCATGTATGTTCCATTGCTGCTGGTAGGTCTTGTCATGTACAAACAGTGGTGGAAGAAAATAGTCACCGGTCTGGCACTTTGTGGTCTGATGATTACCCTGTTTGCTTCCCAGTCCCGTACGGGTCTGATTGCCATAGCGGCAGTGATTGTCGTGCTGGTTATCTTTTTGGGAAGAGAGCTTTTGAAACGCTGGTATGTGGTGATTCCGGGTCTTACCCTGCTTGTGATGTCCTTTTTCCTGGTGGACCATTATCGTGACAACATACTGACGAACCGGTTGAAGGAAATGTTTCTGGTACAGAATAAGGATATGCCGGTCAGCGGAGTGGATACGACCGGAAAGGGTGTCCGGGTATTGTACAAGGATACGGAATTTACAGTACAAATGCTGGTATTACAGGATAGTTTTGGTTACGTAGTAACGGAAAATGGTACAGAACTTCCGGTCACATATAATGAAACGGGTACGTATGGATATGTGACTCTGGAAAATGGGGACCAGATTGCGATTCAGACAGCGGCATTCGAAAACAATTATGCTTTTGGACTGGTAATTAATGGACGGAATTTTTATTTTACCAATCAGTTTGTGGCAGGAAATTATCAATATATTAATGAACTTGGCCGTCTGGATGAATGTACGATTCCGGAAAATGTATTTCCAGGGTATGAAGCGGCTGCCAGTGGCCGAGGCTATGTGTGGGGAAGAACAATTCCGCTGCTTTGGAAGAATTTTGTGGTGGGTTCCGGTCCGGATACATTTACGATTGAGTTTCCGCAGAATGACTATGTAGCCCGCTATAAGAGTGGTTTTGACAATGTTATTTTCACCCGTCCGCATAATTTTTATTTACAGATGGGTGTACAGACCGGTGTGCTTTCCCTGATTGCGTTTCTGGTATTTTATGGAATGTATTTTGTGGGCTGCTGCCGCAGATATTTTGTGAAGAAGTTTACCGGAATGGAGCAGTGGATTGGGCTGGCGGTATTTCTTTGTACCGTAGGTTTTATGGTGTCCGGGCTGGCAAATGATTCCCTGATTGTGGTAACACCGGTGTTCTATGTACTGCTTGGCATGGGTATGATGATTAATCAGAAACTTTGTCCGCTGGTTCCAAAGGAATCCAGGAAGAAGGGCGGACAAAAGGCCGTGGAAGAGGAAGAAGCGGAACATACACAGGCAGTGGATATGGCTGAAGTAAAATAGAAAAAAAGAAAGGTTTAAATAAGTATGTGGATTGCAGATGGTTGGAAGGAATATCAGGTATTGGATGCTTCTGGTGGGGAAAAACTGGAAAAGTGGGGAGAGTATATCCTGCTGCGTCCGGACCCACAGGTAATCTGGAATACGGAAAAGAAGATTCCGGAGTGGAAAAAATTAAATGCGCATTATCATAGAAGTAATAAGGGCGGCGGTGACTGGGAGTTTTTCGACCTGCCAAAGCAGTGGGAACTCCACTATAAGGATCTGACGTTCCATCTGCAGCCATTCAGTTTCAAGCACACCGGGTTATTTCCGGAGCAGGCGGTGAACTGGGACTGGTTTGGAGCGAAGATTGCCAGGGCAAAAAAAGAGAATCCGGACCGGGAAATCAAGGTGCTGAATCTGTTTGCCTATACCGGAGGTGCTACCGTGGCAGCAGCGAAGGCCGGAGCAGCAGTAACCCATGTGGATGCTTCCAAGGGAATGGTGACCTGGGCAAAGGAAAATGCGGCTTCCTCCGGACTGGCAGAGGCCCCAATCCGTTACATTGTGGACGATTGTGTGAAGTTTGTGGAGCGGGAAATCCGCCGTGGAAACCAGTATGATGCGGTAATTATGGACCCGCCTTCCTACGGCAGGGGACCAAAGGGTGAAATCTGGAAAATTGAAGAGAGCATTCATGATTTTGTGAAGCTTTGTACCGGTGTATTAAAGCCGGACCCGCTGTTTTTCCTGATTAATTCGTATACAACAGGACTGCAGCCGGCGGTGTTAAGTTATCTTCTGGGCATGGAATTACAGAAAAAGTTTGGTGGCAGTGTAGTAGCGGACGAAATCGGTCTGCCGGTAAAGTGCAACGGTCTTGTGCTTCCATGTGGTGCTTCCGGCAGATGGCAGAAAGAAGAATAAATAGTGTAAGAAGGAAAGTCAGTTATGTTGAAAAAGAAACTGGGATTTCTGGGTGGAATCATGGTGTTATTGTCTCTGGCAGGGTATGTGATCTGCCTGTTTGCCGGGGACTCCAAACAATTAAATAAAGAAGAGGATATTTTGGTGGTTACTTCCTTTTATCCGATGTATGTGCTGGCAGAAAATCTGACGGAAGGTGTGGATGGTATTACAGTTTCCAACCTGACGGAGAACCAGACAGGCTGTCTGCATGATTACCAGCTGACGTCCAGGGATATGAAGCTGCTGGCAACAGCGGATGCGTTTGTTATTAATGGCGCAGGAATGGAGCTTTTCATGGACAAGGTACTGGAAAGCCATGCAGAGCTTCCGGTGATTGAGGCCTGTCATGATATTCCGCTGCTGGAAGGTGTGGAGCATGACCACAATCATGAATCGGAGGAAGAGCTTTGGGAGCATGAAGATTCAGAACTTCATGAAGAGGACGAACTGCATGAAGAACATGATGCAGAACATGACGAAGAACATGACGAAGAACATGACGAAGAACATGACGAAGAGGAAGAACATGCCGGGGCACACGATCATGCCCATGCAGAAAATGGACATGTCTGGCTGGATGTAGAACGTTACCGGAAGCAATTGGGAACCGTAACGGAAGAACTTCAGGACCTGTTTCCGGAGCAGGCAGACGCATTGGGTGCGGCTGCGGCAAAGTATGATGACAGGCTGCAGGAGCTTTCCTGGGAAGTTGACCGGTTAGAGGAACAGACGCACGGAATTCCTGTTGTCATTTTCCATGAAGCATTTGCGTATCTGGCGGAGAGTCTTCATATGGAAGTAATTATGACGCTTTCCTTAGATGAAGAAACAGTGCCAAGTGCCGGGGAAATTGCAGAGGTGATTGAGGAAATTAAGTATCATGGTGCGGCATTTCTCCTGATTGAAGAGGCTTATGCGGGACATGCGGAGAAAATTCTGGCAGAAACCGACGCAGAGGTTGTGTATCTGGACCCTCTGGTCACGGGGGACGGAGCTGCAGACAGTTATATTACAGGAATGAAGAAAAACCTGGAAGCAATTCGTCATGCAGCGGAGGAGTGGCACTAATTCAGGCAGGAAAAAAGAATGGTTACATTCGGAACAGAGGTTAAATAAGTGAAAAAAGAAATGAAACCGGACGGCAGGGGAACACAGGGAATCCGTATTAAAGGAAACTTTGTGGAGGAAGAAAAGCAGGCCGTTTACAAAAAGAATGTTTATAAAAAATTGTTAAAAATCAAACCCTGTGGGTTCCACCGGGTAGTAATTGACAAACTCCGGGTGAAAGCAGGGACAACAACCATTCTGGAAAATGTGTCTTTAAGCATTGCCTGTGGTGCCCTGACGGTTATTATTGGTAAAAATGGTGCGGGAAAATCCACGCTGATTAAGTCCATTTTAAAGGAAGTATCGTATGAGGGACTGATTGAATTCCGGGACTTAAAAGACAATACGATAGGAAATCTGCGGGTTGGTTATGTACCGCAGCATCTGAATATAGAAAAGAATGCACCGGTCAGTGTGTATGACCTGGTGGCGGCTTATACAACAAATGTGCCGGTATTCCTGCGGAAAAGCAGAAAGCTTTATGAAGAAATCAGGGAGCGTCTGTCTTTGTTTGATGGAGAAACACTGATTGATAAGCAGGTGGGGGATTTGTCCGGCGGTGAACTGCAGAGGGTGCTGCTGACGATTGCCTGTACTCCTGTGCCAAATCTGCTGATTCTGGATGAACCGGTATCGGGGATTGACCGGAACGGCCGGAAGTTGTTTTATAAAATTTTAAATGAGTTAAAACAGCAGTATGATATGTCCATCATTTTAGTGTCCCATGACCTGGAACTGACGGCAGAATACGCAGACAGTGTCGTTCTGCTGGACCGGACAGTGCTAAAGGAAGGCAAGGCAAAAGAAGTAATGGCCAGCGAAGAATTCCGGGAAGTGTTTGGGTATCTCGGAACACTGCCGGAACATAAAGGAGGCGGAGAATGATGGAACTGGTTGGGAAGGTGCTTGATCTGCTTCCGTTGGAGTTTCTGGAATATGATTTTATGAAGTATGCCCTGATGGCGGTGCTGATTATTACACCATTGTTCGGCATTCTGGGAACGATGATTGTGAATAACCGGATGGCGTTTTTTTCGGATGCACTTGGACATTCCGCATTTACCGGCATGGCAGTCGGTGTGCTGTTTGGGATAGGCAACACAAATGTGTCCATGATGCTGTTTGCGGTAGTATTTGCACTGCTGTTAAATTTCATCCGGCATAAAAATATTGTGTCATCGGACACGGTTATTTCTGTATTTTCTTCCTTAAGCGTAGCAGTCGGACTGGCAATTTTATCGAAAAACGGAAATTTTTCCAAGTATTCCGCACTGATGGTGGGGGATATTTTAAGCATTACACCGGGAGAAATCAGGAGTCTCTTTCTGATTCTGATCGTGACGCTGGTGTTCTGGTGTGTGGCGTATAATGGACTGCACAGCATTGGAATTAACAGCAGTCTGGCAAAAAGCAAGGGAATTCCGGTGAAACTGCTGGATAATGCTTTTGTGGTGCTGGTGGCGCTGATTGTTATGCTGTCCATCCGCTGGGTGGGAATTCTGATTATCAATGCCCTGCTGATTTTACCTGCAGCAGCGGCACGGAATATTGCAGCAGACAACCGGGAATATCATTTGTTTTCCGTGATGATTTCCGTGTTTTCCGGGGTGCTCGGACTGATTTTATCTTACTACCTGAATGTGGCAGCAGGACCAATGCTTGTTCTGGTGGCGGCAATTATTTTCTTTATTACATTTCTGGCGAGACGGTTGTTTCGCGGCTAGTACATCGGTTATGAAGAAACCCTGCACTGGCAGAAAGGAGCGGAGCGAATGAATGAACCGAAGACATATGCAAGAATTTTAGTGAATTTTTTACTGACACTGGCGGGCATTCTGCTGGTCTGTTTTCTGGGACCAAAACTAATCAGCTTTTTTATGCCTTTTGTCATTGCCTTTTTTATTTCTTCCATTGCCAATCCCATGGTACGGTTTATGGAAAAGAAAATTAAAATTGTGCGTAAATACAGCTCAGTAATTATTATTGTGCTTGTTCTGGGTGCAGTGGTTGGCGTATTGTATCTGCTGATATCATTTCTGGTGAAACAGGTAATCAATTTATATGATGACCGTTTTGTGATTTATAATGAAGCGGTAGCCCTGCTGGATGATTTTACAGATAAGCTGGGTGGTCTGTACGGAATGCTTCCGGAAGGACTGCAGGAAACATTAAGTAATCTGCAGGACGGTCTGGCAGTGTGGGCAGAAAATTTTCTGGCAAGCATAGAACTTCCGGGAATTTCTGCGGTGGGTTCCTATGTGGGAAGTGTGGTAGATGTGATTTTTGTGGCAATTATTACCATACTGGCAGCGTATTTCCTGACGGCAGAACGGGATAACATGGGAGCATGGCTGGAAAAAGTAATGCCGGATTCCGCAAAAAAATGTTATAAAACCATTGTAGACAGCTTTAAGAAGGCAGTGGGTGGCTATTTTAAGGCACAGTTTAAGATTATGATGATTCTGGTTGTCATCATGTTTGCCGGTTTTGAATTTTTAAATATCGGTTATTCCTTCTTACTGGCGTTTCTGATTGCATTTCTGGATTTTCTGCCGGTATTTGGTACAGGGGCAGTTTTCTGGCCATGGCTGGTAGTGGATATCGTGGTTGGCGACTATAAGCAGGCGATTTTTCTTGGAATCCTGTATCTGGTCTGTCAGCTGGTAAAGCAGATTCTGCAGCCGAAAATGGTGGGCGACAGCGTGGGAATCAATCCGCTGGCCGCATTGTTATATATGTTTGTAGGTTACCGTCTGGGTGGTATTCTTGGCATGATTATTGGTATTCCGGTGGGAATGATTATCGTAAGTCTGTATCAGGCAGGCATGTTTGACCAGTTTATTAAAGGATTCAAAATTATTGTACATGATGTAAATGAATTCCGGAAATATTGAGAATGGCAATAAGGCAAAACAGCCTCCTGCAGGCAGATAGGAGTTCATGTTATGGTAGAGGTGACAAAAGAACTGCTGAAAGACATGATGGACCGTTATAACATCGGAAAAAAACCATTGTCCCGGCTGCTTGGCTGGGGGGATACCACAGTCATGCGTTACCTGGATGGCGTGGAACCGAATCCTGAATTTGCCAAACGGATTGAAGTACTGGCGGGAAATCCGTGGACCTATCTGGAAGTGCTGGAGCAGAATAAGGATAAAGTAACAGACACGGCCTACCGGAAAAGCAGGAAGGCGGTATTCGCAGAAATTTTCTGTGACCGTTCCACGGAAGCCATGCAGTACGTTGTGGCACAGGCATTGGGAGATATTGCACCGTACCGTGTTATGACGGTGCTGTATTATGCCCAGGTATGTTCCCTGGTGTTCCGGGGACTTCCTCTTTTTGAAGAAGAGGCAGATTTTTCTCCAGGCCAGCCGCTGGTATATCCAAGACTGTATGGTCAGATGAAACAGTACGGAATACGCCTGATTCAGCCGGAAACAGGGTCTTTTTCCGCAGAAGAGCAGGAGTGTCTGAAACAGGTGTACCAGGTGTTAAACGGCTATAGTCCCAATGCCCTGAAAGCACTTCTTGTCCGGGCGAAGCGGAGAATCCGCCGGCATTTAAAAGAAAGTGCGGACCATCTTTCCATGGAAGATTTGAAAAACCAGTACGAAACAGCGTTTAAAAAGGCCGGGGCAGAAGCACCGGGAGAACTGAAAAAATTTCTTTCGGAAGCTTTGAAGCGGACGGAAGGGTAATACAATTGACACAGGGCGGCTGCAGATATCTTTTTGCAGCCGCCCTGTGAAGAATGGAATGTTTAATTATTACGGTTCGCTCTCTTTCTCATCAGCGGGTCCAGAATCTTCTTGCGGATTCTTAAGTTCTTTGGTGTAACTTCCAGAAGTTCATCTGTTTCGATAAATTCCAGTGCCTGTTCCAGACTTAAAATTCTAGGCGGAGTCAGACGCAGCGCTTCATCGGCACTGGAGGAACGGGTATTGGTCAGCTGTTTTTTCTTGCAGACATTGATTTCCACATCCTCGGTCTTGCCGTTCTGACCGACTACCATGCCGGAGTAAACCTTTTCGCCCGGTCCGATGAACAGCGTACCACGCTCCTGGGCATTGAACAGACCGTAGGTGATGGCTTCACCGCTTTCAAAGGCAATGAGGGAACCCTGTTTACGGTAAGCAATGTCACCCTTGTATGGGCCGTAACCATCAAAAATGGTATTAATGATACCATTACCTTTGGTATCTGTCATGAATTCGCCACGGTAACCGATTAAACCTCTTGCAGGAATAGAAAATTCCAGACGGGTGTAACCGCTGCTGGCGGTAGACATGCTGACTAATTCACCCTTGCGGGAACTGAGCTTTTCGATAACGCTGCCGGAAAATTCGTCCGGAACATCCACGTAGGCACGTTCCATCGGCTCTAATTTTTTACCGTTTTCATCTTCTTTATAAAGAACTTCTGCCTTACTTACCGCGAATTCGAAGCCTTCTCTTCTCATATTTTCAATTAAAACAGACAGGTGCAGCTCTCCACGGCCGGAAACTTTGAATGCTTCGGTAGTTTCGGTTTCTTCCACACGAAGGCTGACATCGGTATTTAATTCCCGGAACAGACGCTCTCTTAAGTGGCGGGAGGTAACGAACTTGCCTTCCTGGCCTGCCAGAGGGGAATCATTAACAATAAAGTTCATGGCAATGGTCGGCTCGGAAATTTTCTGGAACGGAATTGGTTCCGGATTGTCCGGGGAGCAGAGGGTATCACCGATGTGGATGTCGGAAATACCGGAAATAGCCACAATGGCACCTACGCCGGCTTCTTCCACTTCTACTTTCTTTAAGCCCTCGAACTCGTACAGCTTGCTGACCTTTACTTTACGTTTCTTGTCCGGTTCATGGGCATTTACCATAAGAACTTCCTGGTTGACACGGATTTTTCCGTTGTCCACCTTGCCAACACCAATACGTCCCACGTATTCGTTGTAGTCGATGGTACTGATGAGTACCTGTGTACCGGCTTCTTCATCACCTTCCGGTGCCGGGATATAGTCTAAAATCGTTTCAAATAATGGCTTCATGTTTTCCGGAGTATCGCCAAGTTCCAGAATGGCAACGCCGGATTTTGCGGAAGCGAATACAAATGGACAGTCTAACTGTTCGTCAGAAGCGTCCAGGTCAATGAACAGCTCCAGCACTTCGTCAATTACTTCAGTCGGACGGGCTTCCGGACGGTCAATCTTGTTGATGCAGACAATAACCGGAAGATTTAATTCCAGTGCTTTCTTTAATACAAATTTGGTCTGTGGCATGGCGCCTTCAAAAGCATCAACCACAAGGATAACGCCGTTTACCATTTTCAGGACACGTTCCACTTCACCGCCAAAATCAGCATGTCCCGGAGTGTCGATGATGTTAATTTTCACGCCATTGTAGTAAACTGCCGTGTTTTTGGCAAGAATGGTAATGCCGCGTTCACGCTCAATATCGTTGGAGTCCATGACACGCTCAGCCACTTCCTGGTTCTGGCGGAAGGTGCCGCTCTGTTTTAACAGCTCATCCACAAGAGTGGTTTTACCATGGTCAACGTGGGCAATAATAGCGATGTTACGGATGTCTTCACGCATTGCTTTCATAATATTTTCTTTCCTTTCTTAATAAAAGATTATTTTTTGGTAAAGAAATCGTTCAGGGTCTTCCGATTTTTGTCGATTTATAGTATACTTGGTACAAATCAGTGTGAAAAAGGATGTACATATCTGCCGTACAGCTGCCTGCCATTCGGCTCTGAACTTATACATAATAGCACATTTCCACTGATTTTCAAGGGTTTTTTGAAAGACAGGTATATTTTCGTGTTTGTGGCATAGGTTTTTACTGTAGTGCTACAACGTATGACGGAATCTGTCGAAAAAGCCGGAAAAATGTTTTACAAAAACTGTAAAAATATTGATTTACAACTTTTGGAAAATGAAAAACTGTTGTACAATGTAACTGCAAAAAGAAATACCGGATAAAACGAAGGGAGTAATACAATATGACAGATAAGGTATTTGATAATAACCAGGTGACAATCGCAGGCGAGGTTATGGGAGGTTTTACATTCAGCCACGATGTATTTGGCGAAGGATTTTATTTGATGGAGATTTCGGTAGGACGTCTGAGTGAGTCCAACGATATCATTCCGATTATGGTATCGGAGCGTCTGGTGGATGTGAAGAAAGATTACACAGGTATGTATGCGGTGGTAAACGGACAGTTCCGTTCCTATAACCGCCATGAGGAGAGCAGAAACCGTCTGGTGCTTTCCGTATTTGCAAGGGAAATTGAAATGTTAGAGGCTCCGGCAAATGAAACACGTCCAAACTACATTTTCCTGGATGGTTTTGTGTGCAAGCCTCCGATTTATAGAAAGACTCCGTTAGGAAGGGAAATTGCGGATGTGCTGCTGGCAGTCAACCGTCCTTATGGTAAGTCTGATTATATTCCATGTATCTGCTGGGGCAGAAATGCCAGATTTGCAGAGGGCTTCCAGGTAGGTGAGCATATCCAGATCTGGGGCAGAATCCAGAGCAGGGAGTATCAGAAGAAGATTTCTGAAACAGAGTTTGAAAAGAGAGTGGCTTATGAGGTCAGCGTAAGCAAGCTGGAATGCCTGGGAGAGGAAGAAACGGAGTAAGAAAACAGAAAGAAATTACGAAAACGTTTTCGTTGTTATTAAAGTAAATAATGCAAAAATTAAGCGAAACATATCCAGTGCTTTTTGTTAAAACTGCACAGAAAATGTTTCGCTTTTTTTAGTTTTAGAGAAACAGTGAAAAAATATTGACAAAAATTCTGTTAGAAGGTAGACTGGTATTAGTGAAAGTGACGAAGGAGGTAGCTATGAGGCGAAAACAATGGAGCAGAGTAGTAGCCGCATTTACGGTGGCTGCTACGGTATTTTGTAATGTAGTGGGGAGTTCTTTTTGTCCGGTCGTGTACGCAAACGCTGCAGACATCACGTATGTGGATGATGCGGCTTTGGATGCAGCACTGGAGACAGGTGGAGAGGTGCTGGGTTTTACACGGCAGGCTGTCCATGACCCATCTATAGTGAAGGATAAGGATGGAAAGACTTATTACGTATTTGGTTCCCATATGGGAGTGGCAAAGACCACGGATTTGCGGAACTGGACGGCGGTAACAGGAGAAACATTGGACAGCAAACTGTTTGGTGTCCCGGGTGATAATGGAGAGGTGGTAAAGGCTTCTTATAACGAGGCATTTAAACAGGCGTTTGGCATGGTGCCTAATGCCAGTGTCAGCACGTTTTCTTTTGAGGAAACGGAGAGCAGCAGCGGCAGTGCGCTGGATTCTGACTTTTATGAGGAGGAAACCGAGAGCAGTACTGGCAGTGCGTTGACATTTTCCCTTGATTCCGGTGACTCCGGGGATACTGTGGTGTATGATGCGGCAGCATGGTGTACTGCGGCAAATGCCAACGATGGCACACCATGGAAGATACAGGGCAACATGTGGGCACCGGATGTGGTTTACAACCCAACCATGGGCAAATGGTGTATGTACTTAAGCTTAAACGGTAACAAGTGGAATTCTGTTATTATTTTACTGACAGCAGATGCTATTGAAGGTCCGTATGTGTACCAGGGACCAGTGTTATATTCTGGTTTTAATGGCGAGAATCAGGTAGATATTATGGATTCTGACCTGCCGCTTGTATATCCTGAAATTGAGGCAGCAGAGGATCTGCCTGCAAGGTATAATGTAGGCAGCAAGTGGGGAGAAATCTGGCCGCATGCCATTGACCCTTGTGTGTCTTATGATGGTGATGATCTCTGGCTGATTTACGGTTCCTGGTCCGGTGGTATTTATGCCATCGAGTTGGATGAGGAAACGGGTCTGCGTGACTATACCATTCCATATGAAGATGACTATTCGGAGGCTTCACCGGGAAAGGTGACTTCGGATCCTTACTTTGGAACAAAGATTGCCGGTGGTGCGTATGTATCCGGTGAGGGTGCATATGTGGAACAGATTGGAGATTACTGGTTCCTGTTTATGTCCTATGGCTTCTATTCTCCGGACGGCGGATATGAGATGCGTATTTTCCGTTCCGAAAATATTAATGGTCCTTATAAGGATGCGGATGAAGAAAGTGCCATTTACCCAAGCTATAAAATGAACTACGGTAATGCGCTTACGGCTGATAATGGTGAAAAGCTGATGGGTGGTTACCAGTGGGAGACCATGGAACTGGGTGAACTGGCACAGGGGCATAACTCTGCCTTCACTGATTGGGATGGTAATTCTTATGTGGTATATCATACTAAGTTTAATGATGGTACAGCCAACCATGCGCTTCGTGTGCATCAGTTGTTCTTAAATGAGGATAACTGGCTGGTAGCGGCTCCGTATGAGTATACTGGCGAGACTGTAAATAATGATACTCTGGCATCAACCGTGTTTGACGATTCCGAGATTGCAGGAGAGTATCAGGTAATTGTACATAAGTATAAGATGGATTATGAAAATCTGGAAATTGTGAAACCGGAAACTATCACATTATCAGAAGATGGTACCGTATCCGGAGCTTATACCGGTACCTGGGAGGTATCGTATGGTTCTTATGTGACAATTACTCTGAATGATGTGGCATATGATGGTGTACTGGTAGAACAGACGATTGACGGCACAGCAAACCAGACCCTTTGCTTTACTGCAAAGTCAACTGGTGGTGTCAGTGTATGGGGAAGCCGTACATTTGGTAATGAGTATGCGATTGCCATGACAAGAGACTCCTTGGGACTTTCCGATGCAAATCGAATTTTTCCAATAGGGGGGGGTATTTACCAGAATGTTACTCTTCCAACGGATGGTATTCAGGACGCAGTCGTTACCTGGACAAGCAGTAATCCTGAAGTACTGGGTCATGATGGTGTGGTTACTGTTCCGGCAACGGATACGGAAGTCACGATGACCTGTACCATTACAAGGGGAAATATTGGATATCAGAAGTCCTTTGATGTGACGGTAATGGGAGAAAATTCCAGAACTGCGGATATCACGGATGGTCTGGTAGCGAAATATGAATTTGAAGGTGATTTTAAGGATTCGTTAAGTGATGCGGTGGGTACTGCCACAGCACAGGAATCCGGTACCGCACCTTCCATTAAGAAGGATACCGCTCTGGGCAGCCAGGTAGTGCAGGTGAATTTTGGTTATAATGACGCAAAGACCAGTAACTATGTGGAGATTGCCAATCCGTTAAAGGGCAGCACGACAGGGGAAGCTACGGTTTCCATGCTGGTAAAGCGCGGCGATGCGGATGTATGGGATGCGCTCTGGGGTTTTGTGGATACTACAGATGGTGTAACAGGCAGATATTATTTAACTGGTAATGCATATTTAGGATATAATAACGGAAAAAATGAAGATGAGCTTATTTGGTTTGATGCAAATCACGCAGAAACTGTGACCAATGCAATTCCATCAGGGGAATGGAGTCTGGTGACCGTTGTTGCGGATGGTGACGGTTTTGATATTTATGTGGATGGGGCGTTAAAGTATAACGAGACTTACACAAAGGCATTTGGATGTAGTGATGGTTTTGCAGATTATTCCTGCGTACCTAACCTGATTGCCTCCGCAGATACCTTCTACCTGGGTTATGGTTCCTGGTGGGGTTCTGCACCATTCCGGGCAGATGATTTGTGTTTCTATGACAAGGCACTTACCGCAGCAGATGTTTCTGCACTGTATGATGACTTTATGGCAGAGGATGAAGAAGAAAGCGATGATACAACCGGAAGTAACAGAACCTATACGGAACTGGAAGCTCTCAGAACTTACTACAATGACTTTGAAGAAGGTCTTGGAGATGCAACGGTAGTTGGAAGCGGTGCAGTGGAAACTGTGGAAGATGAAAACTTTAACCAGGTATACCACAATGTGGCTGGAGGAACCGCCGGGGTTCGTACGAATTACCTGCAGCTACCTTCAGATACCATTGAAAATGCAACTTCCACTGGAAGCAATGAAATGACGATTGGTTTCTGGGTGAATGTGGCAGATGCAACGGGATATTTTTATGCTCCTATTTTTAGTGCATATGGAGCTGCGCCTGCGAATAATGAAAATACATTTCCAATGATGATATTGCAGTCCAGATTACTGGCACAGTTGAACTGTGCAGGATATACGGACTTTGTTGCAGAGGATAATGTGGCAGGTGCCAATCAGGAAACTTCAGCATGGCTGGATGATAAAGAATGGCATTACTATACCGCAACATTTACGGAAGAGCTGGTAACCGTTTATGTAGACGGTGAAGTAATGAACCAGTGGACACTGGATGGTTCTGCAGGTCATACGGTAGCCGGACTGTTTACGAACGGAGCAGACCTTGACTATGTATGTCTTGGTGGAAATCAGGCATGGAACTGGGCAGATAATGATGCTTCCTACATGTTTGATGAAGTATCCCTGTTCTCCACAGCCCTGAGTGCTGCAGAAATTAATACCTATATGAATGAAATCGGCAAGCCTCGTGATTTGGAGGAATACCGTACCTACTTCAATGATTTTGAAGAAGGACTTGGAGATGCAGCCGTAGTCGGAAGCGGTGAAGTAAAAACCGTGGAAAATGAAGATTTTAACCAGGTATACCACAATGTGGCTGGAGGAACCGCCGGGGTACGTACGAATTACCTGCAGCTGCCTTCAGATACCATTAAAAGTGCAACTTCTACTGGAAGCAATGAAATGACGATTGGTTTCTGGGTGAATGTGGCAGATGCGGCAGATTATTGGTTTTCACCTATTTTCAGCGCATACGGAGATGTACCTGCGAATAATGAAAATACATTTCCGATGATGATACTGCAGTCCAGATTACTGGCGCAGGTAAACTGTGCAGGATATACGGACTTTGTTGCAGAGGATAATGTAGCAGGTGCTAATCAGGAAACCTCAGCGTGGCTGGATGATAAAGAATGGCATTACTATACCGCAACGTTTACGGAAGAACTGGTAACCGTCTATGTGGATGGTGAAGTAATGAACCAATGGACACTGGATGGTACGGACGGCCATACAGTAGCCGGACTGTTTACGAACGGAGCCGATCTTGACTATGTATGCCTTGGCGGCAACCAGGCATGGAACTGGGCAGATAAGGATGCTTCCTACATGTTTGATGAAGTATCCCTGTTCTCCATTGCCCTGACAGAAGAGGAAATTTTAACTTTAGTTGCAGAAAAGATGGAGATAGAAGTAGAACCGACTCCAACACCAGAGCCTACGCCGGAACCGACTCCGTTCCCAACACCGGAAGTGAGAGAGGACCGTGAGGCGGATGTAGTAGAAGGATTTAGAACCTACTTTAATGATTTTGAAGAAGGTTATGGCGATACCATTCAGGTGGGTGATGGTGCTATCGAAGAAGATGATGACGCACACTTTGGAGACATTTACCATAATGCTACTGCAAATGCAGGAGTACGTACCAATTATCTGCTGTTACCGGAAGATGCGATTGCCAATGCTGTGAATGCAGGAAATAAGGAAATATCCATTGGTTTCTGGGTGAATGTGGCAGATGCAACAAATTACTGGTATTCACCTATCTTTACAGCACATGGTGCAGCACCTGCAGCTGCTGGAAATACATTTCCAGCACTGATTCTCCAGTCCAGACTGCTGGCACAGATTAATTGTGATGGTTACACAGATTATGCGGCGGCAGATAATATGGCAGGAGAAAATAAAGAGACTACCGCATGGCTGGATGATAAAGAGTGGCATTATTATACCGCAACTTTTTCTGAAACCCATACAACCATTTATGTAGATGGCGAAGTACAGAATCAGTGGTATACGGACGGTACGGATAAACACTGTGCTTCCGGATTATTTACTGGTGGCACAAACTTAACGTATATTGCCCTTGGTGGAAACCAGGCATGGGATTGGGCAGATAACGATGCTTCCTATACCTTTGATGATATTGCGATTTACTCCACAGTGCTTTCCGCAGGAGAAATTGCGGATATTATGGAAGCGAAGATGGCTGATCCGGAACCGACACCAGAAGTAACACCAGAGCCGACACCGGAAGTAACGCCAGAGCCGACACCGGAAGTAACACCGGAGCCAACGCCAGATGTAACACCTGACCCAACGCCGGAAGTAACACCGGAGCCGACACCGGAAGTAACACCGGAGCCGACACCGGAAGTAACACCGGAGCCAACGCCAGAAGTAACACCGGACCCCACACCGGAAGTAACGCCGGACCCAACACCGGAAGTAACACAGGAGCCGA
>JAGBBW010000024.1 GCA_017938285.1 Lachnospiraceae bacterium
CGCTTTTCATTATCTTCCAGATAAATCAGGGCACCGTTACCATCCGGAATGAACATGTAGCCTTCCTTTTCATCCAGATAGGAAACACCCATACATGGATAAATGGAAACGGTTCCTACATAAACATCACTCTTTTCAATAATGGAATCATCCGGTACGGTTGCCACCAGACCATCTTCGGTCAGGGAAACTTTTAAGGTCATACCAAACTGGTATTTGCTCCAGTAAATCTTTGCTTCAAAACCATTATCGGTATAGGTAATATCCTTGGTTACCTTATCCTTTACCAGATCCGCCTGCTTGGTATCCGTATTTCCCTGGATATAAGTAAGTACCAGAGCGGAGGAAAGATAAGCTTCCCATGTTGCATTGCTGGCACCATCGTTATAGCTTGGAGAAGACTCCATGAAACGTCCGGTTGCCTTATCTTCTACTACAACGGATAAATCATCTTCACACAGGTAAAGATTGAATTTGCTGTTTTCTGCAATTTTCTTATGTGTTTCCTTCCAGTCTGTGTAGCTTGGCTCTTTGGCCGCAAACGCTGTCACACCAGCCTGGCTGAGTGCAGGTACAAGACCTAACGCAAATACAAGAAGGAAGCAAATCAGTTTTTTTCTTAATTTAGTTGCCAATCTTGTACACCACCTCTCCGCAAATCGACTGAACGAAATCAAGTACCTGGGATGCCAGTACATAAACGATGAATGCCAGGAGACATACAATCAGGATTGTAAAGGCTGTCAGACAGATAATCTTAACCGTTTCTTTTACATTATAATTGTTAATTTCCTTAATTGCAAGGAATACCAGTACTGCAATCCAGACAAGCATTGCCAGATTACCAAATTCCACGAAGAACATTTCATTTTTTGTTACCACGTGGGACAATACAAAGATTACCGGCTGGATGATTAAATATGGACCAAAGCTGTAAATGAGGGAACAGTAAATATGCTTAAACTTACCTTCACCATCATTAATGGTACACATTAAGTAGTTACATCCTACTACAAGGACAAGAACGAGGAGGATAAAACCGATATCAGATAAAATATCATACTCTCCTTCTCTGACGCCCTTAATCAGGAAACCACAGAAATACTTGTTGATAACAAATTCCACCATACCGATAGCCAGAAGGATATTGGCACTAAGTACGGATACCCTGCCTTCCTTGCGGATACCATAACAGCCGTCAATCGGATGCTTCATATAGAAGAACATGTAACCCATCTGTTTGATTAACTTTTTGTTTCTGATTTTATCAACGGTATTTCTTACCGGGTCCAGAATGTGTTTCTTCTTATCCAGAGCGTCTACAACCTTCTTAACAATGTATAATACAATACAAAGAATAAATACGGTTGCCAGATTCTGTTTTAACCAGTTATTTCTGATTTCCCAGAAAGAATCGGAATAGGTTTCATAATCCTTTGCCAGTTTTGCAAACTCTAAGGACTGTTCGTAATTCTCTTCCTTATATAAGTTCTTACCCATTGCCATGTTCGCATAATCGAACAGGTTGTTCATACGGAGAACTTCATTTAAAGGTTCCTTACTTTCGGTGTAACGTCCCTTGGAGAACAGATACAATGCCTCATGTAAGTGGTTTGTAAATTCGGTAGGCTCATAAATGATAACCTGCTTCTTATCAGAGTCCAGAACGTAAATTCTGTCATTGCTGTCTACCTGAATGGCTTCTGCCTTGGTAGAAAGACCGATACGCTGCATTCCGTCATCACTGCCACCGAATACGAAAAGCAGTTCGCCTTCGTTATTGTACTCGTAAATGTAACCCTGCTGGGATACCACATATACGTTGTCATGATTACCTGTTGCTACTGCAGCAGGAACATCATCATACGCACCGTTTTCCAGCTCAATCATGTTGGAACCGGCAATATTTAAACGTTTTAAGGTTCCCTGTCCTTCACCTCTTGTTACGGTGTAAATCAGACCCTTTTCATCAATTGCCATGTTATCCGGAGTTGCCGGAATGTTACCAAGCATTTTTGCTCTTGCAGAATCTGGAAGAATGGATCTCCAGATGATTCTCCAGAGGGAAGCCTGGGTTGCATTGGTACCGAAGTAACCAAGGAATGTACCTCCGTCTACCGGAGAAATCTGTACAATACCATTGGTGTTGGATTCACAAATAGCATAAATAGTACCGGATTCATTCGCAACTACCTTGATTGGAAGGAAATCCTGGGTTTCACCGTACATTGCTTCGGTCGGTCTGTCATAAGATGCTATCAGACTTCCAGTTTCATCGAATACCCAGATCATTCTGGCATCACGGTCAGCCACATAACAAATGTGTTCTTCCGTTACATACATACCTCTTGGATTTACCAGAATGCCTTCACCAATCGTTCCATAATAATTTCCTTCAATATCAGAAACAAGTACTCTCTTATTTCCACTGTCCAGAATGTACATGGAACCATCACTGAGAATTGTGAAATCTGTTGGAGCCTTTAATGTTTCATCACCTATCTTACTGATGGTACCATATGGAAGATAAGCGGTCTGTGTTTCAATAACGGAACCGTAACCGTCCACCGTATAAGTTTTATACGGTGCGTCAGCCAGAGCTGTCAACGGTTCTGTGAATAATCCCATTGTCAAGAGAAGCGCCAACAACGAGACGAAAAGTTTTTTTACTTTCTTGTTCATAGGTCGTCCTCTCTTTTCTACTTAATACCGGAATGAGCCATGGTGTTCATAACCTTATTCTGTAAGATACAGAACAGAATTAAGTTCGGCAGGAACATCAGAAGCGAAGCTGCTGCCTGTACACCTTGTCCTGCTACGTTGTTACCATTGGCACTGGCCAGGGTATTCATATAGAATACCAGCGACTTCAGACCTTCATCACTGATGTAATAGTTGGAAGCCTCCAGATTGCCCCATACCTGCTGGAATACCAGGATGGCTGCGGTAGCTAACGCCGGTTTAATCATCGGAATAATAATCTTAAAGTATACATGAAGTTCCGTTGCACCATCCATGTAAGCCGCTTCAATCAGGGAATCCGGTACGGTATCCACGAACTGCTTTAACAGGAATACGGAAACCGGAAGTGGAATCAGCGGTAAAATCTGGGACCAGTAAGTATCGGTCAGACCAAGGAACTCTACTACAAGGTATCTTGGAATCATAACTGCTACCGGTACGAACATAATCGCTATCTGGTTTAAATTAAATACCAGATCTCTTCCTTTGAATTTTAACTTCGACATCGCATACGCTGCTGCAGAAGATAAAAGCATGGATGAAATAACTACACTTATTGTAATAAGCAGACTGTTAAATACATATTTGCTTAATGGAATACCCGCGGAACGGGACGCCTTGAATAACTGTGTGAAGTTATCTAAGGTCGGATGTGTTGTAATAAACTTTGGCGGGAAAGCGAACAGCTCTTCCATTGGTTTAAATGCGTGGAAGAAGATGTACACAATTGGAAGTCCCGTAATCAGAGCCAAAGGAACTACAAACAGATACAGCTTAAGCTGGCCCTTATCAAATTTGTCCGGGTTCATTCTATGTCCCTTATATGCAGCCATTTGTCTTTCCTCCTTCCTTAATCATTCTCGCCAAAGAGCTTTGTGCTCAGCTTGGAGAATATCTGCACAATTAACAGTAACACTACAGAAACCGCTGCTGCGTAACCCATCTCATAACGGATGAAACCGTAGTCTTCGATGTGGTTTACAATCAGCTGTGCCGCATAACCCGGTGTCGGGTTGCCGGCAAGCATGGTGCTGACGGAACCGTTCTGGAATGCACCGGTAATCTGCATTACGGCTGCGAACAGCATCTGCGGCTTCATACTAGGAATGGTAATATAAATCATTTCCTGGAAACGGTTCTTGACACCGTCAATGGCAGCCGCTTCATAAAGACTTTCGTCTACGTTCAACAGACCTGCCAGAATGGATAAGAAACCTACACCCATACTGCTCCATAAACCGATGATAATAACGATTGGAAGCAGATACTGTGCATTGGTCAGCCAGACAATCGGCTCGTTAATCAGACCAATTTCCATCAGCCAGCTGTTGATATAACCGGTCTGGTCACCGGTAAACATGATTTTCCAAAGTACGGACATTGCCACACCGGCAGTCATACTAGGAGAATACAGAATCAATGCCAAAATAGTACGAGGCCATTTGGTTAAGTTAGCCAGCGCCCAGGCAAGGAGGAAGGATAAAACATATCCTCCGATACCAACCAGAATGGCATACTTTACAGTGTTCGGTAAAACATACTGCATGAACACTTCATCACTGGTTAAAAGATTGATATAATTCAGAAATCCAACGAAACTTGGGAACTGAATTGTATCAAAGTTTGTAAATGACAGAATTACTGCCATGATAACCGGAGCCAGGATGAAAGTGGCAAACAGCACAGTATATGGTCCTAAAAAGGCATAACCCGCTTTATTAAATTGGGATTTTCTGGCTACTTTCGACCAGGTTTTCTTTTTACTCATTGTTGCTCCCCTCTCTTCCCGTTACCGATCAAGAATTTCTCTTACCTGCTCAACAGAAGGTACAATATATTCTTTGAGAATATTTCCTTCGCTGTCGATATAGCCGAATTCTTCCAGCTTACGGTTTGTTTCACGGTTTACGATTTTGATTGCGTCATCCAGACGGGAACGAAGATTTTCACCATCTACCACGACGTTGTTAAATACATTACTCAGTTCACGTTCCAGCATGTAGCTTCCCAAAAGTCTTGGAGCCTCCAGAATATGGGTTGCCTGTTCCAGTACAACTTCCTTATCGGAGGTTGGGAACGGAAGCATTTCGAACGCTTCCAGATTTGCTGTCGGCCAGATATATTCATCACCATACATAATCTGGAGCATCTGTCCGAACTCAGCCTGAACTTCTGCGGAAGACCACCAGCACATGAAATCCCACGCTTTCTGCTCTCTCTCATCATTGGAAGCAAACATAATGGTACTTTCTGCACCACCGGACATATAACGGTTGATGACCTGTTCCCCGTTCTCATCGAGAACCGGATTTCCATTTTCATCTACTGCCGGAATACCCGGAATTAAAGCGATTCCCCAGGAGTTTGCAATTTCCGGAGCAGCATTTAAAATCAGGTTGTAGGCATTAAAGTCTGCAAAACCGATTGGAAGGTCACCGTTTCTGAAATGCTGGTAGAAGTTTGGAACGTCTACCGGTAAATCATACAGGGTAAATAATTCGGTCAGCTGTGTCAGACCTTCTACACTTGCCTCACTGCCGATAGCCAGTTCCTGTGCTGTTTCCCCATAAAGACTTCCGCCATTCTGGAAAATCAATGGTGTGGTTCCATGGAAGTTTCTCATGGCTGCCATCGGTGCTGTCTGGTAGTAAACATTCAGACCTCTCATCTGTAAATCAGGAAGCATGGCAATCAGGTCATCCATGGTGTCCGGAATTTCCAGACCGATTTTTTCCAGGACATCACTGCGGTAGAACATAACATAGAAGTTCATGGTCTCCGGCAGGGAATACAGACCGTCTCCAATCACACTTGGAACAAGAAGACCTTCGCTGTATCTTCCGAAAATTTCTTTGTAATTATCAAACTTTGTTAAGTCAACCAGAGCACCACGGGTACCAAGTTCGAACGGAAGTGCATAGTTCAGACCTGTTGCAATATCCGGAGTATCACCGGAAGCATTGGAAAGTACCAGCTTGTTGGCATCTGTCATCAGTGCCAGGTCAACCTCAATACCGGTAGATGGTGTAAACTGTTCATCTACCATCTTCTGCATAATTTCAACATACTGTCTTGGACGGTTTACCCATACCTGGATGTGTTCTTTATCCGTATTCGTTGCGGAATAGGACTGTCCGAAGAAGGAATAGAAAAATCTGCTTACGGACATTCCCATGGACTTAAAAAATCCAAGTCCATCCGGAAGTTCTGCATCCTCCTGGTATAAATAAATACGGTCAATGCTGATTACGTTATCATTGATAATATCAATAAAGTTTGCAATCTGTGTGTTAATGGAGTTGGAACTGTTGGATAATTCATCCACACGGTAAACCAGTTCATCCGGCTCATCACCCAGAGTCTTTAACTGCTTTGCTGCAATTCCCAGGTAAGCAAACGCTGCAACCTCGTCACCGCTCTCTGCTTCCACACCCGGAAGATTTGCCGACTGTTCAATCAGGGAATTCAACTGTTCCACCCAGTTGTACAGACGGTACTGTACATCCGGAATATATCTGGTCAGCTTTAAGTCACGGTACTTATCCTTGTTTGTACCGGCTACCTTGGTAACCTCCAGGGATAAATCGTTAATGCCGTTCATGATTTCATCTACTGCTTCCAGTGCATAACGTAACACTTCTGCACTGATGGTAAACGAAATGGTATGTACTCCTGCATCCAGATAAACACTTAACTTTTCTCCTACTTCATCTTTCAGCGTTGCTGTTTTATACTTCTTGGTGGAATCCATCGGATATGCTTTGAACGCTTCGCTTGGAATCTGTCCATCAATCAGTACATCCAGGTAAACTGGGAAGTCGTTTTTATCACCCTGACGGTAGTTCATGGCAATGTAATAATAACCAGGAACATCTACCTTAAACTGATAAGTTATTGTCTGTCCAGCCGTTTTAAAAGAATCTCCATCCAGAATATTTAACACCTTTTCCTTGGAAGAAACCGGACTGACCGCAGAGTCATATTCACCTGCTGCATGAATGGAAGAATCATTTCTTTCATAGAAATCTTCCGCTTCAATTTCAATCAGTGCCTCTCCGGACGCCTTTGGGGACCCGGTATAATCCGCTACTTCAACCGGTGCCTCCAGAGAAATATTACCAAGAAGCACACTTCCTTCACCCATGGCGATTTCAAATTCATGGGAACCTTCTGTCAGATAAACAAGTAATGGTTCCGAATAACGGTAACTGGCATCCATGAGATACTTGCTTTCCCATACTTTGTCTTTTTCCGGCATGGTTACGATTTCATTTCCATAACGGTCCAGGTCTACCTGTCCATCCGTCACCCATGTAGTTTCAAACTTTAAGTTTCTTGCTTCATAGAATGGATATTCTCCATCTACTTTAAACGATAATTCAATCGGAAGAATCGAATCATCATAAGAAAGATAATCAAACTTGATCCAGTACAGTGCTGTTTCCGGAACTTCCACATTCATGGAAATCTTATCTCCAACTGTCATCTGTACTACGCCGTTGGAATATCCCTTATTATCTTCTGCCAGCATACTCTTATATTCTGCCGCCAGCACAGTATCCATTTTGTACTCTACTACTTTGTCCTTGTACAGATACTTTGGTGCAATATAATCCGCACTCACCTTGGTATAGCCGGTTGCCAGACGTTCCACACTATATTCTGTAGAAGAACCTGTACTTTCCGTACTGCTTTCTTCTGCCGCATAGGCATTCTGTCCTGCCGTATAAGATCCCGGCTGTATCAGAAGTGCTGACATCAGTGTCAGTGCCGCCGCTTTTTTAAACCATTTCCGCCTCATCTTTCATCCTCCTTTTTTCATGACAGCCATTCTTCCGGCTGCCTTTCAAGAAAACGGATTCGTTTTACTTTACAGTAACCTCTAAATGTAACACGCTGCAGGCTGGAATGGTAAATACCAGTTTATTGTCCACCACTTTACAACCGTCAAAGCTTTCTGTCTTTACTACTTCCGGCTGTTCAAAGGTGTTATGCGCATGCATTTCATTTACAAGAATGGTTCCTTTTACTTCTAAAATTTCTGCCTCTGCAAGCTGTCCCTCTATTTCGTAATCCTTGTCATGGGAAAGATTTGTCATTGTAATATGAATCTTTCCGTCTGTTCCAAGGGAAACAGATTCATTTAAGTTTGGTACCATATAGTCGTCTTCCAGACCAATGGTTTCCGTTTCCACATAACTGTCAAGCAGTTCTGCACCCTGATGGCAGTTATACATTTTAAATACATGGTAGGTTGGTGTCAGAATCATCTTTGCACCTTCGGTTAAGATAACCGCCTGGAGTACATTGACCATCTGTGCGATGTTTGCCATCTTTACTCTGTCGCAATGCTTATTAAAGATGTTTAAGTTAATTCCGGCAACCAGTGCGTCTCTCATGGTATTCTGCTGGTACAGGAAACCAGGATTGGTACCAGGTTCGCAGGTGTACCAGGTACCCCACTCATCCACAATCATGCCGACCTTGTGTTCCTTGTCGTACTTATCCATGATGGCACCGTGGTGCTCAATCAGTTTTTCTATGTACATGGTCTTGGATAATGTCTTGTACCATACCTTTTCGTCAAAGTCCAGTGCGCTTCCCTTTACTTCCCAGCCTTCCGGATGTGTATAATAATGAAGGGAAAGACCATCCATAAAGCCGTGTAAGAATGCCGGGGAATCAAAACAGGTTTCCATTACCTTGTCTGTCCACTTGTAATCATCCACATTGGCGCCACAGCAGATTTTCTGTATCGGACGCTCTGGATGATAATTTCTTACGTAAGTCTGATATCTTCTATATTCATTTGCATAATGGGTTGGTGTCATATTGCCGCCGCAGCCCCAGTTTTCATTGCCTACACCAAAGTAGTCAACCGTCCAGGATTCTTTGCTTCCGTTTTCCTCACGGAGTTTAGCCATTGGAGACACACCATCAAAGGTCATGTACTCTACCCATTCGCTCATTTCCTGTACCGTACCGGAACCAAGATTTCCGTTGACATATGTTTTACAGCCCAGCTGCTTACACAGTTCCATGAACTCGTGTGTACCAAAGCTGTTGTCCTCTACTACACCGCCCCAGTGGGTGTTAATCATTTTCTTTCTGTTTTCCTTTGGACCAATGCCATCTTTCCAATGATACTCATCAGCGAAGCATCCGCCCGGCCAGCGAAGGACCGGAACCTTCATTTCCTTTAATGCTGCAACCACGTCGTTTCTCATTCCGTTTGTGTTAGGAATTTCCGAATTCTCTCCCACATAAATGCCTTCGTAAATACATCTTCCCAGATGTTCTGAGAAGTGTCCCTGAAGCTCTGGGTTAATGTGTCCCAGCTGTCTTTTTGTGTTTACGAATAATTTAAACATAAACCGACTCCTCCGTTTGGCTTTTTTTGTACATTTCGAACAAAATAAGTTTCATCCAAAACTGAAGCACTCCACATCTTTCTGGCATCCAGCCCTTTTGTTTTTCAGTTTTGGCTCAACTATTAACGTTTTCTCTTAAATTATACCACCTGGCATATACATTCGTCAAGAGTTTTCGATAGCATTTTTTCATCTTTCCGTCAAAAATCGTCACTTCAATTTGTGCAAATTAACTAAATTCGATTTTAGTCAAAACTTTATCATTAAATTATTGACTAAATTATGCTTTTCATTTATAATTAGAATTAACTTTTTACTTAAACTTAAACGTATCATTAAGATATAGCAGAAACTCTTTCAGTTTTCATTAGTATTTACTGAAATATACTTTTGTTTTGTATTTCCCTATATTAATTATGACTGAACTCATCTTTTTTCTGCTTACGCCAAATGTAACTGTCCCATAACCCTTCCGGTTTTGCAGTTACACAAAAATTATAGAAACGGAGGATTCCCATGCTTTATCTTCATTCTTTAAAAGAAGCAGAAGAAACATTCAAGGCACTCAGTACACCAATGCGTCTGCGCATCATGGAACTGATTTATGAGAATGACAATTTAAGCCTGAATGACCTTGCAGAAGCACTGGGTCTTACCAACAGTGCTATTTCCCTGCATGTAGGCAAACTGGAAGGTGCTGGTCTGGTAACCATCATGACCACCTCCGGAAAGCGCGGCATCCGAAAGGTTGTCCAGCCGGTTCACGATAAACTCATCGTTGACCTGGCACCACAGGCTGCTGCCCGTCCATGCTACAAAGATGACATTTCCATTGGCCATTATACCAGTATCGATGCCCATCCGACCTGTGGACTAGCTTCCGGACACAACATCATCGGCGAGCTTGACAATCCAAAGATGTTTTCTTTCCCGGAACGGTTCAATGCAGGCATCCTGTGGATTGGCTGGGGCAGCGTCACCTATACGCTTCCAAACCGTCTCCACGCCGGACAGCGTCTGACAGAACTGCAGATTTCCTTTGAAATTTCATCCGAGTGTCCGGAAGTCAATGAAGATTATCCTAGTGATATTTATTTTGAAATCAACGGTGTCTCCCTTGGCAAATGGATCAGTCCGGGCGATTATGGGGTACGGAAAGGCATGCTCTCTCCTGTCTGGTGGCCGGATTTATTAAATCAGTATGGTCTGTTAAAAACATTGATTATTAACAAAGACGGCACTTATATCGATGGAACCCATAAGATTTCCAAGCATACCATCCATGATCTGAACATTGATTACAACAGTTCCATCGAATTCAAACTCTCCGTACCAAAAGATACGGCAAACTGTGGCGGACTGACATTGTTCGGACAGTACTTCGGGGATTACAGCCAGGATATCTGTGTGAAAGCGTATTACGAGGATGGAACTAATTAAGGGTAAAAAATAACCTACACTAAAAAGTGTAGGTTATTTTTCATTCACCGATTTCTATTGTACGTTCTTCTATGGTAATTTTTCTACTTAATCATTTTGTTTGTCAGACTTCACATCTTACTTCACCTTTATAATGCAGACACCTTCATTTTCAAACACAATTTCACCCAGACTGCGCAGACCGGCTTCATTCACACCGCCCTTTTCTGCAAACCAGCTCCGCTCCTCGTCTCCAATATAAATATAAGAAACATCAAACTGCTCCAGCAGGCTTTCTACTGTATCCAGGTCCGTGGAAGTGTAAATTGTCTTTACAATTTCCGACCGTTCATTCATCCAGTCATAGCTGTCCTTCCACAGCCATTCGTGGGTATGCCAGCCAAGGAGAGTCGGAAGTCCTGTCAGTACGGATACACGGTTGGCAAAGGTGTAACTCTCCCCATCTGCTTCCAGCATAACCGGACGGCCTTCGATAGTTTCGTTAATCCAGTCCACTGCCTCGGAATCACTGGCATTTTCCCTGTCCACAAAGGCAGCCGCATCCAGTCCCTGGAACCGGTTCTGGTCCTTGATATCCCCAAACCAGGAATCCACGGATTTTCCAAGATATCCTACCGTTCCAAAGAGGAAAAATCCAGTCAGAATACCACATACGAGCTGCTTTCCGTTCTTTGCCAGCAGCACAAATTTTGTAATGACATAGCCCATCATCAGACCAAACATAATAAACGCCTGATACGTAAACTTGAACATCGTATTGGCACGCTTATGACCACCGTAAATATCCACCACATAAATGATTTCCGGCAGCAGCACAAGACCCGCCGCACAAAGACCAATCGTTAAAATAAACAGCTCCGGCACACTCAAACGGTCAATAAACTGGAATAATAACGGCTGGGAGCCTTTCTTCCGCTGATATTCTGCTTCTCCTTTCTTTTTACAGATGGTAGAAACAAGATAGCATACCAGCACTGTCAACGGAAGTCCCCAGAGTATCATCAACTGGTAAAACGGCGTATGGTCCGTACAAAGCGCAATGCCACCTGCCATGGAATCAAACTTTAAGTTAAACAGCAAGGATACCACAAAGGAAATCCCCAGTACTACTGCCGCATGAAACGCCGTCAGCGTTACCGTTTCCATTTTAAAGCGGTGAATCACCGCATTACTGAACAGAATCACCGCACCGGATACGACAAAGTAAATCGGAAAATCCCAGTAGTTTGTAATCTGGAACAGGCCAATAAAGAAACCCAGTACAAGTATGGATGGATGGAAAATTTCCAGCATTCTGGAATACGGTTCTATTTTTGTTCCGTTCTTCACGGCGTCCATCCGGTTCTTCCGGTACAACAGCCATCCAAACAAAATTCCCAGCACGGTAAGTACAAACATAATATTGGTAACATGGGCATGCAGGTCACCCAGTACAAAAGAGTAGGATGGAAATTCATGAATAGTCTTGTCATTCGTTTCCGGATTATAACCAATATAACGTGTGGCATCCGGGAACCAGTAGGAATCCACCTCCATACCCATCATATTCTGCACTGCCGGAATAACCTTTCCAAACACCGTATAATGCATATTTCCGGCAAAGGTCACTGCAACCCCTGCCAGTACACCTGCCACATGGGAAACCAGCGCTGTCAGACCGCCGCCATACAATGCCACATTGTCATTGCCGTTCTGAATCTGCTCCTGCTTCTTTTCATTCCGAAGCTTCATCGTCAGGCGCATTACCTCATACACGATGGAATACGATAATGTAAAACAGAACGCCATTAACATCATCAGTGCCAGATTGTAGCCCGCATTTACCGTCACACCGGATAACTTTGTCAGAAATGTTGCCATATACTGACCCATGTAATAATAATTCAGGTTCGTTCCCGAAGCCCAGAAATCTTCCGGTGGCATATAATCACTGCGCATCATGGAAGTCATAAAACCATAGTCCATGAATTTTTCCGTTCCATACGCTTCCGGCTTGAAACACTTCACATAACAGCCTGCAATAAAAATTGCCAGAAATACCAGTTCAAATGCCAGCGCCAGTATTACCTTGCCCACCGCATCATTTCCAGACTTCGCTGTTACCCTTGCCGTCCAGCCCTTCACTTTCTCATTCTTTCCAGCCAGCACCCAGAAGCCAAAATTCAGTGCAAGAAGTACCACTACCACAAGAATGGCATTTGTTCTGGTAAATTTCAAAATATGCAGCGAGGACAATGCCCATAACAGCCAGCCGTTCATCGCCAGACCAATGGACTTGGAAAACAGATATCCTCCATCGTGAAAGCCGGAAAATAAAATACTTGTCAGAGGCAGGCAGGAAATTCCCAGCAGGATTAAGGTAAACCACCAGGCAAGCACCTGACCATATTCCTCCCCTAACAATATCTTACCAATCAGAAATACGCCAAGATAGCCAAACATCAGTGCAATTACCTGCACGATCTGCACAATGCCTAACTGGTTTTCATTTGTCTGTGTTGTACTCATTTCGTTTCTCCATTTTTATTCTTAATAATTTTATTAATCCTTGCAAAATCTTTGACTGCCTTCTGTCCAATCTTAAAAATCTTCTTTAAGTTAATGGAATTGACGCCACCCTGTCTTGGACGGAACGTAATCGGCAGGTACTTTACTTTGTAGCCCTTCTTAATAAACAGCACGGAAACTACCACGTTGGATAAATTGTAGTCCTTTGGAATCAGTCCGATTTCCTTTTTCAGGCTCTCCGTCTTCATCAGACGGAACGGTGTATTGGCATCCTGCACCTTCACATGGAAACACAGCAGACATACCGCCTTTAACACCTTGGTAACAAACACTCTGGAAAAACCGTCCTGACGGCCTTTACGGTGTCCGATTACCATATCATACTCTTTCCGAAGCTTCCAGAAGTCTGCAAACTCCGACGGCAGGGTTTGTCCATCGGAATCGGTCTGGAAAATGTAATCCGCCTTTTTCTGGATGGCATAACGGTAACCATACAGTACCGTCGCACCGTGACCTCCATTTTCCTTGTGCAGCGGCTCCATCTGCGGACGGTCCTTTGCCAGCTCCTGCAGCTTTGCGTAGGTGGCATCCTTGCTGCCATCGTCAATAATCACCAGACGGCTGTCCGGTCCAGTCTGCTCCACCACCGGATACCAGTCCTTTACTACATCCTCGATGTTGTCCTGCTCGTTGTAGGCAGGGATTACAATGTATAATTTGTCCATATTGTCCTCCTGTAATAAACTATGCAATCTATCCATATTGTCCTCCTGCAATAAAATTTATTATTTATTCTATTTTTCATTCAGTTCATCCAACAGATAAATCGTCTTAAATACCTTGTTACATGACCTGCATTGCCAGTCACAGTTATTTTTTTTCGCTTTCTTATGCAACAGTTCCAATTCGCTTCCACACATGGGGCAGCTTGTCACTTCCCCATTCCATAACTTTTTCAGAAACTTCAGCACCTCGCCCCTGGTATTCATTTTCAATTCCTGTAAATTTACTCTGTCCATCCGTGATTCCTCTGCTCTATCCTTTTCTGCTTCTTA
>JAGBBW010000025.1 GCA_017938285.1 Lachnospiraceae bacterium
GGATGCTCTCCACGGCGCACATCCATATGCTCGTACAGACAGGTGCCGTCAAACTTAGCCAGTCCAAAAGCATCCTTTGGAAAATGTGCCGGTACCCAGTCTAAAATGACACCGATACCTTTCTGGTGCATATAATCCACAAAGTACATAAAATCTTCCGGTGTTCCATAACGGGCGGTCGGTGCAAAATATCCGGTCACCTGGTAACCCCAGGAACCGTCAAACGGATGCTCCATCACCGGCAGAAGTTCCACATGGGTATATCCCATTTCAATTACATACTCCGCTAAATCCTCCGCCATTTCCCGGTAGTTAAAGAACAGTCTGCCATCCCAGTCGCCCGGTTTTTTCCAGGAACCAAGATGCACTTCATAAACATTCATCGGATGATCTGAAAGTTTTTTCTTCTTTCTTTCCTTCAGATACGCCTTGTCATTCCACTTATAATGGGAAATATCACAGACAATGGAAGCATTGTCCGGACGCATCTGGGAACGGGTAGCATAAGGGTCTGCCTTTAATACATTGGCACCATCTGCCTGACGTACCTCGTACTTATATAAATCCCCTTCTTTTACCCCAGGAATGAACAGGGCAAAAATTCCGGAATTTTTCTGCATTTCCATCTGGTGGCGTCTGCCATCCCACATATTAAAGTCGCCTACTACACTGACTTTCAGCGCATTTGGTGCCCAGACAGCAAATTCCACACCTTCCACGCCATCCACTTTTTTCTTGTGGGCGCCTAATAAATCATATACATTATAATGAATGCCGCGGGCAAATAATTCTAACTGGTCGTCCGGCAGCACCGGAAGAAAGGCATAGGCATCCTCCTGCTCCCACACGGTATCGTCTTCGTTGGTAATCACATAGGTATACTTAAAAATTTCTTCCCTGTCTACCAGAACACCAAAAAAGCCTGCTTCATCCAGACGTTTCATCTCATACAGTGCTTTTGGACGCTTTGCTTTTACGGAAACGCTTTTTGCTCCCGGATAAAAGCAGCAGATCTGCACGCCGCCGTCCGTCATACGCGGTCCAAGAATCTGAAATGGATACTTGGAAGACGCATATACTACAGCTCTTACATTGTCCCAGTCTACCTGTTTTCTCAATACATGTTCCATAAATTACTCCTCCTTTTTTCCCGAATAATTTATTCTAAATACCATTCGTCATGTTCCTGTCCAGCCTCTTCTTCTCCTTCTGGCGTTTCTTCCTTTGCCGGCATGTATTTCTTAAACACACGCTCTATCATAAAAGAAGCCAGCAGGGTTCCAACTACCGGAAGAATAAAAATTCCTGGAAGCAGTACATAACATCCAAGCAGTACGCCAATCCCAATTACCAGCAGTACCAGCGTTGTCAGTGCATGTCTGGTTGCCATTAAAAAAGCTGTTTTAATAAATCCGGTAAGTTTCATTTCAAATCTGGAAAGAATCGGACAAATAAACGTAAACATTCCTCCAAACAAAATTGCTACTACAAGAAATACACCAAAATACGTACTTCCCGAAGATTCCTGTGCTTCTACCAGTGCTAATGCATATTTGAAATCAATATACAAAAGAGCAACCAGTACCAGGGCAATTACAGAAAATACGGCACCCTGTTTAAAATTGCGTTTGAAGGAACGGAAAAATTCCTTGATGGCATAGCTTCGTTCACGGCGTATTACCTTTACAATAGTATAATACATGGCTGTTGTTGCCGGCACAACTGGTAATAGTGACAAAAATGTCAATATCAGGAATGCTGTAATCCCAGTCTGTCCTGCCCACACAATACTTAATGCCGGCAGCGGCAGACAAAGCACCAGCCAGATGGTATTAATGACCAGCATATCAAAGGCTTTTCCCATGAAAGTAAAAAAAGCATTATCAGGATTTAACCAGTTACTCATTTTTTATTCTGCCTCCTTCGCATAAGATGTCATCAGCTCCATCTCTCCCGACAACTTATACGCACCATAACCGGTTGGAAGAATAAAATGATCCCCCTTCTTTACCGGTGTACCATCTACTTCTCCAGCTCCCTCGATTACACTGAATAACTGATAAGAACCATCCATGGCAAGTTCTGCTTCTCCCTTTAAGCAGATTTTCTTAACCGTATAAAACGGACAGGCTACCATCGTCTGTATCTGTGCGTCCTGCACCTGTACATACTCACTTCCTGCCATTCTGTCCTGATGCGGACACTCAATGACATCAATACTTTTTTCAATGTGCAGTTCTCTTGGTTTGCCGTTCTGCAGTCTGCCATAGTCGTACAAACGGTATGTAATATCACTGCTCTGCTGGGTTTCCAGAATTAATGTACCTGCCTTAATCGCATGAACCGTACCAGGCTCAATCTGGAAAAAGTCACCCTTTTTAATCGGACGCACGGAAATCAGCTCATCCCAGCGGTTTTCTTCAATCATCCGGCGAAGTTCCTGTTTGTCCTTTGCATTGTGTCCAATGACAATCGTGGCGTCCTCATCGCAGTCCAGAATGTACCAGCATTCGGTCTTACCAAGGGAACCGTTTTCATTTGCACCGGCATAAGCATCATCCGGATGTACCTGAATGCTTAAATCTGCCTTTGCGTCAATAATCTTGATTAATAATGGGAATACCTCTTCTTTACTATTGCCGAATAATTCCCTGTGCTCCTTATATAAGGTGCTTAACGTTACGCCGTCATACGTGCCACCGGAAATCGTGCCATCACCATTGGCATGGGCACTGATTGCCCAGCATTCTCCTGTGTTTTCTCCCGGAATGTCATAACCATATTCCGATGCCATACGGTTGCCGCCCCAGATCATCTGCTTAAAGACGGGCTTTAAAAATAAAATTTCTCTCAAGTTCGTTACCTTAGCCTTTCTTAAATATATGCAAACTTCGTAAACAAGTTTACGAAGACGCTTTACTTCCCTTTTGCACACCTCGAAACGCCTCCGGCGTTCCTCGGTGCGGACGGGCCGGGTATCATAGTATATAGGCAGCCTTCGTAAACAAGTTTACGAAGACGCTTCGCTACTCCAGCCGAACAAATCGTCATCTGTTCAAACAAGTTTGACAGCTGCCGATTTATTCATCTGTCGCTGCCTATATACTATTATACCACTTTTTATTCATACTGTGAAGTATACAATCCATAATAAAATCCTTTTTTTCGAATTAATTCGTCATGACTGCCCCGTTCCACTATCTGTCCGTCATTCACTACAAGAATCACATCCGCATGCTGGATGGTTGACAGCCGGTGGGCGATAATAAAGCAGGTTTTCCCTTCCATCAGTTTTTCCATTGCTTTCTGAATGCGGATTTCCGTCCGGGTATCCACGTTGGAAGTGGCTTCATCCAGAATCAGCATTTTGGAATCCAGCAGCATGGCTCTGGCAATTGTCAGCAACTGCTTCTGTCCTTTGGAAATATTCACACCGTCTTCCGTAAGAATCGTATCATACCCCTCCGGCAGACGCTTAATATAAGAATGGATGTGTGCCGCCTTCGCTGCCTCCACCACTTCTTCCATTGTTGCGTTTTCCTTACCATAAGCAATATTTTCAAAAATTGTACCGCCAAACACCCAGGTGTCCTGCAAAACCATGGCATACGCCCGGCGCAGATCATCTCTCTTAATTTCCCGGTTTTCCCTGCCATCCACACGGATTTCTCCTTTTTGTGGGTCATAAAAACGCATCAGCAAGTTAATTAGTGTAGTTTTTCCTGCGCCTGTCGGTCCCACAACCGCAATTAAGGACCCCGGTTCTACTTTTAAGGAAAACTCCTTTAAAATTGGATTTTCTTCGGTATATCCAAATGTCACCTGCTCCAGTGTTACTGCTCCGTTCACCTGCTTCAGCTCCACTGCGCCATATACATCCGCCACTTCTTCCTCTTCATTCAATACACGGAACACACGCTCTGCTGCTGCCAGGGCAGACTGGATTTCTCCCGCAATATTCGCCACCTCATTGATTGGTCCGGAAAATTTTCTCGAATACTGCACAAAGGAAGAAATATTACCAAGAGACAGCGTCCCTTTTAAATACAGCAGTGCACCAAACACGGTCACCAGCGTCAATGACAGATTGTTAATAAAATTCACCGTTGGTCCCATGGTGCTGCTGTAATAATCCGCATCATAGTAAGCGTCCATGGCAGCCTGATTCACCTCACGGAACCGCTCCTGCATAATCTCTTCCCTGGCATACGCCTGAATCACCTTCTGTCCGGTAATCATTTCCTCCACAAAACCGTTCATTTCTCCCAGCTTTGCGGAACGTCTGGAAAAACGCGGTCTGGTTTTCTTTGTCATATATCTCGTGTACAAAATTGACATTGGAATCGTCACCAGCATAACCACCACCAGTGACGGTGCAATCATAACCATCATAACAAAAGAACCGGTTACCGTCACCACACTGGCACAAATCTGCACCACATCATTAGATAGCGATGTGTTAATCACATCAATATCGTACGAAATCCGGCTGATAATGTCCCCGGACAAATGAGTATCAAAATACCCCACCGGCAGCTCCATCAATTTATCAAACACATCCTGCCGCATTTTCTTTACCGTCTTCTGGGTAATCGTCCGCATAAGAAGTGCCAGTCCGTAAGACAACGCAGAAGAAGCGGCATAAAACAGTACCATCCAGCCGGCATAATAAAACACCGTGTCAAAATCCACCTGTCCGACACCCACAATGGCATCAATCGCCCTGCCGGACAGCATTGGACCCACCAGTGCCAGACCATTTCCCGCAAAGGTAAGCAGTACTGCTGCCACTAACATCCACTTATATAGTTTTAAATAACTCCACAGACCCTGCAATGCTTTTTTTGGATCTCTGGCCCGCTCATATTTTTTGGAAGCGGGAGTTTTCGGTCCCGGTGCCGCCATATCTTCTTCCCTTTCCACAATTGTTTTTCCGCTGCATTTCTGCTACACCCCACACAAAACCAGTCCCACAAATTAGTAGTAACTGATAGTCTGAAGGAGGAACTATTTTTCACAAATACCATACAAAAAAATGCAGACGTTTCAGATTATGCAGACAACTCCTGTCCCATCTGGGACTTGTAAATTTCCCGGTACGTTTCACAGGTTAATAAAAGTTCCTCATGGGTGCCTTTTCCAATGATTTTTCCATCCTCCAGCACAAGAATCAGATCCGACTGCATGACAGAACTGATTCGCTGGGCAACGGAAATCATTGTCGTTCCCTGCTTCTGCTCCCGGATCTGCTTCCGGATATACGCATCCGTTTTATAATCCAGTGCTGAGGAAGCGTCATCCAGCAAAAGAAATTCCGTATCCCCTGCCAGTGCTCTCGCCACCAGCAGCCTCTGCTTCTGACCGCCGCTGAAATCCGCACCCTTGATAGCTGCCACATGTTCCAGACCTCCTTCTTTTTCCATAATAAACTCATACGCTTTTGCCTGCTTTGCTGCCTCAATTATCTGTTTCTCCGACAGTTCCCGTCCAAAACTGATATTTTCCCTTACTGTATCATGAAACACCACATCGTTCTGAAACGCTACCCCAAACTTCCTGCGCAGTTCCTGTAACGGATAGGTTTTTATATTCCGTCCATCCACCAGAATTTCCCCCTCTGTCACATCATAAAACCGCATAAGCAGGTTTAACAATGTCGTTTTTCCCGAACCGGTTGCTCCGATAATACCAAGATTCTCCCCAGGTTTCAAAGAAAAACTGACCTGTTCCAGACAAAGTTTGTCCTTCTCTCCCTGGTAACTGAAGGACACATTGCGAAACTCCAGCCTTGTCTGTCCGGGAAATCCACGAAACTGTTCCACCACCAGGTCATCCTCCGCATCCAGAACCATGCCAATACGCTCTGATGACGCTGAAGCCTTGGAAAACATAACAAAAATCCGGTTAATTGCAATCACGGCATTCAGAATCATTGTAAAATACGTAAGAAACGCCACAATCTTTCCTGCCTGGGTCAATCCTGCATTTACCCGGTATGCTCCCACAATAACTACCATGGTAAGCCCCATATTCAGACAAAAGTTTAACAGCGGACCGGAAGCTGCCATTACACCGGAAGCAGTCAGTTCCTTTTCTGACACTTCCTCATTTGCCTTTTCAAACCGTTTCTTCTCATACTCTTTCTTGGAAAGTGCCTTAATAACACGGATACCGGCCACATCCTCCCGCAGTGTCCGTACCATGACATCTATTGCCTGCTGCACTGTTCCATAAAGCGGTATACCCTTTTGGGAGATCAGGACAACCACTGCCACCACAAACGGCAGCGTTCCTGCCAACACCAGCGTCAGTACGGGGTCCAGCGTGGCGGTAATAACGAGACCACCAAGAATAATCATCGGTGCCCGCACACCCATACGCTGCATCATATTAATGGCATGGTGGATATTGTAAGTATCTGTGGTCATTCTCGAAATCAGGGAAGGAATTCCAACCTTGTCCGTCTGCTTTCCCGACAAATGAAGAATTTTCTGAAATAAATCATTTCGTAATATGTAAATTGTATTTTTCGATACCTCCGCCGCCTTCCGGTTGGCATAGACATTAAAATTCCGGGCCAGAACTGCCATAAGCAGCATCATACCGCCCCAGAACAGGACCTCATACATCTGCCCGGAAATCTTCACCTCCGGAATAACAACATCCAGAATATGGGCGAGAATCCACGGCATAAACAGTTCCGCCACCGTGCCGGCAATCTTTACCAAAAGTCCGAACATCATACGCCCATAGTAAGGACGAAGGTAGTTAAAAATCAATCGCATGGTATGTACCTCTCTTGCATCGTTCTTTTTAGTATAACACCATTGCCCATTTTAATCAATTTCTCATCGAAACACAGCACTAAATTTATCTCGAATATTGTGTATGGACATACACTCTACTCTACCTCTGCCTTCGGTAACAAATCAGTAATCTTATTCATTAATTGATATACTGTTGTTGCAAAATATTCCGGATATCTACATGTTTTATCCGTATGCAAAAGTTCAGCCCGTTTAACAGCCTCCATCACCTTTTCCTTCGTATAGTCCTCTTTCTTAATGTCCTTATTTGCATTTCCACGCATAGGAACCCTCAGTTCTCTCATACGTTGACGATAATGTCCCGTTGCTTCATACTCATGTTCTTGTGTTACTGCATACTTTTTATCTTCCTCTGTCTGAACATCATGATGAAGTAACAACCACATTTCAAAAAATGGATTACTTATAGCATACTTATAACCTTTTTCATCGCATTTATCTAATGTTTCAATAAAATAATCCTTAAAGCTTTTTCCACATGAATCCTTTATGTTTTCTGACAAATTCTGGTCAATATCCATCACAATCCAAAATTCATCATCTTTATGGGATTCAAACTGAAATATCTCATCTTTTTCCAGTTTAAACTGCTCTATTTTTTCAATCAACTGTTTTGGTTTACCTTTACTGAGCTTTTTGTTTTGTTCGTCTGTTCTGTATTTTCGTATTGTATGAATTTCGTCTTCTACAACAGATACAAATTGAACTTTAGATTTCAATTCATTAAACATTTCAGACACATACTGAAAATATTCTTCCTCCGTCACAGAACCTTCACAGGATAAAAATATAATTTTATCTGTAGTAGGTCTGCGTGTTCTGAACGGATTTAAAATGGTATTCGAAATTCTTGATTTTGGTACAACAGCCACTATATCCCTCCCTTAATAACCGGAATTGCCCCAAACCTTCCTGCCAGATAAGATTTAATCACATTTTTCCCATCTTTAATATCAAAATCTGAAAACGGCTTAATTTTCGTTTCTCCCAACATATTTTTTTCAACAAACCAAATCTCATTCTGCGAAAATTCATTCAAATTTATCAAATTTACATCATGTGCTGTAAAAATAATTTGATTACAGGTATTATTAGCTTCCTTTAAAAATTTATTTAACAAATACATAGATAGTTTTGTGTGAAGGCTTCTGTCAATTTCATCCACACAATATATCATATGACTTTTCTCATTCATACCAAATATAATAGGCAGCAAATCAAGTAATCTTTGTGTTCCATCTGACTCATCTTCAATATTAAACTGAAAAACCTCATCATTCAAACGATGTTCAAATTTTATTTGCATTAATACAGTTTTTCTAATATCCTTCCTGCCAAATATGAAATATTTTCCATTAATACTAATAATTCCATTCTTTTTTTCTTCAATATCTGCAATAATTTCTTTAGGTAAATCCATTTTTTCTGCAAATTCAATAAAATTTATCTCATCACTTACAACAGATACTTTCGTCACTCCCGTATCCAATTTTTCCAGGCTATTTGAGACAAATGATTGAAAATCTCTATCATGGTTCATTCTTAAAGGCAAACCTCTGACTGTTGTTGTTGGAAACATCACTTGTATGCCTTTGAACCACTCCATAATTTTACGAACTTTTTTGGCACCATTATCATATAGCTTATATAAATATAACTGATTTATCTGTCCTTCCTGTATACTGTTTTTTAAAACTTCCGCCAACTTTCTTTCTTCCGAAGGTTTTTTAGCATATTTTGCCTCTATCTCAATCTGCGTTTTTCCCTTTTCATCTGTAACCCTGGTGAACATTGGCGTTAATCCTTTAGAAGTTAATACATATAACCATTCTTCATATACCTGTATTTCATCCATCGACAATCCATATTCATAAACTTCTCCTTCAATAAAAAACATAAATTGAAATAAAGCTTTTCTCTCCAAATTCTGAAAACTACCTTTATACAAATTAACTCCTGTACCTGTATCACTTTGTCTTCCCTTCACAATAAAATCTCTTGCAAATTTTAAAGACTCTACAAATGATGTTTTCCCTGAAGCATTTGGTCCAAAAAAGCCCCCTCTTCTTAAGATTTTCCATGTCCCCATTTTTGTCTCTATACTTTTTAAATATTTATCTTCAACATTTTCCTCTGTAGGAAACATACTAAATTCAATCGGATGCCCAATTGATTTATAGTTACTTACAATATATTTTAATAACATTTCGCACCTCCATTTCTATAGTTTTCCAAAGCAAATTCACTTTTATTACTTTTTCCTCTTCTGTCCCAGATAAAACCGTCTCCGGTATTTCAGTTCCGCATATTCCACAATCTGCTTCATATACACCGCATCATAAACACCGCCCAAAGCTCCTGCCACCGGAATGCCCTGCAGAAACTTCATATACAGCAGTTCCTTGGAAAGACCACCTGCAGCCGATGTAATTGCCTGTTCCAGACTGCGCTCCTTTGCAAACGCGCCATAGTCCATGTAAAAGTTCAGTTCTTCGTTAATGCTCTTTAACTCCTCACCATAGCATAACGCTCCCTGAATCAACAGAAGAATAAATTTCTTCTCTTCTTCATCCTCATAATCAAAACCGTAATGCAGCGCGATTTCATATACCGCTTTCAGCATCAATGCAGTAAATAAGGCAATATCCGGCAGTCCAATCCCCAGAAACCCAAGTCCGACACCGGAGACTCCGGACAACAGCAGATTAACCGTTCCTGCCCCTGCTGCTTTTCTCGAAAAAACTTTCAATGCTTTTTTATTTCCATGTACCTTTGCCGCAAATTCATCGATCTGGAACTGCTTCTTCATTTCTTCCTTCTGGTACGTTTTTTCAATCACGCTGGTTCCTTTTTCAAATACCAGCCGGAATGCCTTGGAAAATGCAGTATCCAGTGTATTCTGCAGATTTGCCGGTATCTTTTTTTCCAAAAGCTGGTTCAGCCTGGAATCCGTTTTCTGTTCTTTCTTCTGCAATAACGCCAGTTCCTGCCGCATTACCTTTGCCCATTCCAGTTCCAATGGTGTCATTTTTTCCTTCATTCTGCCATCACCTCAATTTCTTTCCATTCCCCAGGCTGCAATGCTTCATCCAGCACATATCCGCCCATGGAAATTCGTTTCAAATATATGACAAGACAGCCCACCGCCTTCATCATGCGGCGAATCTGCCGTTTTCTTCCCTCGGTAATTGTAATTTTTCCTTTCGTCACCGGATGCTCCGGACGGTTATGACAGTACTTTTCCCGCAATAGTTCCGGAAGCATGGGAAGCACCTCACCCACGGTAGTCATGCCGCACACCTCCACCTTCGCCGGAGCCGTTATTTTTTCCGACCCAATGACATACACTCCCTGCTCTAACTGCTGCCGCTTTTCCTCCGTGATTTCATTCAGTGTAAAAAACTCATAGCACTTTTCTTTTTTATTGTCCGGATGGGTCATCAGCTGGTTCCACTTCCCGTCATCCGTGATAATCAAAAGTCCTTCTGTTTCCAGATCCAGACGCCCCACTGGGGAAAGCCGGTCATTCTGAAGCTCCCTGAAATAATCCATCACCGTAGTATGACGGTCATCCGTCCTGGCTGTCACGCAGCCCACCGGCTTATTAAACATATAATAGTGATACATTCTATTTTCTCTTCCTGCCTTTTGTTCCGTTTTCTATCTGTTTCTTCTGGATTTTCCTACTCTTTATTGCACCCATATTTTCCTCTCGAAGCAAAGAACAGTTCAATCAATGCCGGATAATACGGCACAAATTCCTTCCGCTCCAGCAGTTCCAGAATTTCTTCCTTTGTGGCCCATTTTGCCGCCTGCACTTCTTCCTTCTGAAGCTTCAGTTCTTCTATCCCTACATTATATTCTACCAGATAAATATCGTCAAATCCAACTTCAAAATTCATCGTCAGATTTGGGCGGACTCCCTGCAGATTAATTGAAATTCCCAGCTCTTCCAGTGTTTCCCGTTCCGCTGCTGTCTGGCTGGTGTCCCCCTGCACCGCACTGCCTCCAACACTGATGTCCCACAGATCCGGCCAGCCCTCCTTAAAAGACTGCCTCTGCTGAATCAGCATTTCTCCTCTTGCATTAAATATGCAGACATGAACCACTAAATGATAGTCTCCCTCTTTCATTTTATCTCCACGCACCATGGTACGACCTGTCTTGCTGCGGTCAGCGGCATAAATATCCCAAAGTTCCATCGTTTCTCCTCCCTGTTTCCTTCTATTCTTCCGTCCTAATCACAATCGTCAGCTGTCCGTCCACATGCTCCAGACTTCCTTTCAGTTCTGCCGTTTCCAGCCATTTTAATGCCTCACTGTCCGTCACCAGTTTCGGTATGGTTTCTGTCCGTTCTCCACCTGTCTGCGCCTTGTTCTCAATAAATATCGAACAAGGCTGATTCTTATAATCTGTTCCTTTTAGCATATAGCGGGCTGACAATGTCCCCGTACCATCTGCTGCTATCCGCTGTGTATCCACTCCACCGGGCAGAATGGTTCCCTTAAAAAAATCACCGTCACAGGACCCGTCAAACAGCAGCATACGAACCGTCTCTTCCCCGGATACTACTTCCAGACATTCACCAATATTAATATAAATTCTTAAAATTTCCATCGTTCTCTCACCCTTTCCATTTTCATCTCCACCAACTTCTGCTTTCCAGTATACTACACCTTTCTTACTTTTTCATCCCCAAAAAATCATTTGTTCCCCCGTTTCTGAATCCTGTTTTATTTCAATATAAAAGCTCCTGTGAGATTACCCGTCTTTACCGGGGCACTTTTGCGACATAGTTCCTTCCTGTAGCGATGCGCTCCTTGCGAAGTGTTTTAGAGCGTGTTTGAAAGGAGTACTTTCCTATCATCAAAAAAAAGGATGCCCTCCCGACCAGACCAGCCGTAGGACACCCTCGCTTTCTACTTCCTGTTTTTCTCCATTACCGCTACATTCTCTGTTACCGTTGCCTGTGCAGTTTTTGTATTTACCTTCACGCAGACCGCTGCCGGACCATCAAACTCCGGCACCTGCAGTTCTTTGGACTGTACCGCACAGCCGCCAAGTAATCCGGTTGTCCGGAATAGCAGTGTCTGGAATATAATCTTTTCCACCTCAGACTCCATCTGTTTTGGTGCATGAAGCCTCATAACACGGCTGGCACAGTCAAACAGTTTTCCATATAGTTCTGCCATCAGACCGGTTTCTTTTTTCAGAACCTCACCAAGCACAATTTCCTCTTTCTCTGTTACGACAAGAAACTCCGGTTCCAGCTCCCCTGTCACGGTTTTATATATTTTTTCACGGAACATCTCCCGGTCCAGTCCGGTAAAATACTGGTTTTTCTCCGGCAGCACACCAAAATCCGCTGCCATGGCATAATAATTTTCATCAATTCCGGAATATCCTGCAAAAGCATAACAGCCAAATTCTCCCTCCAGTTCATTATCCACTGCCCCATAATTCGTCCCGGAGGCTCCCCGGTAAATCTCACTTTTTTCCTCATACTGCGGATAGTTTTTAGAAAACGCTTCCACTCCCATCCGCATAACCGGCCATAACAGCCCCCACAGAAGACGTTCTTCTGACAGCCTGCCACAGCTTCCATTCACTGTCCTGATTTCCTCCATCCGGTTCTTCATGCTCACCAGAATTTCCCCAAGGGCAGGTACTGCCAGCTTCTTTGCTTCCCGGTGAAATTCCTTTGTAAAATCCTCTGTGAAAATCACCAGACTGGTCTGATATTTCCCAGTTGCCGTCTTTTTCAGCAAATTATACTTTTCTAACAATGCCAGCTCGTCCTCCAGATATACGGAAGCAACGCCCAGCTCAATCGCCAGTTCCCTGACGGACATCGGTGTATAATATGCTGACAGCAGAATCTGTCCCGGCAGTTTTCTGGCAAACAGGTTATGGTACTCCCGGTTAAAATCTCCCGAAAAAATTGTTACAAACTCAAATGGTTCCGGCTTAAAGCTCTTTTCTCCAAATTCACGTTCCATGCTGATACCTTCTTTCAAAATTTTTCTTGTTTTAAAAAGATAGTACTTCACCATTTCCAGAGAAATTCCCAGCCGTTCTGCAGTCTCCGCACAGGACAGTTCTTCAAAATAATACGCCACCGTACATTCCCGGTATTCCTTCGTCAGCAACGCAATTTCCCGGCGAAGAGTTCTCATTTCTTCCCTAAGAGCCATTCCTTCCACAAGCTCCTCGGCAAAATCTCCCTCGGCTGCCTGTGCTTCCAGACCGGATAACGCATCTTCCTCTGTAGTAACAGACATCCTCTGACGGTAATTACTTCGCTTCCTTAAAAATTTCCGGTAAGTATTTGCGGCAATGCCCCAGACATATCCAAAAAACGCCTCCGGCTGATTCAGCTTATCCCCATTCTGCAGAATGGCAAGCACAATATCATTCGTCAAATCTTCCGCATCGTCTTTGTCTGATACTCTGGATAGCGCATAGGCAAATATTGTTTTTAAATTTTCCTCTACAAAAGAAACTGCTGTGACTGATTCCAAAATTAGTTCTCCTTCCATGGTAAATTTCACGTAACCGTTCCATTCTTTCACAGTTACTTTTTGTTTCATTTGAAAGCTTTCACCTATATAGTACCAGAACCATGTCACCGGTTAATCCTTTTTTATTCTTTTCTTTTTATTTTTCCCTGTACAGCCGTTCTCTTAATTCCAGCACCTTTTCCTGAATCCTCTCTGCAATCTCCCGAAAACGTTCTTCTCCCTGTCCGGTCGGGTCCTCCAGTCCCCAGTTTTCCATCTGCTTTCCCGGCAATACCGGACACTGTACATTACATCCCATCGAAATATAAATGTCTGCCTCCGGAACATCCGCAAGCAGTTTCGAATACTGGTCTGACATATCCAGCCCATAAAATTTTTTCATAATCCGTACGGCATCCTGATTAATCTGCGGCTTCGTTTCCGTTCCTGCTGAATAACACTCACAGCAATCCTCCAGATACTTCTTTCCAAAGGCTTCTGCCATCTGGCTCCGGCAGGAATTATGTACACAAACAAATGCTACTCTTATTTTTTCCATATACTTTCCTCCACTTTCCTCATCCCTGGTAAAACGGACACCTTCCCATAATACACTGGTTATTGCGTTCTGAACGGGAACACTTTATTTCCCCTGTTTCCAGTTCCACACCCAGTTTTTCCTTTACAAACTCCACCGCTGCCAATACCGCCAGATAAGAATCCCTTTTGCAGCAGCGCGGACCTCCGACCGCACCAATACGCTCCAATGCCCTGGAAGTCATCTGGTTTGACAGCC
>JAGBBW010000002.1 GCA_017938285.1 Lachnospiraceae bacterium
CATAACCTGTCAGCGCCGCAAAGGGTGAAAACTGTGCCGCCCGGTCCAGTGCTGTCATCTGCGGATGTCTTGTGGAAACATGGTGCGGCATATTAATGATATCGTCATATTTGTGCTCATTTTTTAGACTCATGCCCGATGTCCTCCAATCTGGTTGTTCCGCTCCTTTGTCATGGCACCCTCCTGCAGGTTCATGCCCTTTAACATGGCATTTTTGCCATACCGTTTTTTTATGGAAAGCATGGCCTCCTGCAGCTTCCGTTCTTTGGATAACGCCACTGCTTCTTCCTCTCTTTTTTTCTGCTCTGCTTCATAATCCGTGAACAGGGACAGCTGCTCATAACTGTCTGCTCCGGCCGTCTCCTGCACCACACTTTCCTCCAGGAGACGGTTGGCAGTTACGTTAATTCTGCGCACCAGAAGGTCCGGATTCACAATGGCATCATAAAGCTCCATCACTGCGTCTATAATAAATTTCGTGGAAGAAGTGGGACATTTCAGATTTATCGTTCCATGGGCATGTTTTGGCACCTTCCGGCCATAGTGGTCTGTGGTCACCTCACCCTTATATTTTTTCCTGAGTTCCGGGTTGGTCAGATTTTCAATATCATAGCCAATCGTCAGCACCATCTGGTCTGTCACCAGCCGTTTTTCCACTAAATCCAGCACCAGCACATCGGTCATTTCCCGGACAATGAGTCTGCCCATGGCAAAATCATAAGGGCAGTGCAGCACCTGTCCGGAGCTGACGCTGTTGACCGCCGGCTTATACGCCTTGATTAAGTCTATGGTTGTCGGCTCCCAGCCCCAGGCATGGTCAATCAGAAGCTCCGCATTTACGCCAAACAGTTTATACAATAACTCTTCGTTATGGTAGTCCCTGGGACCTCCCAGGGAACACCGGGCAATATCGCCCATTGTATATAAGCCATGCTCTTCCAGCTTTTTGCGGTAGCCTCTGCCTACCCGCCAGAAGTCCGTCAGAGGGCGGTGGCTCCACAAAAGTTTCCGGTAACTCATTTCATCCAGCTTCGCAATACGGACACCATCTTTATTTGGTTTTACATGCTTTGCCACAATATCCAGCGCCACCTTGCACAGATACAGATTCGTTCCCAGTCCGGCTGTGGCAGTAATTCCGGTAGCTTCTTCCACATGACGGATAATTTTCGCTGCCAGTTCCCTCGCCGTCATTTTGTAGGTGCCAAGGTACTGGGTCACATCCATGAATACCTCATCAATGGAGTACACATGAATATCCTCCGGTGCCACGTACTGCAGATAAATGTCGTAAATCCGGGTACTGTACTCCATATACAATGCCATGCGGGGCGGAGCTGTCACGTAAGAAATCTCCAGTTCCGGGTGGCCTTCCAGTTCTTCTGCCTGATGGGATTTTCCCACAAACTGCCTGCGTGGTGCCTGGTTTTTCCGCTCTGCATTAACCTCCCGTACCCGCTGTACCACCTCAAACAGCCTTGCCCTGCCTGGAATTCCATAAGCTTTCAGCGCCGGAGAAACTGCAAGGCAGATGGTTTTTTCGGTACGTTCCGCATCCGCCACCACCAGATTGGTAGTATTCGGGTTCAGTCCACGCTCCACACATTCCACAGAGGCATAAAAGGACTTTAAATCAATGGCTATATAACTTCTGTCGGACGATGTCATATACTCACCTCCATTCCAAAAACCGATTCCTTTTTATTTACTGTTTCCTCTCCGGGTGTATTTCATTCTCTGTAAAGTTCTTCCAGAATTCCCGCTTCTGCTGCCACTTTATAATACACGGTCACTGGTACGAACATCTGTGCAAACCGCTTCGTTGCCGCCGTTCCCACCAGCACCGCATGTTCCGCAATACGCTTCGTCGTACCATACCCCAGTTCCAGGGAATTCTGTACCGTCATCCGAAATGTTTTCCGTCCATAGTTCAAATATGCCCTGTCCCCGGTCAGTTCATAAGCAATCGCCAATGCTTCCAGCACCAGAGGATTGGTGCCGGTTCTCTGCAGACTTGGCAGTTCCTTGTAATAAAAATATCCGTTATCCATGTAACAGTGTTCTATCATATCATCCACCGCTGCCAGAATCATTTCCCGGATATCATTCCTTGGAGCCACACGGTAATAACGCATTAGACTGCCGACTGCCACCGAAATCATAAACGGCACACGAATCACTGTATTATCCGTATACGGTGCAAGCCAGCCGCCATAGACAGCCGACCATTCTTTAAATTGTTCTACAATCCGTTCACACACTGTTGTCCATTTTTTCTCAAACGTTTCCTGATACAGTGCTGTCAAAGTCCGCAGGGCCCAGCCTGTCTCTCTGGCACTTAAGCCGCCTGTTTTCTTATAGTCCGGTGTCTCCAGAAGCCGCAGCACGTTTTCTCCGATACCAAGGGCGGCATCCAGAAAACGTTCATCTCCTGTGAGATGATAGCAGTCCAGTATGCCTTCTACCCACTGGTGGCTGCATACAATTTTCCCGTCCATACAATGTCCCTTCGTATGTTCCCACTGACCGCCTTTCCACAGTTCATTCCGGCTGTAGTGGCAGATATCCACATCCCGCTGATGGGTGCCGCTCACTATACAGTAATCCCGGAACCGCCTTGTTCCGGTACGGGCAAACTGCAGCATGCAGGCATGGGGATAATCATATTCATTATTTGTCCAGACAAGATTTCCCTGTCCCCGTCCCTGTGCCGTATAGTTCGGGTCCGGGGCATCCCCCCAGTGCAGCATACCATAGCTTCTGGTGTGTACATCAGCTGACAGGATAAGGGCACATTCCACATCCTCTGCCTGCTGCTCCTTCCTGAGAAAAATTTCAGGAAACAATCCTGACTCTTCATACACTTCCATCGGAACCACCGGCTGATCCGGCATCTGGTATAAAATACTCTGATGATTGATGTCCTGTAGTTCTTCCTCCGCTTTGTGAAAATAAAGCTGGACATTCTGGCTGACTGCCATTCCCGGCTGCAGTACCACAGGCTCACTTCCTTCCGGCACCAGGTTCACCAGAATACCTTTCTTTCCGGCCTGCACTGCTTTCGGAAAATTCTGGTGTGCCTGATACACGGTTGCGCAGAGCCCTCCTTCTGCTGTCGTACAGTCTGCAAAAAAAGTACCATAAAAGGTTTCCGCCATATGTTCGTTGTTCTGGTTTAACAAAAATTCCGCCGTAATTTCCTGTTCCACCGTTTCTCCTGTTTCACTGACAAGAAACTTTGTTTTGTAGTTGGATTCTGCCACACAACTGCGGACCGGTTCCGCTTTTCCCTGTCCACTTTCCACAGAAAACGGAAGTTTCCAGGAACGCACCGGAAGTACCTCTTCCGCAGCATTTACCAGGCGCAGCTCCACATCCACATAGGACTTTCCTGCGTATGCCGTTATGCGGATTTCACATAACACTCCTTCCTCTGCTTCCCCATGGATATCCGCCGCCTCTTTGAAATCTGTATTTCCATGCTTCTGCTCCAGCCTTCCCTGATTGGACAAAACAACACAGACCGGACCTTCTTCCACGATATGCCATTCCTCATATTTCATGGCATACACCGTTTTTTCTTTTTCATCCCCCGCTTCCAGCAGCATTCCGGAAAACTGTTCTTCCGTATACTGACTTCCAAAAGCCTCTGCCTGTTCCAGCATTCCCACAGACCCATGCCGCACCGTAAATGACAACACTCCGGTCTCTATCCGGTATCCCTGCTCCTGTTTTTTCACCAGGGAACCTTCTTCTCTTTTTCCCTGAAAATATTCTCTGGCTGCCTGTAAACGGCCAGACTCTTTGTTCTCTTCCTTCCAGCCGCCAACCAGATATTCCCCGAACAGATCACATTCCACCTCCGCTGCCTGATTGGCCGGAAGATCTGCCGGAAACCTCAGAAATAAAAATCGAACAGAACCATCCGGATACCGGGACAGTACCTTTTTCTGCACCGGAAGACGTTTTCCTTTCTGCCATACTGTCACTATATCCACATCTTTTAATGCCTCCGGCGGCAATGGTATGGACACGGAACAGGGCTGGGCCAGCCGGTCCTTATTGTACAACTTCTCAAACCGCAGTGTTATCATTCTGAACCTCCATTCTGAAACCATAAGACACGATAACTTACCTACAGTATAGTAAAAAAAAGATGAAGTTTCAATTGTTATCTGGCGTTGATTTTCCCATTGGAATGCGTTATGATAAAATAAAAAAATCCTGAATGGAGAATCGTATGAAACCAGTTATCCACAAAGAAAATGTGAAACCATTATTTGAATCCAGATTTATCAAAGTTTACGACCTGCAGTATGGGGAAAACAAACACTATTTTGATGCAACCCGCCGTCCCCTTTCCAATCTGATGGCAGTGAAATCCGAGGAAGAATTTAAACATGCCCTGCCGGATGCCGTGACCTGTGTTGTCATTTTAACTATCCCAGGCGAAGAACCAAAGCTGCTGCTGGACTATGAATTCCGCTATCCGGCAGGCCAGTTTCTTCTTAGTCCGCCGGCAGGTTTACTGGACCCGGAAGATGTAAACTCCCCTGATCCTCTTCTTGCCACTGCAAAGCGTGAAATTGAGGAAGAAACCGGACTTCTGTTAGCGGAAACGGACCGCCTGTTCACCATCAACCCTCTGCTCTTTTCCACACCGGGAATGACCGATGAAAGCAATGCCCTTGTCTGTGCTGTCATCCAGCTGGACGATACCTCTTCCCTTACCCAGGCGGGTGCTGTGGGCAGTGAATGCTTTGATGGCTTTGAACTGCTGACCAAAGAAGAGGCCAGAACACTTCTGAAAAATGGCAGGGACTCCAACGGTATTTTTTACTCTGTATTTACCTGGGCTGCACTGATGTATTTTGTATCAGACCTGTGGTACTAGTACATCGGTTTTTAATTAACTAGACCAAATACTTGCCTATTTCTTCCATAGTACAAATTCAAAAATCCTCAGCGTAGCCCGCTACGCCTACGTTTTTTGAATTGCACTCTGAAAGAAATATTCTGCGTATTTAGTCCAGTTATTAAGAAACCGATGTACTAG
>JAGBBW010000026.1 GCA_017938285.1 Lachnospiraceae bacterium
AAACAAATGAAGAAAATGCCTTGTCAATTAAGGGAATTGTGGAACGCTTTTCATATTGAGAAAAGAAAATCTTATAAAACGAAAGCACTCGGAATTCTGAGAGGTTTGCCCCACAATATGGTGCAAACCTCTCAGTTATTTTTGACGATGTCATTCCGGACGGAATCGAACTCTTTCACCTTGTACTCGCGACGCAAATGTCGTAACTTTATTATGAATTTTCTGTAATACTATTGATAATTTCAAAAAAATGTAATATACTATATAAGAAAGTAGCAACGTAATCGTCGCAAGTACGAGGTGAATGCAATGGTTAAACGAGATTCCTATTTGAATCGTATGATTCATCATATGTGGAACGGTGAGGTCAAGGTAATTACCGGTATCCGCCGCTGCGGAAAGTCGGTATTGCTGTTTGACTTGTTCTATGAGCATCTTCTTTCACAGGGAGTTCAGGAAGACCATATTATAAAAATCGAATTGGACCAGAGACGTTACTATAAGTTCAGAAATCCAATTACGCTTTGTGAATATGTCGAAGAACTTGTTTCCGGAAAGAAAGATGATAAATTCTATCTTTTCATTGATGAGGTCCAGCTTACCACAAAAGTTATCGATAAAGAAAATGGCGGCATCGAGGTTTCCATCTACGATATGCTGAATGAACTTAAGGCGTATAAGAATTTGGATGTATACGTTACAGGCAGTAATTCAAAGGGATTGTCAAAGGACATTGCCACTGAATTCCGTGGACGTGCGACACAGATTCATGTATTTCCTCTGTCCTTTGAGGAGTTCTATTCTCATGTAGGCGGTGATGAGCGAAAGGCACTGGATACCTATATGCTTTACGGCGGTATGCCACGTCTGCTGGCATTGACGGATGAGAAGGACAAAAAGGAGTACCTTTCTTCTCTCTACAGCGAATTGTATGTAAAGGATATTGTAGAGCGAAATGATATCGAGCGCGAGGAAATTCTGAATGATATCTTGGATTTCCTTGCATCCCAAATCAGTTCTCTGACCAATCCTACGAATATTGCCAATGCACTGACTAGCATGAAGAACGAAAAGGTCAATTCCACTTTGGTTTCCAACTATGTGCAGCACATCATCGATTCGTTCCTCATTTCGATGGCAAAGCGCTATGATGTGAAAGGAAAGACCTATTTCAAATATCCGAACAAATACTACTACACGGATATTGGACTTCGCAATGCAAGACTTAACTACCGTCAATATGACTCAGGTCACATTATGGAGAATATTATTTACAATGAACTTTTGCGTTGCGGTTATTCTGTCGATGTTGGCGTTGTGACTGACCGTACAGGAGGTGCTAATTTGCAGAAGGAAATTGACTTTGTTGTAAATGATGCAGATAAAAAAATATACATCCAGTCAGCATTTCAGATGGATACGGATAAAAAGGAATCCTCTGAACTTGCCTCGTTGATGTTGACAAAGGATTTTTTCAAAAAAATGATTGTTCGCATGGATATTCCTCACAATTTTTATGATGACAACGGAATTTTCCATTGCAATCTGATAGACCTGTTGCTTGGCCGTGTAGAGTTGTTTTAATCACTAAACCAAGCTGATACTGTTAATACTATTTAGGAGCAGTCTTCCGGGGTTGCTCTTTTTTTTATACCGTTTGGCACCGTCCACTGTATTCTTGCCACGTTTACGTCGCAACTTCCTGGTGGAATGGTGCTTTTTTTATTCTTTTAATGCAGAAATAATTTGAATATTATGTTATAATGTTTTTGAGGTGATAAAATGGAAGTATCAAAGAAAGATTGGAAATTGTATAGAGAAAAGCTCCCAGAGTGGCAGGAAGCATATATGGAGAAACTGATAAAAAAATATGTGAAGTATTTACAAAGTGATAAACCAGCTTCTACAAAGTTTTGGGAGATGGAAAAACGTATTAAGCGTGATAAGAGAAATCCAGGAGTATTAATTGAAGTAAGTAAACAGGATATGCCTTTTGATTTGATTCGTCTGATTCATGAAGGGGTGATTACTGTGAATGATTTAGATGAATTTTCACAAGAGTTAAAAGAAATGGTGAGTTTTTTAATGGAGCGTAGCTGACTGCAATGATAGAAATAACAGAAATAAGAATAAGAAAGGGGTACCCGGATGGAAACCTTATGGAGCATGAGCACCACAATCCGTGAAGCAGAGCGTATTGTGGGATTTTTGAAAACAGCGGTGGAACTGGATGGAGAAGTCTGGAATTTTGATTCGCAGATTAAGTTTCAGACGCTGCTGATTAAAAACCGGCAGTATCTGAATAATCCGGATAATACCCAGTCCTTTCAGAAACTGTCGCCGGAGCAGGCAGAGTTATTAAAGGATAAGTCCATTGTTATGACATATGAGCAGGCAAAGGGGATTTTTGACGCAAAGCAGTATAAGGACCCGGACATGCGGGGGCGGCAGTCCATGTCGCCATTAGTGAAGCTTGGACTGGTGTACATTACCGACAGGGAAAAGAAAGTGGCTATAACGGATATTGGCTGGAAGCTGGCAAAGGATGAGATTGATTTTAATGATTTTATGAGGGAAGCTCTGCTGAAAATCCAGTACCCGAATCCGTATGATGAAGGGTTTCAGACCTGGAATACCAAACCGTTTATCAATACTCTGCGTCTGATTAAGCGGGTCAATGAGAAGTGTCATGAGTCAGGGCAGAAGGAGAAGGGAATTTCTACGCTGGAGTTTGGTATTTTTGCACTTTCCCTGAAATCCTATGAGCTGATTGACCGGACGGCGGAGGAAATTTTAAGTTTTCGGAACCGTTATGAGAGTTTTAAGGAGGAGAAGGCAAGGGATTCTTTTGTCAGTGATTACATAGGAAACTATCTGGCGGACTTTAAAAATCCTGAAAAAAATGTAAGGGAATATACCGACAACATGGTCCGGTATCTGCGGTTGACAAAATATATTTATATCCGGGGGAAATATGCCCACACCTATATAGATTTAGAGCCTAGACGAATGACAGAAATTAACGCCATTTTAGAGGCAGACAGTGGTCAGGCAGGGAGCTTTACCAAAGAAGAGTGGCGGGATTACATGGGTGTTTATGGCACGTATGAGCTGCCGTTCGAAACGGTGGAGAAGCTGACAAAGATTGCTTCGGATATTGGGCAGGAAATCAGGGAGCTGGAAACAGCATTGTCCATGGAAGAAACAGAGTCTGTCATTCCGGCAACCAAGGAAGCGTTAAAAGCAGTGATTGAGGAGCGGCGTTCGTACCGTACCAGGCTGCAGAACCTGAAAATCAAGGCGGATTATCACAGGGATACACAGAAGATTGACGATGCCATTGGGGCACTCCGGGATATCCGTACCCACAATAAAGCAAATCTGGCGAAAAAGTATTCCATCGAACTGGAAAAATGGTCCAATGTGGCGCTGAACATTATAAACGACTGCAAGGAAATTAAGCCGAATGCACCGGTAGGTGATGACAACGAGCCGATTTACACGGCGCCAAGCGGTGTGGCGGATATTGAGTGCCGCTATGAGAATTTCGGAGCGATTTGCGAAGTTACCATGCTGACCAACCGGGACCAGTGGCATAATGAGGGGCAGCCGGTCATGCGGCATCTGCGGGATTTTGAGAATGCCAATACCGGGCAGCCAAATTATTGTCTGTTTGTGGCACCATCCATTCATACGGACACAGTGAATACATTTTATATGTCGGTGAAGTATGAGTATGAGGGCAGACCGCAGAAGATTATTCCGGTGACGATTGTGCAGCTGGAGGATTTGTTGAAAACGGTGAAGACAGTGAAAGAACAGGGCAGAACATTCCGGCATACGGAGCTTATGCGGTTGTATGACCGGTGCTGTGAGGTGGCTGCGGTGGCAAATTCTACCTGCTGGCTGGAACATATTGCGAATACACTGAATGACTGGCGGGCAGAACTGGCAGCGTTATAGTCAGGGCAGATACAGAAGAAAAGTGACAGGAGAGCAGAAAATATGAAAAAAGTAGTACGGTTTTTTTTATTTACCATTTGTTCCGGAATTCTGTGGTCCGGCTGTGGAATGGGAGGAAAAGAGGGGACTGTGATACAGGAACAGACACAAAACACAGCCGGAGGAAAGGCCGGCGTATACCATGTCGGTACGGATGTTCTTCCTTATACCGAGGAATCGCTCTATCAACAGTTATTTGATATCAGGAACAAAGTGGAGATTGCACTGGATATTTCCGCTGGGGAACTTCAAAAACTGCAGGAGGATTATGAAAATTACGACGGGCGTGGCTCCAAGTCGCCGGTTTACCGGAAAGCTTCGATAAGAATTACTATTACAACAGAACAGGATACGTGTACTTATATTCTGGATAATATCGGAGTCCGTATGAAAGGAAATACTTCCCGGACTGATTTTTACAGCGAAGAAAAGGGACAGTACAATCTGATTCATTTTAAGGTGGATTTTGGGGGGCAGACGTTTGCTACACTGGAAAAGCTGGAGCTTCGCTGGAACAAGAATGATGACAGTACCTATATCAGAGAGTACTATGCTTATGAAATGTACCGGGATATGGGAGTGCTGGCACCTCATATCAATCTTGCAGTAATGGAAGTGGCGGGTGTGCATCAGGGAGTCTTTACGATAGGAGAGCCGGTGGACAAACAGTTCATGGAAAAGTATGTGGCAGAAGCAGACCAGGGTGGTGATTTGTATAAGTGCAACTGGGCCAACGGAACCGGTGCAAACCTGACATCTGTATGCAGTGTCGGCGTGGAAGATGAGGAAACAGGAGCGTTTTATAATTACGATTTAAAGACTAACAAGAAGAAGTCTGCCCATGAACAGATGTACCATCTGCTTGAGGTTCTGAATAAGCCGGAGGTGACAAAAGAAGAAATTGCGGCAGTTGTGGATATGGAGAACTTTCTGGCGTTTGAGGCAGTAACATATTTCACGGGAAATCCGGATGATATCCGCAATGATTACAACAATTATTATATTTACTTTTTGAAGAGCTCAGGGAAAGCAGTATTGATTCCGTATGATGCAGACCGGGTTTTTGGTCTGACAAAAGACTGGAATCCATTGGGGGACGCCATGACAGGTGTCAGTCCATTCAGTACCAAAGCAGAAAGCATGGGCATTCTGCAGGAAAATCCACTTTATATTCATACGGTGAATGAAGGTGGGTATTATGTGGAGGAGTTTAAGAAGGTACTGGAAAAGGCAGCAGATAGTCAGTGGCTGACAATAGAGCAGTTTCATAAGGTGTATGAAACGGTCTTTCAGCATTATTCCGGGGAAACCAAAACAGAAAAAGTATATGAAAATGCGGTGGCACATAATTTTTTGATGGACCTGGAACGGTCAGATGGACTGGATAGTACGGAAGGGAATGCATCGTTTGCGGAGTATCTGGAGGCGAAGATGGAAATTTACCGGAAATTTGCCAATATGTTGAAGAAAAGTGTCAAATATGTTATAATAAAAAATAGGGAGTGCGAAAAAAAGGACGTACAAACCGCCCTATGTATCGCTGTAGGGAAGGGAAAACAGCGTATCTAAGAAATTCACAAGGAAGGAGAAATAAATGTATGAAAAACGTACGAGATTTATATCGGAAAATTGCTCTGCTGCTTAGCCTCATCCTGTTCGGAAGTGCCGTGCGCTTTTCCGGCAATCCGGTAGAGGCAGAAGCATCCACGCAGACCATGACGGCCTCGGGCGGTGCGCTTTCCATAGAAGGCTCTGATTTATCAGAACCGGATGCTGCACCGGCAGTCACACCAGTTGTGTCAGAGCAGGAGGAAACAGACCTTTCAGTCTGGGTGGAAGAATATTTTGACCTTGGAGATGTAGAAACTTCTGCTTTTCCGATGGGATTTTTCAGTCTTGCGGATGGAAAGGTAACATTGAACAGTGGCACGTCTGCTGACTGGATTAAGAGGTTGGATTTGACCGGTGATGCTGGTGTGATTCAGACATTTTACAACACGTTAGTGGAAGCATCGGATAATGACGGTACAGAGGACTACCTGATTGAGGATCAGTATTTTGACGGAAATAATACCATTACTGTTGAGGAAGTAACAGGTAAATTAGAGGGTACATACAGTTCGAATGATGAATTAAAGGCTGCTGCGAGCGCTGTTGCTGTAACTGTTTTTGAAAGTTATGCAAAGTATATCCGGGCGGCGTATGATGCCTTTGACCGTGACCACCCGGAGGTGTTCTGGCTGGACGGAAGCACACAAAGTGGATATTCCTGCTCAGCTGCTGGAAACTCGGCAGATGGATACACATACACTGTTACGATTCAGTTCATTCTGCAGGATAGCAATAATGCAGTGGATATCCGTGCGACAGGCTACCAGAGCGAAACTGCCATTGACGCAGCCATTACCACAGTGAATACAAAGGTAAATGGGCTGGTATCTGCTGTTTCTGGTAAGACTGCAGTAGAGCAGCTTACGTATTTTAATGAGCAGCTGACCAAAAACAATGAATACAATACAAGCAGTGATCTGGACAATATTGCGCATGACTGCAGGGAATGTACGTCCGCACTGACAGGCAGCACAGGAACAGCAGGTCCAGTCTGTGAGGCTTATGCACGGGCATTCAAGGTACTTTGTGATAAGGCAGGAATTCCTTGTGTATTAGTGGATGGAAAGGCGAAAAATTCTGCGACTTCTGCTGGTGAAGCGCACATGTGGAACTATGTGCAGGTAGACGGTAAGTGGCTGGCCGTGGATGTCACATGGAATGACCCAAAAGTGAGTGGTGTTTCTGGTGCAGAATCTGGTTATGAAAATGAAGACTGGCTTTTAGTTTATGCCAATAGTGAAATATCTGACGGCATGACCTTTCTGGAATCCCATCCGGTAGCAAACCAGGTTTCCCAAAATGGCGTGGCGTTTACCAACGGACCGGAACTGGCAGAATATACAGCACCGGTTGTTACAGGAGAGGTGGCAACGGAAGCTGAATTTTTGGCTGCACTGGAAGATGAAAGCATTGATGTTATTACACTAACAACAGATATCTCTTTATCCTGGAGCAATTTAAAGGGTGATGATGCATTTATTATAAAGCGTCCGGTAACGATTACCGGAGGAAGCCTGGCAGTGCCGTATGCAGGTATCGTTTTAGGTGCGGATGTCACTTTTAAGAATATAGCCCTTAACTTTAGTAGTAGTGTGCGTAATGCCATTATTGCAAATGGTTACGCTTTGACGTTAGAGGATGTTTCTAGTGGCGGTGCGTTTGCAATCGATGTATTCTGCGGTGGAATTTCAGATTATACTGGAAAGAATGCAGGGGAACTTCCAGTAGCAGGCAGCAACGGAAGTGTTATCATGAAGGGAACGAATACGGTCGGTACCAATATTTTTGCCGGAAGTCTTTCTGATGTAGGGTATGCGGATGAATCTGGAGCGGTATATCCAGATAAGGAAAATGAATTCGCAGGTAATGCTACCATTATATTAGAAAAGGATTTCAGTGGTGTTAGTAATATCTATGCCCATGGCGCAAGGGATGACCGTAGTGGAACAGGTGGTAATAACTGGCTTCCAAGTGATGAATTATATAAAGTAACAGGTGATGTCAAAATCTATTTAAATCAAAGAACTACGATTAATGTAGATGGTGCAACAGGTGGAACAAAAAATGCTGTATTTATTTATAGAGATAATGGTACCGGAGATGTGTGCATACCAACATTAAATAATATAGATAGTATTGAATTATTATCATCTGATAATGGAAATATTGTACATCTCGCACCAGAGACAACACAAACTAGTTTTCATACATTATCTGTTCCTGAAAATACAAGGTTGTCTTTTGTACATATGGGCAATGAAATTTCAGCATCTTCTTTGGAAGGTGGTGGAGAGCTTGTTTTAAAAGAACCATCGGAAACGTTTCAAAAATTAACTGTAGATACAGCAACTGGTACAACAAAAGTAGCTGTTGGAGGAGTAGATTATACTGGCACAGGCAGTACCGGAACTATTAAACCAGACCGTATCTGTATTATTGTTAAGGATGCCACATCGAAATATGAGTTTTCCTTACTGCCGGATTCTTCTAATCCGAATGTGACATTGAGGAACGATGGAAATGGTAACTGGGTAACGGTAGAAGGAGAAAGTTCGGTTTGTATTAGCGAAATTACAATAGAAGATGTGAACGTCGAAGAAGATAACGGGGGAGTAGAAATTCCTGTTGAAGTAATTTATACTACATCAGATGAATCAAATGCTTTAATGGATATTCCGGTTACGATAACTGTGAATGGTAAAGAGGCTCCTTGGGATGAAGAGGAGGTATGTTATGTTACCGGCAGTACAGATTCCGATATTAAAATGTGGTTTGATTTCGGAAGTGTAGGAGAAATTCTATATGTTCTTAACTATAATGAAGAGATTTATTCGGTTGCGGCAGGAGCATACATAATTAACATTACTATTCCGGCGGAATATATGGAAGATGGACAGCAGGAGGTTGTTTCATTTACATTACGTGTTGGAACAGAGGCAAGTACACCAACGCCAACCCCGACGGCAACGGTAACGCCAACCCCGACGGCAACGGCAACGCCAAGTCCGACGGTAACGCCAAGTCCGACGGCAACGCCAAGTCCGACGGCAACGGTAACACCAAGTCCGACGGTAACGCCAAGTCCGACGGCAACGGTAACACCAAGTCCGACGGTAACGCCAGCACCGACGGCAACGGTAACGCCAGCACCAAGTGCAACAGCAACGCCAGTACCAACAACAGCGCCAGGCGCAACAGCAACACCAGTACCAACGACAGCGCCAAGTGCAACGGCAACACCGGTACCAACAACAGCGCCAAGCGCAACGGCAACACCGGTACCAACAACAGCGCCAAGTGCAACAGTAACACCGGTACCAACAACAGCGCCAAGTGCAACGGCAACACCGGTACCAACGTCCGCACCTGTCCGTCCGGAACGTCCACAGCCGACATCCAGACCAGAGCCAACAGTGGCACCAACAATAAAGCCAACAACAGCTCCTGTTTCCACAGTTACACCAGTTCCTACGGTGGAACCGACAGCAACTCCACAGCTATCGTGGGAAAAGGAACGAGAGAATTATGATATTTTCCTTGGAAGCTCCAAAGAAGATACTTCAATGGCACGTACAATGAAGGTTGGGGACAAGGTTGACCTGAATTTTTATGGTGTAAAGAACTGGGATAAGAATAAGTACAGTTACCAGTGGATAACTTCAGATGAATCCATTGCTGTTGTGGATAAAAACGGCAATGTAACCATGTTGTCAGAAGGTATCGCAATTATCCGGCTGGAACTGACAGAGAAAGCAACCGGTAAGAAACTTGCCGTGGCACCAGTTGAAGTAGGGGTTCCGGAAACGGAATATGACGTATTTGTAGGAACATCAAAAGAAGAAGCTTCAACACGTCGTGTAATAGCAAAGGGAGAGGCGGTTGATCTGAACTTTTATGGAGTGAAAGCCTGGAAGAAGGAAGAGTATAGTTATAACTGGACTTCTTCGGATGAAACAATTGCTATTGTAGATAAAAAGGGTATGGTAACTGGTCTTTCCGCAGGAAAAGCAGTCATCCGGCTGGAAATGGTACGGAAGTCAACCGGAGAAAAGCTTGTAATTGCGCCGGTTGTTATTACAATACCTGAATAATATAAAGTGCCTGTACCGCAACGTTTCATAGCCTGATTTAAAGTATGGAAAGAGAAAGGTACAGGCACTTTATTATAACAGAAAAAGAACGCTTGTTCTGAAACGGTTTGTGTTGTATAATTGGAATGACAGAAAATAAGAAAAGAAGGTGTCCCATGATATATTTAAGCAGTTTTTCGTTTTCAGACAAAAATGTACAAAATCCAAATATATACCCGCACTCCGGTTGTCCGGGCAGATGGAACAGCAGCTGGACCGGTTGAAATTTGCCCAGGAGAAATATTCCAACGGAGAAACGACACTGTAGCTGCTGGAAGATTATATAGAACCGGATGCCCTGTATCTGCTGGATGAGCCGGAGGTGTCCCTGTCACCGGCGAATCAGACCGCATTGGCGGAGAAACTGAATGATATGGACAGCATAGAGATAGCGGAATAAATTTAATAAATGAGGGAAGATGGAAAACATGAGAAAACTGTTTGGAAAATTATTGATTATGACTATTCTGGTGGCAGTGGTTACTTTGTCGCTTTGCTTTGCATCGTTAAATTTTAATGATTCTTTTGAAGCAACAAAGGCCATGGGAGATATGGCGGAGAGAAGTGGTAATAATCCGGGCGTTGGAGAATTCTTAGGAATATTTGGTACGATTGCCATTACATCAGATGTTATTCTTACAGCGTATTATTTTTCCATGATTATAGCAGTACCGTTTCTGCTTCTTGCAGGAATGTCGGTGTCGCAGCTGTTGGCACTGCTGTTTCAGACGGGAGAAGAAAGGCGCTGGAAGCTGAGGACCGGGAAGGTATTTACAGTGATAACAACCGTGCTTCAGGTATTGTTATGTCTGACGGTACTAATTAATATTTTTATAAATATAGCTGCGTATACTCCGGTATTGATTGGTTTGTTTATAATAAATGTAATGTTTCTGGTATGTTATGTCAAAGGGGTAAGGAAAATAGGCTAAATAAATTTATGTGTCAACCTCTTAAATAATATCCTATTTTTTAGGTCCTGCTGCTTCTTCTGCTTTGAAGGCACGTCTTAAGATATTATATTACAAAAATGCACAAACTTTTTTTTGTGAAAATATATAATTTTGTGAAAATGCAGAAAAAAGCAAAAACTGATTGACAAAACGGTAAAAAGTGCTAAAATACCTACTGGGCAAAGCAGTTGAAAAGCTGTGACGCAAAGCTACAGGGCCTGTAAAATGGCAGCCAGCTGCACGTAAAGAGTAACTAAGAAGCATTGCCCTGATTTTATGGCGATGCTTTTTTTTGATGGATTGGGAAACAGTCCAGAACCTCAAGTTCGTTAAGTCAGTGTATTCTTTTGCTTTATGCCTGGAATTTAATGTAATAGGAGAAGCATCTATGGAAAAGAAAACATGGAACGAAGCATTTAAGAACTGGCCGATTAAGAAAAAGTTAGTGGGCTCTTTTGGACTGATTATTGTAACAACTTTTGTTCTGATTGTAACTTTGCTGATTGGTATGAAGATGATTGAAGGCAGATTGGTAAAGATGTACGAAGGACCTACCATGAACATTCATTACAGTGCGGAACTGTATTATCCGCAGCTGGATATTCAGAGAGCTGTGAACCGGATGATGGCAGAGGGTGTGGAAAACCTGGATGAAATGTATCCGCAGCTGGAAACAACCATCAGTAATAATCTTGCAATTATGGATGAAGCGTATGCAAAACTGAAAGAAACACTGCTGACCCAGGAAAATATGGATAAACTGGAGGCTGTTAACAAAAAGTTAGTGGAAGAAGTAACCGGATATCGTATCGAGGTACTTCGTTTAATAAAATCCGGAGATTTTGAGGCGGCCAGAGAATATAACAATACATATTATAAGCCGGCGGTGGATGAAGTAAAGAGCATGATTGAAGAACTGGAAATTTCCATCATGAATGTAGCAGCAGATTATGAAAAATCTTCCACGACACTGGCAATGGTTCTGATTATTATTGGTATTGTTCTTCTGATAGTGATTACGGCAATTGCAGTATTACTGACCAGAAAAGTAACAGTTGGAATTACAGAGCCGATTGCACAGATTGAAGCGGCAGCCAGGCAGCTGCGTGTGGGGGATTTATCCCAGGGAAATGCCATTACCTATGAATCGGAGGACGAACTTGGTGTGCTGGCAACATCCATGAGAGAGTCCATCAATATTTTGGATGGTTATGTAAAAGAAATTGATGAGAACTTTGCCCAGGTGGCTAAGGGAGACCTGACAAGGGACTTTAATGAGATTACGGATTTCCTTGGAGATTTTGCAAGTATCAAGAATTCCTTTATGTTGATTTTAAAAGAGTTTAATGATACATTAAGACAGTTGAAGGAAACTTCGGAGCAGGTAGACCATGGTGCAGGGGAGGTGGCCGGGGCGGCCAGTGAACTGGCTTCCGGTACCAGTGAGCAGGCCAGTGCAGTAGAGGAACTGACAGCAACGATTGTAACAGTCAGCAGCATGGCGGAGGATACGGCAAGAGAAGCGGAAAATGCGTATAACGGTATTTTACAGTCTGTGGAAAATGCACAGGAAGAGAGAATGCAGATGCAGGAACTGCAGGAGGAAATGATTCGTATTAAGGAAATTTCCGGGGAAATTGAAGCGATTGTTACTTCGATTGAAGCCATTGCCTCCCAGACCAGCCTGTTATCCTTAAATGCTTCCATTGAGGCAGCCAGAGCCGGTGATGCGGGCAGAGGCTTTGCAGTGGTAGCAGATCAGATTGGAAAGCTGGCAACAGATAGTGCCCGTGCAGTGGTAAATACCAAGGAACTGATTGGAAAAACAGTAGAAGAAATTGAAAAAGGAAACAAGATTACGGAAAAAACAGCAGTTGGCTTTGAACGTATTATCAAGGAACTGGAATCTTTTGCCGGAGCTGCAAAATCCAACAGTGAAGTCTCCAAGGGACAATATCTTGCTTTGCAGCAGGTAGAGCAGGGAATTGACCAGATTACCCTGGTAACACAGCAGAATGCGGCAGCTTCCGAAGAATGTTCCGCTATTGGAGAGGAACTGGCAGCAAGAGCAGCGGTATTGGATGGTCTGGTAAGTCAGTTCAAACTTCACGAAGGGAAATAGGGCAAAAGTTAAGGAAATGCTGGCGAAAGCGTTTTCTACGCCGGATTTGTGCATCGAAGCGGCAATTTCTACTGAAAATTCGTAATTCGGTACTTTCTAAAAAAATAGATTGACGAATAAAATAAAATATAGTATAATAAACGCATATATAGGGCAAAGCAGTTGAAAAACTGTGACGCAAAGCTAAAGGGCCTGTAAAATGGCAGCCAGTTGCACGAAATGTACAAAGTACGAGATGCGGAGCATTGTCCTATTTGGATGATGCTTTTTTTGCGTTACAGGAAGAAAGGCAGGATTCTATGACCAGAAACGAATTTTATTTTTCTTCCGCTGATAAAAAACAAAGATACATGCAGTGGAGTGGCAGCCGGAGGGTGCTCCAAAGGAGGTACTTCAGATTTCCCATGGTGTAACGGAGCATATGCTGCGTTATGAGGAATTAGCAGAGTATTTCACCAGACAGGGTTTTGTTGTAGTTGGTAATGATCATTTAGGACACGGCACTTCTATTGCTGAAGGAGCCAAACCGATGTACTTCGGATCAAAAGAGAGCTGGCATCGGGTACAGGAGTATATAGATACCTGTCTGAAATTAATAAACGCCATTATCCCAATCTTCCATATATATTACTGGGACTGTCCCTCGGTTCCTTTATTGCACGTTCTTTCCTGATTATCCATCCGGGTGAGATGGACGGAGCAGTGCTGGCGGGAACCGGGCAGTCACCGGGATGATTTCCATGAGGATAACTGTCAGGAAGTATTTCAGGATATTTGTGGCTGAAGTAAAGAAAAATTGCAGGTTAAAAGAAAAAGAGAGTTTATAATATCGTTCCAATAACGAAAAGTATGTGGATGGACCACGGTGGCTTTATGGGCTGCCGTGGTCCATGCCCGTTTCAGGCTTTCTTTTGTAACTATTCAGCCTTGCTTCATAGTTACGATTCGCAGCCTATTAAAAATCGACTTTGTCGATGGGGCTGCTCACACTTCCCTTTTGGTCACACGCCATAAACAGCAAGTGTTTATGGCTGGGCTGAACTGTTACTTTCTTTTCCTGTTTATTTATGATAAAATGGACAAAAAGACAATATGAAGGTAGTGAAAATCAATGAATCTGACAGAATTTAATCAGGGGTTCCCATATCTTTATGAAACCCATCTTCATACAAAAGAGGGAAGTGCCTGTGCACGCGATACTGCGGAAGAACTGGTGAAGGTATACAAAGAAGCCGGATATACCGGAATTATGGTAACGGATCATTTTTACAGGGGAAATACGGCGGTAGACCGGAACTGTTCCTGGGAAGACTGGGTAGAGGCTTATTGCAGAGGATACGAAAATGCAAAAAAGGCCGGGGATAAACTTGGACTTCAGGTGTTCTTCGGCTGGGAAGAGTCTTATCAGGGAACGGATTTTTTGGTGTATGGTCTGGGCAAAGAATGGCTGGTAAAACATCCGGAACTGAGGGAGGTTACGATAGAGGAGCAGTATGAACTGGTTCATCAGGCAGGAGGCATGGTGATTCAGGCACACCCATACCGGGAAGCATCGTATATTCCGGAGATCCGGCTGTTCCCGAATGCTGTGGATGGTGTAGAGGTCAGAAATGCTTCCCATTTTGGCAGGAGTCTGCGGGAAGATGGTGTTTCCATGTTTGATGTGCAGGCGATGGAGTATGCCAAAAAGCACAATCTTCCGTGTACCGGAGGTTCAGATATTCACTGCACAAAACTGTTGTATGGCGGAATGGCATTTCCACGGAAGCTTGAGGATGTGCAGGATTATAGAAAGGCAGTCCTGGGGAGAGAAGGACTGCCGATGGATTACCGGGCAATCCGGGAAAGTATGAAAATGATGTAAAGAAAAAAATACCAAAGGAGTGAAAGAAACCATGTTTGGGAGAAAAAAGAAAGAAGATGTCAAAGGTATTTTTTTATACGGATGGAAACGCCGTTTCCTGGCGAAGGGTCTGGCAGCAGTTCTTGTAATGACGGCATTTGGTCCACTGGGGACACCGGTGTGCGGTTATGCGGAAGAAATGGAAAATCTGCCGGAGCAGACAGAAGCGGTACAGGAAGAACGCCGTATCACCCATGGAACTGCTGATGAATGGATTACGGAGGATATGGTTAATAATGAGCCTCCCAAAGATTATGTAGTGAACAGGGAAACCCAGGGAGAGGCAGAGAATGGCACGTATAGGGCATACTTTCTGGAGGACACAATTCAGACGGTGTCCATTGAAATAGAAGAAAATAATCTGAATTACTTATTACAGAACGCCCTGGAGGAGCCGTATGTCATGACAAACAGCGTGACAATCGGAGATGTAACATTAGGGTACTGCGGACTGAAAACCAAGGGAAGTTTTACATTGGAACATTCCGTAACGGAGAATGAGGGCAGTGACCGGTTTTCTTTTACCATTAATTTTGGTAAGTATATTAAGAAAAAGGAGTATGGGGAAAAGCAGAATTTCTTTGGCTGTGACAAAATCAGTTTTAATAATTTTTTCTTTGATAAAACCATGATGAAAGAGTTCTTTGCCTTAAAACTTCTGGATGAAATGGGGCTGCCAACACCGCAGTATGGTCTGGCGAAACTCTATATCAATGGAAATTACTATGGGGTATATGCCATGGTGGAGGCGATGGACCACTCGATTCTGGAACGCTACTACGGCGTGGACAAGGACGAACTGAGCAGGTATTTGTGCAAGCCGGAAGGAACAAACTTCCTGTATGAAGCCATTGCAGAAGATCCTTCGCCGTTGTGGGAACAGGACGAAGATACATTAAAAGACGTAGAGGATATGATTCCTGTGGTGACAGAATGGGTGCGACGTCTGAACTGTCTGAGTGAAGGCACGGATTTTGAAGGAAATGAACTGGATGTGAACAGTGAGGAATATCTTCAGTTATTAAACCAGGTACTGGATACGGATGAAGTGGTGAAATATTTTGCGGTACACAGCTGGCTGTGCCAGATGGACAATATGTTTGTGGGACAGAAGAATTTTGGTCTGTATGTGGACCAGAACGGCCGGGCCCTGCTGGTGCCATGGGATTATGATTTAAGTTTTGGATGTTATTATCCGAGTACAGCAGAAACAACGGCAAACTATGACATTGATGTCATGTACCGCCTGAACTTCTGGGAACAGAACCAGGAGGAACTGATTTCGAAAGAAACCTATCAGCAGTTTCCGCTGTTTCACGTGATTTACCAGAATGAAGCATTGATGAAACAGTATCACGACTATATGAAGGAATGCTCCAAAGTGGCAGCCCTTGGCGGTATGGTGGAATCTACGGGAAAAACCTATGAACCTGGATTTTTCTATTCTTTTGTGGAGCGCATGGAGGAAGAGGTGACTGCGGCAGCCACAGAGAAGTTAGCAGATAATGTGTATTATATGAATGAGATTATCCAGCCCCAGGGAGTGAAACGTGGGCTTCCGAATCTGGCAGAAATTATTGCACTGCGTGCGGTGGGTGTGGCACATCAGGTAGACGGTGTGGATGCAACGGTGTGTGGTGCGGGATGTAATCTGCTGACGCTGGGAAATGGTTCTCCGGGAGAAAGCTCAGTCAAGGGCTGGCTGACGGTGGTGGATGCGGCAACGGGAATTTATGCGACAGCCCGGTATGCGTCCACGAACAGAACCTCTCCTGAGTTGAAAGCAGATAAATTATCCACAGAAGATGTGATATATAACATGTTCCGGACGGAGCTTGGCCTGGGCGCAAATGACACGATGATAGTATATAAAATGACCAATGAAGCGGTACCGAAAACGGCATATACGCTGACGCTGCCAATGTCTGTGGAGCTTATGCAGGCAGAAGGGGAGTTTGCTTTTTATACCCATGTGAATGGTGCGCTGGAAGAACTGCCCATGACGGCGGAGGATAATCTGTATACAGGAACGGTGGAAGCTCTGGATTATATTCTTGTAGTAAAGCGGACAGAACACAGGGCAGAAAACGAACCCGTACAGAATCCGGCGGATGGTATGGAGGATGACAGTGCAGCTGGGGAGGAAGTTTTGCAGGAGGAGCAGGAAGCGGTCTTAATTTCTCCGGCGGTCATTGTGTTTGGCGTAATTGTAATTGTACTGCTACTGGTTGCTTTGCTATTTATAAAGAAAAGAAAGAAGAAATGAGTTCAGGTGGAAAAGAGTATGAAAAAAGCAAATTATAAAGCACTGCTTCCCATCGGGGTATTTCTGGTGCTTTATTTAGGACTTGGCATTTTATTTGAGTATGTGTTAGAGGTTTCCATGGGATTTTACAATATCCCGATTGTGGTGATTTTTATGATTGCCCTTGGGGTGGCCTGTGTCCAGAACCGGGCGCTGTCCCTGGACAAGAAACTGGAGGTCATGGCAAAGGGAGTCGGCGATAAAAACATCATAACCATGGTGCTGATTTTTATTCTGGCGGGGATGTTTGTCGGTGTGGTTGGAAGAAGCAGCGCTGAAAGTGTGGCTTACTTTGTATTGTCCTTTATTCCGGCCCAGTTTTCCGTGCTGGTGCTGTTTGTGGTGAGCGCCTTTGTTTCCCTTGCCATGGGAACTTCCGTGGGAACGATTACCCTGCTGGTGCCGATTGCCGTGGCAATAGCCCAGAGCTCCGGTTTTGGAGCACCGGTTTGTATTGGTTCCGTAGTGGGTGGTGCCATGTTTGGTGATAACCTGTCCTTTATTTCGGATACGACCATTGCGGCGTGTAACGGACAAGGCTGTGCCATGAAGGACAAGTTCCGGGAAAATTTTGGAATTGCCCTGCCTGCGGCGCTGGCAAGTCTGGTGGTGATTGCTTTGCTGACCGTGGGAGCAGATGTTGGTGAACCAGTGCTGGGAGATTATAATCTGGTGCGGATTATTCCGTATCTTCTGGTACTGCTTGGCGGTATTGCAGGAATTAACGTGTTTCTTGTTCTGATGATTGGCATTGTCAGCGGTTCCATGATTATGCTGGCAACCGGTGCAACGGAAGCCACGGCATTGCTTGCCAGCATGGGTTCCGGTGTCAGTGGCATGTTTGAAACTTCCATGGTAGCGGTACTGGTATCTGCCATCTGTGCCCTGATTGCAGAGTATGGTGGTTTTGAAGCCCTGCTGCAGTTGATTAAGAAACTGTTTAAGGGACAGAAGGGTGGTAAGCTTGGCATGGGTCTGCTGGTTGGAGCCATGGACATAGCAACGGCAAATAATACAGTAGCCATTGTGATGGCGAATCCAATTGCGAAGGAAATGAGCCAGACCTACGACATTTCCCCAAGAAAAGCTGCATCGATTCTGGATACCTTTTCCTGCATTTTTCAGGGAATCCTCCCGTATGGTGCCCAGATGCTGGTGGCAGTGTCAGCGGCAGCGGAGCTGGGCTGCATGGTCAGTGCTTTTGAAGTGATACCAAATCTGATTTATCCGTTTATGCTGCTGCTTAGTTCGCTGGTATTTGTTTTTATCCTTCCGGAAAAAAAGAACTAGGTGTATGGCGGCAGCATAGTATATAGGAAAATCAGAAGACGGTTTATTTTTAGCGGAGAAGACAATGAGTGAGAAGCATATTTTAATAGTGGATGATGACGAAGATTTATCTTTTATTATCAGTGAAATGCTGGAAAGCTATGGATACCAGGTGACCAGTGCCGCAGATGGTGAAACGGCACTGTCCCTGCTGTCAGGGCATAGATATCATCTGATTCTGCTGGACATCAATCTGCCGGATGCCACTGGGTTTGAACTGTGTCAGGAACTGCGCCGGGTGTCCACGGTTCCAGTAATTTTTGCCAGTGCCAGAACGAGCGAAACCGACCGGATTACCGGTTTTGATATTGGTGGCGACGATTATCTGCCAAAACCATATTCCATGAAGGAACTGCTGGCAAGGGTAAATGCCCTGATGCGGCGGACGTATGGGTTTACAGAGGAAGAACGCAAGGTGAACTTTGGGGATGTGACGGTGAATCTGACGGCACGGACGGTAACCAGAGCCGGAGAAGCAGTTTCCCTGTCCCTGCGGGAGTTTGACCTGCTGGCATACCTGTGTGAACATCGCAATACAGCAGTTCCGAAAGAAAAACTGCTGTCGGAGGTATGGGGAGCCTTTTCCATGGTGGAACCGTCCACGCTGGCAGTACATATACGGTGGCTTAGGGAAAAGCTGGAAGAGAACCCGGCAAAACCGGTATACCTCAAGACGGTTTTTAAGGTGGGATATCTGTTGGAAGTGCCGGAGACAAAGCAGGAAGGAGAAAAGTATGAATGACAGCATCGAGCGAAAGCTGGGCAGAGTAGTAGTATGCTTCCTGCTTGTATTTTTAGGACTTGCAGCAGGTGTATCAGTTTTAGGGAAACAGACCCGGTCTGCTGACACACAGGCGGAGCAGCTGGTTGCCATCAATGAACTGGAACAGCTGGCACGGCAGGGCGAATGGGAGCAGTTGTCCCTGAAGTCTGTGGAACTCAGGGAGTCCATAAAAAATGCACAGAGGGTTTCCGGGGGAAGTGGCAGTCTCTGGCTGTTTGGCGGCCTTTGTGTGGTGTTTGTATTACTTTTGTTTGGCTATGTGTATTTTGCCATTCTCCGTCCTTTTTCCAGAATGAAGCAGTTTGCAGAACAGGTTGCCCAGGGCAATCTGGATGTGCCGCTGCAATATGAACGGTCCAATTATTTTGGCGCATTTACCTGGGCCTTTGACAGTATGCGCCGGGAGATTACCAAGGCACGCTCCTGCGAGAAGGAGGCAGTGGAAAATAACAAAACGGTTATTGCAACTTTGTCCCATGATATTAAAACTCCGATTGCTTCCATCCGTGCTTATACGGAAGGGCTGGAGGCAAACCTGGACAGTACACCGGAGAAACGTCAGAAGTATCTGAATGTAATCATGAAAAAGTGCGATGAAGTTTCCAGACTGACCAATGATTTATTCCTGCATTCTTTATCAGATCTGGACAAGCTGAAAATCAATCCGGAGAAGGTGGAGCTGTGCAGTTTTCTAACGCAGGCAGTGGAAGAACTGACGGCAAATCAACAGGATGTGACAATAAAGAAGCCGGAGGGAGAGATGTTTCTTCTGGCGGATGGAAACCGTTTATTGCAGATAATTGAAAACCTCGTAAACAATGCGAGAAAATATGCCAGATCCCAAATCGAACTGTCCTTAAGTGTCCGGGAAGGAATGGCAGAACTCCGGGTGAGGGATTATGGTCCCGGCATTCCTGATGAGGATCTGCCGTTTATCTGCGATAAATTTTACCGTGGAAAAAATTGTGGAAAAGAACAGGGGTCCGGTCTGGGGCTTTACATTGTAAGTTATATTACGAAACAAATGCAGGGAGCCATGCGTCTGAAAAATCTGGAGCCGGGACTGGAGGTTGTGCTGGAATTTCCGATGTTGGAAGTTTCCCTGCCAGAGAGTGGGAAAGTGAAAATGTAAGGGGAGGGGTTGCCGCAGGAACGGTTGGAAGCGTGGCAGCTCCTTATTTGTTATTTTCTTAAAGATTTCTTAATAACTTTTCTGTTACACTGTTCCCATCAAATAAGGAAAGGAGTTTTCCATGAAACGAAAAATAACAGCAGTTCTTATACTGACGGTGCTTTTTTCACTTCTTACCGGATGTGCTCTGGATGGTTCTGCTTATGCAGGGATTGGAGTAATAGACTTAGCAACGGATACCACCTGGAACATCAGCTGGTATACCATGGAAGGAAGAGCTGCAGAAACTTTATTTCAGGAAGAAGAAACGGTTCTGAAGTACAGTATTGAGTCGGAAGCGAAGGAACTAAAGGTATGGGTGGAACTAGAGGATACTTCCATAGAGCTTCCGTTGGAGGGTACGGAACTGAGTCTGGCGGGTTATAAGGATGAGGAGATTAAAATTGTAGTGGAAGTAAAAGGTGGAAAAAAGTCCAGGATGAGCTTTAAGCTGGAAGAGTAGTAATTGTCCGGCACAGGACAAAATGTTGTCAGAGAGAATGGGAGGAATTGCAGATGAGTAAAAATAAGCTGAAAAAGTGTATTATAGTGATGTGCTGTATGGTGGGGATTCTGGGAGTTATTGGTTGTGGAAAATCAAAGCCGGAGGATATACTGGAATCGCTCAATCCGGACAATATTGTGCCCTCAAAAGAAACTCTGGTTGCTGCACTGACAGAGGCAGACTATGAAATCAGCGAACCGGAGGTGCCGGAAGTTTCGACGGATACGGCAGAACGGGTCCTGGCAGAAAAAGGTGCCCGTTTTATTGACATTGTTTACGGTCTGACCGGTGATGAGTTACAGACGGTGTTTCAGTATTATCAGGAAACCTATAGTGATTATTATATCATGGCAATTAATGGGGATTATGTCTATTGCGTCAGCGATAAAAAGACATTTTCCAAGGCTGGTTTTACAAGTACGGCGAATATAGGAATACAGTATATTTTCGAATAAAAGAGCAGAAAGGGAAACAGGATGAAGAACACAATATTATCTGCCAGAGGGCTCTGCAAAAGCTTTGCCCATAATGGCGGACAGGTACATATTCTCTCCCATGTGGATTTTGAGTTATACGAGGGAGATTTTACGGTGATTATGGGAGCCTCCGGCTCTGGAAAATCCACACTGTTGTATGCCCTCAGCGGCATGGACCGGGCGACTGCCGGACAGGTGCTTTATGAAGGAGAAAACCTTGTTTCCATGAAGGAAAAGGGGTTGTCAAAACTTCGTCATACAGATTTTGGATTTATATTCCAGCAGATGCATTTGGTGAGCAACTTAAGCCTGTTTGAAAATATTGCAGTACCGGGTTATCTGAATAAGGAGAAGTCGGCTACAGAAGTAAAGGAACGGGCAGGAAGGTTATTAGAACAGATGGGAATAGCGCATATTAAGAACCATCTGCCTTCCCAGGTGTCCGGTGGTGAACAGCAGCGGTGTGCCATTGCCAGAGCAGTGATTAACAGTCCCAAAGTGTTGTTTGCAGACGAACCAACCGGGGCGCTGAACCGCAGGAATACCACAGAAGTTCTGAACCTGCTGAGTGGTCTGAATGAACAGGGACAGAGCATTTTAATGGTTACCCATGATATGAGGGCGGCTCTCCGGGCAACCAGAGTACTGTATCTGGAGGATGGAGCCATTGTTGGGGAACTGACGCTGCCGCCATACAGGGAAGAAGCGGAAAAGAGCAGGGAGGCACAGGTAAATGCATGGCTGTCCTCTATGAAATGGTAAAAACAGAACTGCGCTGTCATTATATGGCGTGCGCAGGGAAGAGGACAGAAGTCTGGAAGGAAAAGTGTGAAATATGGATATTTTAACGATAGTAAAAGCAAACATTCGCAGTAAACGGGGAACCTTTTTCAGCATTGTACTGTTAATGACAATTATTGCGGCAACCATGACTTCTATGTTCAGTGTGCGGGATAACTACAGCAAGGGTTTTGAAGAAGCCATGGAGTACGCAGACTATGGGGATACCACAGTGATTATGAAAACCGGGAATCTGACGGAGGAACTGAAACACAGCGTGGAAAACAGCACACTGGTGGAAAGTGTGTGGTATCAGAAAGCAGTTGTAGGCGGCGGGATATCCCACGGAGAAATAACCGATGGAAATGATGTGTTTCTACTGAAGCTGCACGATGGAATCCGTATGTTTAATGAAGCGGCGGATGGGTTTGAGGAGGAAATTCCTGCTCTCTCCCCTGGGGAGATTTATCTTCCTCTGGGTCTTAAGTCGGATTTGGACTGTAACGTGGGAGCTGCCGTCACTATCCGCTTTGGATGTGGAGTGCAAAAGGAATTCCGCATCAAAGGCTTTGTACAGGAGCCTTCCCAGGGAAGTTCCCTGATTGGCTGGAAGCAGGCTTTTATCAGCCAGGAAGATTTTGAGGCGATTTATGAAGAGTGTATTCCACAGGAGGCGGAAGGGATTACTGTGGATATCACGATAGTCCGGGTACATCAGAAAGAGAAGACAGAGCTTTCTGCCACCAGATTTCAGCGGCTGCTGAATCTGGAAACCGGGCTGGTGAGCCGGGCCCTTGGAGCATTAACCAGCGACCAGTCACTTCGGTACAGCACACTGCTGCCGGAAATGATTATCAAGGTTATTCTGGTGTTTGTGGTATTTTTATTTGTGATTGTACTGATTGTCATGAGCCACAGCATTGGTACGGAAATTGAACTGGAGTATGTGACGCTTGGAGTATTAAAATCCCAGGGCTTTGACAAGAATAAAATCCGGCTGGTGTTTCTGCTTCAGTATATGCTGGCGGAACTGATTGGTCTGGCAGCAGGCAGTCTGGTGGCAGTTCCAATTGAGAGGGAAATCAGTGCATTGTGTCAGACCATGACAGCAGTACTACCTGACCGGGGAGTTTCTGTTGGAAAATGGGCGGTCTGTACTCTGGTGCTTCTGACGGTTTCTTTTCTCATGATTATGGTGAAAACAAGAAAGGTGGCAGCCATCTCTCCGGTCCGGGCCATTTCCGGTGGCAGGGAGGAGATTTACTTTGACAGCTGGTTGCAGGCTCCTGTGACAAAGAAAGGGTTATCAGCCAGTCTGGCGCTGCGGCAGTTTACTTCCGGTAAAAAGAGGTACTTTGGCACACTGTGCATTGTGGCAATTCTGACCTTTTTTATGATTACGGTGAATCTCATTGGAAACCTGCTGGCTTCCAGAGAAGCACTGGCAGCCATGGGACTGATTCTGCCTGACCTGGAAGTGCATTATCTGGAAAAGGTGGAGGAGGACTATCGTCCGAAAGCGGCGGAGCTGGTGGAATCCTATACCGAAGTAACCTATAAAAATACAGAGTTTGCCAAATATGTTTCCTTAAATGGGGAAAATCTGCTGTGCCTCTGTTATCTGTATCCGGAAAGCATTCGGGGAATTTTAAAAGGCAGGGCACCCCTCTATGAGAATGAGCTTCTGATAACTGATATGGTGGCAGAAGCGTTGGAAATCGGTATGGGAGACAGCGTAGTAGTGGCAAATGGAGACAAGGAAGCACAGTTTATTGTTTCTGGTATTTTTCAGTCCGGCAGTGACAGCGGCATGACTTTCGCCATCAACGGTGAAGGAGCGGAGCTGGTGGAAATTGAGGACATCCAGTATGCACCGATGTATTTTGTGATTGAGGACAAGGAAAAGAAAGAAGAGATAGGTGAGGCGGTAGTGGCAGCCTATAAGGATATTCTGGGGGTCCATGTGTATGATAATGAGGACAGCAGTATGCTGGGAGGTTATGATGAAATTGTCCACGCACTACAGAGTTTTATTTACACGTTTTCCATTCTGTTTGCCTTTGTGGTAGTCCGGATGGTGTGCACCAGGAGCTTTGTGCAGGAGCGCAGGGACATTGGAATTTATAAGGCCATCGGGTTTACGTCTGGAAAGCTCCGTCTGGGCTTTGCTCTGCGTTTTTTCTTTGTTTCCCTTGTGGGAGCAGTATTTGGCATGGGACTCAGTATTCTGTTTTCTGATGATTTACTGAATGCAGTATTAAGTCTGATCGGACTGACGAAGGTAGTACTGGAGTTTAATGCAATGACAGTACTGTTGCCAACGGCAGCCATTGGACTGAGCTTCTTTGTATTTGCTTATCTGGCTTCTTCAAAAATTAAAAGAGTGGCAGTGAGAGAGCTGGTAGCAGAGTAACATAACTCTCCATTTTCTACACATACTAGAGCGTGTTTGAAAATTCATTCCTGCAATCTGCACGCCCCACTTTGCGGTATATTTGAGCCAAATTCGGTTGGCGTAGCGCCACTACGCCGCCCTTATTTGCCCCAAATCTCCCACTAACTGGGACGCACATCCTGCAGAAAGCAATTTTCAAACACGCTCTAAGAAAAAAAGTTGTGCAGAAGTGGAGAGTTTTTTTATGAATGAAATCCGGCGGTATTATATAGTTATCTTTTGTTATGGGGTGACGTATCTGTTTGGAGGCTGGCGGTTAGGCAGCTACGCCTGGCTTATGTTGTTTCCGTTGACGTGGACCTATGTTGGCAGTATCCGGATTCTGCTGGGACTGCTTCGGAAAAATCAGGTTTTTGTGCCAAAGACGGGGAGCAAAACGCTAAAAATGAAGCAGGAGGCTCTGGGAACCATACTGGCCCTGGGACTGGTACTGCTGCACCTGTATTTTGGTGTGTTGTGTGTCAGGACATGGATTCCGGGAGCGTATGCGTTTTCCTATGATACACAAGGGACAGGAGCGTATGTGACGGACTTGGATTTACTGTATTACACGGTGCTGCATTTTACCGAGATTGGCTGTGGGGATATTATACCGCAGCATGTTGTGAGCCGTGGTATGGCGGTGGTGATTGCCCTGACCAGTGTATTCTGCCTGATTGTATTTATGAGTTCGTTTATGGAGGAAGAAGAGGAAATTAAAGAGTCTGAGTAAAGTTGGACTGTTGTATACCGGCTGTTGAAAATGCAGGATATACAGCAGTTCTTTTTTATTAATCAGAAGAAGTATAATCAGTGTCTGAATTTGATATTTCCAGCATGAATCTGATATATAGGAAAAAGAAAATATAGTATATTCAAGTCACAATTATTATAGCAGGAGGGACTATGATGAGAAAAGGATGGAAAATGACACTTGCAGCCATGTGTTTTTCCTGTTTCTTTGCGGCTTGTTCCACACCAGAGCAGAATGCCGGAATCAAAGAAGCAGAACAGCAGACAACACAAAACCAGGCAGCAGAAAACCAGACAGCAGAAAAAACAACTGGAACAGTGTCCGGAGAGCAGGGCAGTCAGGATGTGAAGCAGGAGGGGGAAAATACAGGAAAGGATACGGAAACTATGACAGAACAAGAAATGAAGAGAAATGACATAAATCTGGACGGTTACACGCTGGTCTGGGAAGACAATTTTGATGGAGATTCCTTAAACCGGGAAGACTGGAACGTGGAAACCCATGAGCCTGGCTGGGTAAATGAGGAGTGGCAGGCGTATGTAGACTCCGAAGAGAACATTCAGGTAAAGGATGGAAAATTATATATTTACCCAGTGAAGAAGCAGAACGAAGACGGAAGCTGCAGCTACACCTCCGGAAGAATCAGCACCCAGAACAAGCAGGACTTTACCTACGGTATGTTTGAAGTTTCTGCCAAGGTTCCGTTAGGAAAGGGGTATCTGCCGGCATTCTGGCTGATGGCAACGGATGAAAATATTTACGGCCAGTGGCCAAGATGTGGCGAAATTGACATTATGGAGGTGCTGGGTGACAAGCCAAAGGCAGTGCATGGCACGATTCATTATGGGAATCCGCACAACCAGAGTCAGGGAACCTATAACTTAAGCACCATTGAAAATTTTACTTCGGACTTTCACACCTTCACCTGTGAATGGGAACCAGGCAGTATTAAGTGGTATGTGGATGGGATTCAGTATCATGAGGAAAGTGACTGGTATTCCACAACGGTTGGACAGGGAACACTGACTTACCCTGCTCCATTTGACCAGCCATTTTATATTATTTTAAATCTGGCAGTAGGCGGTTCCTGGGTTGGTTACCCGGATGAAAGTACAAGCTTTGACAATAATCCTTATATTGTAGAGTATGTCCGGGTTTACCAGAAGGACAGCTATGATGAAAATGTCACCCGTCCGGTGGAAGAAGTGGTATTAAGAGAACCGGATGCAGATGGAAATTATGTAACAAACGGAACCTTTGCAGAAGAAGAAAAATTAAATGACGGTAAGGGCTGGAAGTTCCTTACGGCACAGGATGGAAAGGGTGAAGCGGTTATCAAAGACAATATGCTGACCATTGAAAGCACCGCAGAAGGGCTTGTGGATTACAGTGTCCAGCTGGTACAGCCAAACATTCCGTTAGAGAAAGGTTCCACCTATGAAATAAGCTTTGAAGCCTATGCGTCCGAGAACAGAACTTTCCATCTGGCCATTAAGGCACCGGACCGGAACTGGATAGAATATTTCCCAACCACTACCGTGGAGCTGGGAACAGAACCACAGACCTATACCTATCAGGTAAAGATGAAAGACGCGTCGGATGGTAATGGACGTCTGGAATTCAACATGGGAGCGGCAGGCTCTGTGGGAACCATTTATTTAACAAATGTATCCGTAAAGAAACTTTCTGAGGCAACCGGAGAGGAGACGGAGGAAAAGACCATTCTGGCAGACGGAAACTACATTTACAACGGAAAATTCCAGGAAGGAGACGGACATCTTGGTTTCTGGGAGATAAGCGGTACGGAAGAGGCGGAAATTTCTGTGACGGATTTTGCTGACGGCAGAAGACTGAAGGTAGTGAGAGCGAATGCGGACGGAGAGAACAATGTTGTGGTTGCACAGAGCAGCCTTGCCATTACCGCCGGACAGAATTATATGTTAAGCTTTGAAGCAGAGTCTGATGTGGAACGGGAACTTACCATACTGGCAGGCGGCATGGAATTTAAGCAGGCTGTTGGAACAGGAAAAAACAGTTATACATTAAACATTACAACCTCTGATAGTACAACAAATGATTTTGCGTTTGTAATTGGTAAGGAAGCCGGAACCTTGTATCTGGATGAAGTACGCCTGATAGAATCGGCAATGATTCTGAATGGTTCTTTTAATGCCGGATTTTCCGGATATGAATGGTATGTGGATTCTTCCGCAGACGCAGTTTATGTTGTGGACAGCCTGACAGAAGACAATGCCCTGGATGTAACAGTGAAGAATACTTCCGACCAGGACTGGAAGGTTCAGGTAAAGCAGAATAATGTAAAACTGGAACAGGGCAGGACCTATACACTGACCTTTACCGCAAAGTCCAGCCTGGACAGAACGGTGCGTGTCCTGTTACAGGGACAGGAAGACCGCGGCTGGTCCTGCTATTCCGGGGATGGTTATTTCAATCTGAACAGTGAATACCAGACCTTTACCATTACGTTTACCATGGAGGAAGCAACAGACGAAGAAGCTTTCTTAAGTATCTGTCTTGGAATGGTGGATGAAGTAATTACAACGCAGCACAGAATTATTATTGATAACATTACTCTTTGTGAAGTGGAGTAGAAAGGACGCCAGCATGAAAACAATACAGTTTTTAGATAACAAGGGAACCTTTTCCTTAAAGCAGCCGGAGCACTACAGTTATTTATATTTTCCTGTGGCAAGCGAGACCGGATTAAAAAGTGCAGTAACACCAAACGGTGCCGGAGACAGCAAGTTAAACCAGAATGCCTTTCTGATGGAGCCGGTCAGCAGTGAAAATCTGCATAATAACCGTTCCACAAGAAATTTCTGGTGCAGAATCAAGGACAGGGGCTGCTGGTCTGTCACCGGTGCATCAGCAGAAGCAGAGTATGTCCGGTTTACAGATGCGGAGGATGAAGTGGAACTGACTGCTGGCTTTATGTGGCAGAAAACCATCCGGAAATCAAAAAAGTACCAGATGGAAGCAGAGGTAGCATACTTTGCCATGCCGGAGCACAATGCGGAGATTATGCATGTGCGGTTGAAAAATAATGGAGAGACTGCTGTGGAGGTGACTCCAATCGCAGCGGTTCCGGTGTATGGCCGCAGCGCAGATAATATCAGGGATCACCGACACGTTACTTCCCTGTTACATAGAATCAGAACAACTAAGAGCGGTGTTCTGGTCAGACCAACCCTTTCTTTTGACGAAAGAGGCCATCAGAAAAATACGCTTACTTACTATGTATGCGGCGTGGATGGCACAGGCAGAAATCCGGTTGCCTTTTATCCGACGGTGGAAGAGTATCTTGGAGAAGGAAGAAGCTACACTTATCCGCAGGCTGTTGCAGAAGACATTCCGGGTGTGGCAGCAGGCGTGACAAGAGAAGGAACCGAAGCCGTGGGAGGACTCCGCTTTGAAACCGTGACGTTGAAACCGGGGGAAACTGCTGCTTATACGGTGCTGCTGGGAGCAACGGAACAGGAAGAAGAAATTGAAACAATTCTTGGCAGGGTGGACAGCACAAAAAAGGTAGAAGAAGAGCAGAAGAGAACAGAAAACTACTGGCAGGAGCAGGTGAACATTGCGTATCATACCGGCAGCGAAGCGTTTGATAACCTTATGCGCTGGGTGAGCTTCCAGCCATTCCTGCGGAGAATTTACGGCTGCTCCTTCCTGCCGCACCATGATTACGGCAAGGGTGGCAGAGGCTGGAGAGATTTGTGGCAGGACTGCCTGGCACTGCTGATGATGAATCCTTCCGGGGTACGGCAGATGATTCTGGACAATTACGGCGGCGTCCGCATGGATGGTACCAATGCCACCATTATCGGTGAAAAGCAGGGCGAATTTATTGCCGACAGAAACAATATTACCCGTGTGTGGATGGATCATGGTGTCTGGCCGTTTCTGACAACCAGATTCTATATGGACCAGACCGGAGACATTGATTTGCTGACACAGGAGGTAACGTACTTCAAGGACCGTCAGTGTGCCAGAGGAACAAAGAAGGATGACGCCTGGAGCGAAGCTTATGGCAAGCTGCAGAAAACAGTACAGGGCACAATTTATCAGGGCAGCGTGTTAGAACATATTCTTCTCCAGAATTTCTGTTCCTTTTATGAAACAGGGGAACATAATTTTATCCGGCTCCGTGGGGCAGACTGGAACGATGCCCTGGATATGGCAGAGGAACGTGGAGAAAGTGTTGCGTTTACCTGTGCGTATGCAGGAAACTTAAAGCAGCTGGCTGCCTGCATCCGTGTACTGCATAAGGAGCGTGGCGTAAAGAGTCTGGAGCTGTTAAAGGAACTGCAGCTGCTGCTGAACCGGGATACTGCCATGTATGACAGTGTGGAACAGAAGCATGCTGTTCTTGCGGAGTATGTGGCACAGACAGGGCATGAAGTAAGTGGAGAAAAAGTCAGTGTGGATGCACTTCTTCTTGCAGAGAATCTGGAAGAAAAGGCAGACTGGATGATGAACCATATCCGGGAAAAGGAATGGATTGCTGCACCGGACGGAAACGGCTGGTTCAATGGTTATTATGATAACCACGGAAACGCAGTGGAAGGTGTGTTTGGTGATCAGGTGCGCATGATGCTGACCGGACAGGTATTTGCCATTATGAGCAACACCGCATCGGCAGCGCAGACAAAACAGATTTGTGCCAGCGCAGACCGTTACTTATACGACAAGGAAATTGGCGGCTACCGCATTAATACGAACTTTGAAGAAGAAAAGTATGACCTTGGCAGAATGTTTGGTTTTGCTTATGGCGAAAAGGAAAACGGAGCCGTGTTCTCCCACATGACCGTGATGTTTGCTAATGCTCTTTACAAGAACGGCTTTGTGACAGAAGGTTATAAAGCATTACAGACTCTGGCAGATACTGCTCTTAATTTTGAGACAAGCCGCATGTATCCGGGCATTCCGGAATACTTTGACGGAAAGGGCCGTGGAAAATACCAGTATCTGACCGGAGCAGCCAGCTGGTACATGATGACGGTTGTTACGGAAGTATTTGGTGTACGCGGTGAACTGGGAAATCTGGTGATGGAGCCAAAGCTGATGAAGCAGCAGTTTGATGAAAATGGGAAGGCATGTATTTCCCTCTGGTTCAGAAACAGGAAGTTTACCGTAACGTATCACAATCCATCCGGAAAGGAATGGGGCGAGTATAAGATAACAAAGGCATGTCTGGATGGAACAGAACTTGCAGTAGAAGGGGGGCTGCAGGCAGTCTGTGATTACCATACCTTGGATGCCCTGACAGGTGGACATCACGTTATAGAAGTGGAATTAAGCTGAAAAGTGCAGGAAGGAAAGGAAAAAGAAAATGCAGTTTGGTTATTTTGATGATAAAAAAAGAGAGTACGTAATTACGAGACCGGATACCCCTGCTCCATGGGCGAACTATTTAGGTTCGCCGGAGTATGGTGCGCTGATTTCCAACAATGCCGGAGGCTACAGCTTTGCCAAATCTGGTGCCAATGGAAGAATTTTACGTTATGTGTTTAACCAGTTTGATGAGCCTGGTCGTTACATTTATATCCGGGATAATAAGGATGGGGATTTCTGGTCTGCTTCCTGGCAGCCGGTGGGCAAGAGTCTGGAGGAATATAAGAACGAATGCCGCCATGGTCTGTCCTATACCCGGATGCTAGCAGAGTATCATGGAATCCATTCGGAAACGGTGTATTATGTTCCGTTAAATAAATCCTATGAGGTCTGGAATATTACATTGACAAATAACTCGGATACTGTAAGAAACCTGATGGTAACAGGTTATGCGGAGTTTACGAATCACTGCAATTATGAGCAGGATCAGGTGAATTTACAGTATTCCCAGTTTATTACGAGAACTCGTTTTAAGGAAAATCGAATCTGCCAGCTCATTCATGGAAACCTGGACAGCATTGAATCCGGCAAAAAGGTAGACAACAAGATTGTGGAAGAACGGTTCTTTGGTCTGGCTGGTGCGAAGGTAGCTTCCTACTGCGGAGACAAGGAAAAATTTATCGGCAGATATCATGATTACCGCAATCCGGCAGGGGTAGAGGCTGGTGCGTTGGGGAATGAATGCAGCTACAATAAAAATAGCTGCGGAGCGCTGGCTGCCAACATTTCCTTAGAACCTGGACAGAGCATTACCATGGCATTTGTGCTTGGTATGAAATATGATGAGGAAGCGGCGGAAATTCTGAAGGCTTATGAAAATCCGGCAGAAATCTGTGAGAAGGAGCTGGAAGAGCTTCGTCATTACTGGGAAGAAAAGCTTGGCAATTTCCAGGTAAAGACACCAAGCAGGGAATTTGACACCATGATTAACACCTGGAATGCCTATAACTGCTTTATGACCTTTATCTGGTCCAGAGCTGCTTCCTTCTTCTATTGTGGTTTGAGAAATGGGTACGGATATCGTGATACCGTACAGGATATCCAGGGTGTCATTCATCTGGCTCCTCAGATGGCGGTGGAAAAAATCCGGTTTATGCTGTCGGCACAGGTAGACAACGGAGGCGGACTGCCACTGGTGAAATTTACCCACAATGCCGGACATGAGGATACCCCGGATGACGCTTCCTATGTGAAGGAAACCGGACATCCGGAATATCGTGCGGATGATGCGCTGTGGTTATTCCCTACCGTATACAAGTACATTGCAGAAACCGGAAATACTACGTTCTTAGACGAAGTGATTCCATTTGCCAACAAGGAGGAGGGAACGGTATATGAGCATTTAAAACGTGCCATTGCTTTTTCCATGAACCGTCTGGGTGCACATGGTATGCCGGCAGGTCTGTATGCGGACTGGAATGACTGTCTGAGACTTGGAAAGGGTGGAGAGTCCTCTTTTGTAGCATTCCAGTTTTACTATGCGTTTACTATTTTAAAGCAGTTTGCAGAGTATAAAAAAGATAAGGAATATGCGGATTATCTGGACGTGGAGCAGAAAAAGCTTGCAGGGATTCTGGAGAAATACTGCTGGAATGAAGACAGGTTTGTACGTGGATTTACAGAAGCAGGGGAAGTGATTGGCGGAAGAACGGACAAAGAAGCAAATATGTGGCTGAATCCGCAGAGCTGGAGTGTCATCAGTGGTTATGCGTCCAAAGAACAGGCACAGATTGCCCTGGATAACGTGTACAAGAAGCTGAATACAGAATATGGAGCGATTCTTATGGACCCTCCATACCATGAGGAGGCCTTTGATGGAGCACTTGCGGTGATTTATAACGCAGGTTCCAAAGAAAACGCCGGTATTTTCTCCCAGTCCCAGGGCTGGATTATTCTGGCGGAAGCATTGTGCGGCCACGGAGAAAGGGCGTTCCAGTACTTTATGGAAAATGCCCCATCTGCCCAGAATGACCGTGCGGAAGTACGTGTACTGGAACCATACTGCTATGGACAGTTTACGGAAGGAAAACACAGCCCATGCTTTGGACGTTCCCATGTACACTGGCTGACTGGAACTGCCTCTACCATTATGGTGGGATGTGTGGAAGGTATTTTAGGCATGCGTCCGGATCTCGATGGTCTTAAAATTGCTCCGGCAATTCCAAAGGAATGGGACAAGGTGGAAATCAACAAGGTGTTCCGTGGAAGGAAGCTGCATATCGTAATTAAGAATCCAAACCACGCAGAAAGTGGTTTAAAGAGGCTGCTGGTAAATGGGGTCGAAATGGATAGTGACCGGATACCGGAGGGTTGTCTGACGGAAGAAACAGAAATTGAATATGTAATGTCATAACAGAGAGGGGCTGTCACAGAAACTAAGTTTTTTGATGTGACAGCCCTGTTGAGGTTACGAATTCTGATAAAAGGAAGCAATGAATTAATCAGTGCTTCCTTAGTTATGCATGCCTTCCCAGTTTGTCCGGAAATGCTTTGTCCTGTACTTATGCGGGGTCATCCCCGTCTTCTTCTGGAATACCTGGATAAAATGGCTCTGGGAGCAGAACGCCAGGTAATTGGCAATATCAATTATGGTGTAATCTGAGTATTGCAGTAAATTCTTTGCTTTTTCTATTTTCAAATCCAGAATATACTGGCTGAGCGGTGTGCCGATTTCCTTTAAAAATAACCGGGACAGGTAGCTTTCGGAAATCTCCAGATATTCGGAAAGCTCCTTAATGGTAATGCGGAAATGAAGGTGGCTGTAAATATAATCAATGCAAAGTACAATCGGCTTGGACAGAATCTGCTGGCTACGCAGCAGGTTCATTTTTTTGCACAAATCCAGGCACATGGCGGTATGCAGTTCCCCGATGGCTTCCATGGTCTGGCAGGCATCCATTTTTAAAATGTAAAAGTCACTCAGACTGTAGGCTTTTTCCTGTTCCATACCTGCATTTACGCAGTAACGGGTAATCATGGCAGTTGTGACAACAAAGTGGTATCGGAGGTTCTGGAGTGGGTTTTCGGACAGTTTTCCCATACCTTCCGGGTTGGTGAAGGTGTGGTTTTTGCAGTTTTCCGTAACATAGTCAATATCTCCGGTGGCAATGGCGTCATAGAAAGTAAATTCGGTTTCCATCAGGCGGTGGGGAACGAGCAGTTCATGCTGGATAAATTCGCTGCGGTACCATTCTTTGGATAAGTCAAGCGGCATGGGAGGACCTCCATAAAAGTGATTTGTTCAGTAATGCCATTCGAAAAACCTGCCAGCTGGCTGTCAGGTTTTCCTCATGTGGGTTGGGGGTGTTCATACAGTAGATGGTGATGTCAAAAACATAACATGAAAATGATATTTTGTCAAACAATATTATATAATGAAATACCTTGTCCAGCGATAATAAAGACACAAATTAAAACAAATCCGATGGAGGGAAAAACAATGAAAAAGAGATTTTTAAGTCTTTTGGTAGCAGCAACCATGGTTGTTTCCATGTTTGCCGGATGTGGCAGCAAGGACAATGCAGCAGAAAACAACAGCAGCAACAGTAATACCGCTGGTACCACGAATACCAGTACAACACAGGAGGCAGGAAACCAGGCGGCTGACAATACCGCAGACCAGGGGAAGGTGTTAAATATTTATGCCTGGAACGAGGAATTTAAGAGCCGTGTCACCGATTTCTATCCGGGATATGAAGTAGTAGACAACACCCATGGTAAAATCGGCGAGGTAGAGGTTGTATGGAACATTACCCCAAGTGACAACAATGCATACCAGGATAATCTGGACGCTGGATTATTAAAGCAGGAATCTGCTGCAGCAGATGAGAAAATTGATATTTTCTTAGTAGAAGCGGACTATGCGTTAAAGTATGTAGACACTCCTTATACCATGTCCATAGCTGATTTAGGTATTACGGATGCGGAGCTGGCTGAGCAGTATCAGTACACAAAGGACGTTGTAACGGATTCCAACGGCGTATTAAAGGGTCTTTCCTGGCAGGGATGTCCGGGTGCTCTCTTCTACAGCAGAGCAGTAGCAAAGGAAGTACTTGGTACCGATGATCCGGCAGAAATCCAGAAATATGTTTCTGACTGGGACAAGTTCGTGGAAACTGCGGCACTTATGCAGGAGTCCGGTTACTTTATGACATCTTCTGTTATGGATACCTTCCGTGTTTATTCCAACAATGTAACTTCCAAGTGGGTAGAGGGCGGAAAGATTAACATTGATGCAAATATCATGAAGTGGGTAGAGGATTCCAAGAAGATGTATGACGCTGGTCAGACTGGTACCCATGGTTTATGGAGTGATGACTGGAACAAGGGCTTCTATCCGGAAGGAAAGGTATTCTGCTACTTTGGACCAGCATGGTTAATCAATTTCTGTATGGCAGCGGATGTAGAAGGCAGTATTGGTAATCAGGGCGGCTGGGGCGCAACCGAAGGTCCTCAGGGCTTCTTCTGGGGCGGTACCTGGATTTGTGCAGCAGCAGGAACGGATAATGCAGCACTGGTAAAGGACATTATGCTGAAGATTACAACAGATCCTGAAATCATGAAGGATATCGTTGTAAAGACAGACGATTTTGTAAACAACAAGTCGGTTATGAATGCCATGGCAGCAGATACCAGCTACTCCAGCAAGGTTTTAGGTGGACAGAATCCTCTTGCCATGTACTGTAAAGGCGTGGAGTCTATTGATTTAAGCAATCTTTCCAACTATGATTCCGGCTGTAACATTGATTTCCAGAGTGCGATTACCAATTACTTTGAAGGAAATGCAACACTGGAAGAAGCATTGGATATTTTCTATCAGTCTGTAGCAGAAAGATATCCGGAACTGGGATATTAAAATGATGTACTCTCGGAATCTCTTCTATATTTGCATTTTCGGCTGGATTTTTCCCGAAACTTCAAATACAGAGAGACTCCGGGCGTACCTTAGAGAGAAAGGGAGGAAAGGACATGAAGAAAAAAGGAAGGGTTGTCAGATATAACAAATGGGGTTATATTTTCCTGATTCCGTTTGTTGTCGTATATATTATTTTTAATCTGATTCCGCTTGTAACAACGATTTATAACAGTTTCTTTGAATGCTATCGTTCCGGACTGACGCAGGTGGGACCAAATTATGTTGGTTTAGATAATTATGAAACGCTGCTTGGCAGCAAGGAACTCTGGCAGTATCTGGGCAATACCTTTCTTATCTGGCTGATGGGTTTTGTGCCACAGATTTTACTGTCCTTATTACTGGCAGCCTGGTTTTCGGATCCAAGTCTGCGTTTAAAGGGCCAGCGCTTTTTCAAAACCGTTATTTATCTGCCGAACGTAATTATGGCGAGTGCGCTGTCCATGTTATTTTTTACCCTGTTTTCTGAGGGTGGTCCGGTCAACAGTATGCTTCTGCAGATGGGACTGATAGAGGAGCCGGTGAAATTTTTTGCCAGTGTATGGGGAACCAGAGGAATTATTGCATTCATGAATATTCTGATGTGGTTTGGTAATACCACAATTCTTCTGATGGCCGGCATGATGGGAATTGATACGGAGTTATTTGAGGCAGCCCAGGTGGATGGAGCAAAGCCTTCCCAGATTTTCTTTAAAATTACCATGCCATTACTGAAACCGATTTTATTGTATACACTGATTACTTCATTAATCGGAGGTATCCAGATGTTTGATGTGCCTCAGGTATTGTCCAACGGAAGTGGTAATCCGATTCGTTCCTGTATGACGGTTATTATGTACTTAAATAAGCACCTGTATAGTAAAAACTATGGAATGGGCGGTGCATTATCCGTAATTCTCTTTGTGGTTACTGGTATCTTAAGTCTGATTGTGTTCCGTATGACGGTAAAGAAGGAGAAGTGAGAAAATGAAAAATAAAGGATTAGGAATAAAGGGCCGCAGGCTCATTGCATATACGGTGCTCATTTTAATTTCGTTTTTTTGTCTGTTCTGGTTTTATATCCTGTTTATTAACGCTTCCCGATCCCATTCGGAACTGACAAAGGGTTTTACACTGATTCCGAGCACACATCTGCTGGATAACTGGGTGAATGTTATGAATGGAACCCTGCCGATTGTCCGGGGTATGTTAAATTCCCTGATTATCGCAGGCAGTTCGGCAGTACTGTGTACCTACTTTTCTGCAATGACTGCCTATGCCATTCATGCATATAACTTTAAGTTAAGAAACTTTATGTTTACTTTTATTCTGATTATCATGATGATTCCTACCCAGGTAAACGCGCAGGGCTTTCTGCAGTTAGTGGATAAGATGAATCTCGATAATAGCTTTGTACCGTTGATTATACCGGCGATTGCTGCTCCGGTAACCTTCTTTTACTTAAAGCAGTATATGGAGAGCTCGCTGCCTCTCTCCCTCATCGAGGCAGCGAGAATCGACGGCTCCGGGGAATTTAAGACCTTTAATAAAATTGTGCTTCCGCTGATGAAGCCGGCTATTGCAGTACAGGCCATCTTTTCCTTCGTGGGAAACTGGAACAACTACTTTACCCCGGCACTGATTCTGCATGATAATGAGAAGAAGACCCTGCCGATTTTAATTGCACAGTTACGAGGTGCGGACTTCTTAAAGTTTGATATGGGTCAGGTATATATGATGATTGCATTTTCTATTTTCCCAGTCATTATTATTTATCTGGTTCTTTCCAAGCATATTGTACAGGGTGTTGCCCTGGGAAGTGTAAAGGGCTGACAAGGGGTCCTGTTTAATGAATTAGAGGCGAAGGACTGCTACAAAAAGCTAGTTTGAGGAGCATAATCTTTTCAAAGAAAGCATTTTGCAGCAGTCTTTGTTTTATTATCAGGAAAGCAAAGGGGGGTTTTACATGAAGTCAGGAAAACATAATTATTTTCAGTCTATCAAAGGTAAAATTGTATTCATGGGAATTTTTGCAATTGCTTTGGCAGCGGTTGTTGGAACTGCAGGTATCCGGACGATGAATGAAAATGAGGTATACAATCAGATTCAGACCTATGTAAATGAATTAAATCTTTTGAATGAAGAAAATCGGACACTGGAGGCAGAATATCGTAATTACAAGAAACCACAGTATCTGGATGATGTCGTGGAAAATTATAAGGAAATGTACAGGATAGTTTCAGAATTGAGTGAGGCAGCGGGAGAGGACTATCAGAATGCCATAAAGGAAATTCAGGATACTGTGCAGAAGAGTTCCGCAAATTACAGTGAAATGAGCAGCTTAAGCAGTGAGAGAGGTTATTCGTCTGATATTGGTTTGTACCAGGAGTATCTTGCGGCAAATACAGCAGTAGAAGAGGCATTTGGAAAGCTGCTGGATAAAGGTGCCTGGATTGAAATGCACTGGATGGATGGTCATCTTGGCGAAACCGGGGAACTGGTAGAGGTGGATGGAACGGAGTACCGGAAACTGTCCTATAGTAAGCCAATGCCGGCTAAAGTAAAAAGAAGCAATATGTCGTTCCGTATGGGTGGAACCTTTACCTACGATGGAAAGGTATATATCACCAATATCCGCTGGAAAAATGGAAACGATGTGATTCCATACGATATGGAAACGGAACTGACGTCCATGAACGGAAGCAACCAGGCGTTTAAAGCGGTGGAGCTGACAACGTTTAACGGAAAGCCGGCGATGTGCGTGACCTGTACCTTTAATGCGGCCAATGGCGGCTGGGAAGAGTTTGCCATTGAGATTCCGATTGTAAACTATGCGGCCCAGGATTATGAGTTAATCGAATATGATATGTACTATGAGCAGACGGATACACTGGAGTATTTCCAGTACGGTGGCGCCTATACCGGAATGTATGAGTATGGTCTGAATCTGGAGGCACTGGACCGGTACGCTGGTGAGTATACGCTAAAGGTAGTAGAAGGGGCAGATGTAACGGAAGCATTTGAATTGTTTGAAGCCCTCAACAAAGAAATTCAGACAAATATTCCGTTATATACCAGTGATGCGGTGTTGATCGATGCGGCAGCCCAGGCCTTTGGAGCAAAGCATGACATCATTACGCAGATGCTGGAGAAGGATCAGAAAGTTCTTGCCCTGCAGAAAGAAAATCTGGAACTGTCTGCAACTATGACAGGGTCCTGTGGTAAAGTAACCCGGATGGTGTCGGAGGATATAGAGGACATGAAGGACCGTGTCGTTGCCATGAATGCAGGGGTTATAATATTAGCAACGGTAGTACTGGTATTGATTACCGTGATTATTAGTACAGGAATCAGTAGAAATGTAAAAATGTTCCAGGAAGCTCTGGAGGTAATTACCCAGGGAAAGATATCTGTTCGTATAAAAACCAATGGTAAAGATGAGTTTTCCCTGTTTGGCCGAAGTCTGAATATGTTCCTGGATAAAATGGAGGAAAGTATTACACAGTTGCAGGAAATTTCTGTGGAACTGGCAGAAACCGGAGAAGTACTGGATGAAAAAGCGAATGTAACACAGAATGCTGCAAAAGTGATGAACAATGCATTGGCGGATATATCCAAAGGGGCAGGTACACAGGCGGCAGATATCGAAGCTTCTTCCAGAGAAATCAGAAATATGTGTGATAATATGTCCCAGATTATTCGAAGCGTGGATGTACTGTCCAGAAGTTCGGATGATATGAGGTTGAACGGAAATGAGGCAACATCCATTATTAAAGAACTCAGTGCGAATAGCACCCAGACAACGGAAGCATTTTCTAATATTTCAGAGCAGATTAAGAAGACCAATGATTCTGTGATAAAGATTCAGGAAGTGGTTAATCTGATTGCACAAATTGCGGCCCAGACAAACCTGCTTTCCCTGAATGCCAGTATTGAAGCAGCCAGAGCCGGTGAGGCAGGACGTGGATTTGCTGTAGTGGCCAGTGAAATACAGAAGCTGGCAGAACAGACGAATTCTTCGGCTAAGATAATTGACCAGATTATCATGACATTATCAGAAGAATCCAAAGAGGCTGTCAGTGCCATGAATGAAATGACCTGCATTATAGCGGAGCAGAAGACGAAGCTGGATGAAACCTGTGCAAAATTTGTTATGGTCAGTGATGGAATCGAGGATACAACAGATGGTATGCAGGAGGTGCTGCGTCAGGCAGACAAGGGAAATAAAACAGGAAAAACGGTATCAGATCTGATTATCAGCCTGTCGGTAGTAGCGGAAGAAAATGCTGCTGCTGCGGAAGATACGAAAGCTTCCATGGAAGGATTGAACGAGGCAACGATTTCCCTGGCAGCAACGGCCCAGAAGTTAAACCGGCTGTCTATGATTGCAAAGCAGAATCTGCAGTATTACAGCACAGAGTAAGAGAATGGTTGTCTGAACAGTAATATAATGGCAGGAATTCTTCTGGAAAGGCAGGTAATTAGGTGTTGCCAAATGGCATAGTATTCGCTATAATTTTATTGTGAACGTGTTCACAAAAGGGGAAAGGAAGTGTAGTCTATGCCAAAGATTATCGAAGGAGCCAGAGGGAAGATTCTGGCAAATGCAAAGCGGAGACTGTTTGAGAAAGGATACCAGCATTTATCACTGCGTGAGGTGGCAAAAGAAAGTGGAATTGCAACCGGAACGATTTACAACTATTTTGCAAATAAGGATTACCTGATTGCAAATATTATGCTGGAAGACTGGAATGTGGCAGTACAGAAGATGGAGGAATACTGTCAGTCTGCACAGACAGTGAAGGAAGGTGTTCTTGGAATCTGTCAGTCGATTCAGGAGTTTAGTGGAATTTATGATTCCATCTGGCAGCAGCCGTCCGTGGCAGCAGCGGCAACTCCGGACATGGAGCATCGCCATGAATTCCTGATTCATCAGATGAAGGAAAAAATAGACAGTCTGCTGGAAAACAAGGGATACGGAGATAAGAAGGAATTCAACGTACTGATTGCGGAACTGGTTCTTGCCGCTAATGGCAGAAAAGAGGTGGTGAACCAGCTGGAAACCTTACTGGAGCGGTTATATCCATAAAATAACAGGAAAACAATTAACCGGACCAAATTTGCTATTAAGAAACCGCTGCATGAAAGAACCGTATAAAAGAAAAACAAGGGGATAAGGTTCAAAAATATGAACTTTATCCCTTCGTTTTTATGAATATGGCTTGCCATCTGGTAAGTTGTCTGATAAAATAAAACTTGTACAGAGTTTTTATTAACCAAGAAAGGTTTATGCAGATGCATAACGGAAAATGAGGTAGAAGGTATGGAAACAAATCAGACAAAAATGCCCGTAACACCAGAAAGAATTTACAAAATTATGATGATTGTGACGTTTGGCGTGGCGGGTATCTTCTTTTTGAAGAATCTTCTGGGCAGAAGCCTGCAGGGAGCATTGGTTATTGGTATCTGTTTATTTTTATTTGCGGCTGCCATTTTTGTAATGCAGAAAATGAAGGTGTCAGCAAAAAAACAGCAGCTGGTCATGAGCATCGGTCTGGTGCTGGTTGTGTTTATGATTTCGATGAACAGTGGTGATTTCTTAAGTGATGACTTTATTCTGTTTCTGGCGGTAATTGCACTGAGTGGTATGTATCTGGAGCCATCTTATACTATCTGTCAGGGGATACTGTGTACAGCACTTCTGATTCTGCTGAATGTGCTTCATCCGGAAAAGGCAGACCCGATGGGACAGTATATTATGTGTATTGTCTGCTTTGATGTGGCAGTGATGATTATGTATCTTCTGATTAAGCGTGGTCGTGCTTACATTGAACTTGGCAATGAACGTGCGGAGCAGGCGGAGCGTCTGTTAGCTTCCATTAAACAGGTGGGAGAAGAACTGGATGCCAATTATGAAGAATCTTCCCGGCGGATTGTGGGGATGTCAGAGGTAAATGACAGTCTGAACGGCAATGTAACGGAACTTAGAAAAGGTTCTGTGTCAGTGACGGATGGAACAAGGGAAGCAGAACAGGCCTGTCTGGATGCCATGAACCAGGTAGCGGTAACGCAGGAGCAGATTGGTGCTTTGAATGGTGCCGTACGGAATGTGGAAACAGCACTGGATGAGAACCGCGCCAATATGCGTGCCATGTCCAAGAAGATGTTAAAAGTGCAGAAGGAAGTCAGTGAAGTGACAGATGTATTTTCCTTATTGCAGAAACAGATAGAAGAGATTTCCATGGTAACGGAGCAGTTGACCAGTATTGCAAACAGTACCCAGATGCTGGCGCTGAATGCTTCGATTGAGGCAGCCAGAGCCGGACAGTCCGGAGCGGGCTTTGCCGTTGTAGCAGCAAAGGTACAGGATCTGGCAATTGACAGTACGAAGTGTTCCAACCAGGTTGTGCGTATTGTAAATGAAATGCAGGTGCAGATAGAGGAAACCGGTCGGGAGCTGGAAGAGAGTGTTGCGGCGATAGAAGATTCGGTTGCGGCAATGGACAGTCTGGAAACCGGTACTGCCGGACTGACGACACAGTTTGGTTCCCTGTATGAAAGTATTGATGCGCAGAACCAGAATGTGAAAAAGGTGGATGCTATTTTTGGCGGTCTGAGGGATCGCGTTCTGGAAATGGGTGCGTATGCGAAAGAAAACCAGGAAATGGTAGACTCCATTGTAACGGTTACGGCGTCCTACAGGGAATATGTCAGTCATATTGTGGAGGATACCAAGCAGATTCATAACCTGTCAGCAGATATGCTGGAGACTTCCGAGGAAATCTGGTAGGACGAAATGGAATAGTTACAACTTGACAAAAAATCCCGGCCGCTTTCGGGGAGAGCGCAGCCGGGATTTTCGCTTAAAAAGCGGTTCTGTATGTTGATAAGAGCAGTACGAGGAAGCTCTTATAACACCTTGGATAAAAAGTCGCGCAGTCTGGGATGCTTCGGATTACCGAAAAATTCCTCCGGTGGTGCGCTCTCTAAAATCTGGCCGCCGTCAATAAACAGCACCCGGTTGGCAACCTCTCTTGCAAAGCCCATTTCATGGGTTACAATAATCATGGTCATGCCTTCCTTTGCCAGGTCTTTCATCAGATCCAGAACTTCGCCTACCATTTCCGGGTCGAGAGCCGAGGTCGGTTCATCGAATAAAATAACATCCGGGTTCATGGCGAGGGCACGGACAATGGCAACACGCTGCTTCTGGCCGCCGGAGAGGGTGGATGGGTAAACATCTGCCTTTTCCTTCAGACCGATACGGTCTAACAATGCCAGGGCATTTTCTTTTGCCTTTTGTTTAATCTGAGCTTTATCGGTGGTAACCGGTGAAAGCTCTTTCTTCATTTTACTACTTCGAAACAGATTCGTCAACTTGATAATCGAATTTTGTCGTTTCGTTTTTTTCAAATCCGCAAGACCTATGTGGACCGGTGCCAGCATAATGTTTTCAATGACGGTTTTATTGTTAAACAGATTGAAATGCTGGAATACCATGCCCATATGTCTGCGGTGGATATTAATGTCAACTTTGAAATCGGCGATGTCTACACCATTGAAAATAATCTGACCGCCAGTCGGATCCTCCATGCAGTTTAAGCAGCGCAGAAATGTACTTTTTCCGGAGCCGGAAGGACCAATCACACACATGATGTCGCCTTTATTGATTTTGACATTGATACCATTTAAAACGTTGTGTTCGCCAAAGCTTTTCTGTAAATTAATGACGTCGATCACTTTTCCTTAAGCTCCTTTCCATCAGTTTGATTCCGGCACTGATAATCAGTACGAGAATAATATAAATCAGAGCCATGACAAGGTAAGGCACCATAAATTCATAACTGTTGCTTCCGATATTACTGAAAGCAACATAAAGGTCCAGGGCACCAACAAAGCTGACTACCGAAGTTTCTTTAATTAAGGCAATAAATTCATTTCCCATGGTTGGAAGAATGTTTTTGACTGCCTGTGGAATTACAATTTTTAACATCGTGGTCCAGTAACCAAGACCAACGGCCCGGCCGGCTTCCATCTGTCCATGGTCTACGGAAAGAATACCGCTGCGCATGATTTCAGAAATATAGGCACCGCTGTTGAAACCAAATACCAGAATGGCAACGTTGACGCCGCTGATGCGCACGCCAAGCAGTGGAAGCAGTACATAATAGAAAACAAGTAACTGGACTACAATCGGGGTGCCACGGAACAGACCGACATAAAAACTGCACAGTCCGTTTAAAATGCGCGGCAGCACCTTATATTTTGGAATGACACGGACAATGGCGATGATGGTACCGATAATAATACCAATTACCAGACCGAGAACCGCAATCAGAAGTGTATTCTGTAAACCGTTTAATACTTTTACATAGCCATTCTGGTTGATGAAAACATCCAGAAATGTGTCGATTTTCTTTGCAAAATCTCCCATGAATACCTCTTTCTGCTTACTGCATGTTGTTAATGGCTTCTGTAATGCAGGCTGCTGGAGCGGAATCAATGATAACGTAATCCAGGTTTCCGTTTAATAAATCCTGGACTGCCAGGGAACCGTTCTTATAGCCTATGCTTGTAACAGGGAAACCGTCAAAGCCCCAGTCAGCATCCCCCTCTACATAGAACTGTCCGGTAGTACCGGTCTGTACACCAATTTTTGTATTGGTGTCTTTGGCTGCAAGGATGGCTTCTACATCAGCAGCAGTTTTGCAGTTGTCGAATTCGGTGTTGTCAGACTTTACAATAATTTTCTGGGAAGCACTGTAGTAGGAGGTGGAGAAAGTAACATATTCTTCACGTTCCGGCTTTACGGTAAGACCTGCCATGGCAATATCACACTTCTGCTGTCCAACGGATAAGCAGACAGCGTCAAAGTCCATGTTCTGGATAACCAGTTCCTGTCCCAGATAGTCTGCCAGGGCAGCGGCAATTTCCATGTCAATGCCGTAGTAGCTGTCACCTTTCATATATTCGAAAGGCTCAAAAGCTGCATTGGTGGCAATAACCAGCTGATCCTTGCTGGTATCCAGGGTAGCAGAAGTAACTGCCTTTGGAGTGCCGTCACCAAAATAGTTGTTGCAGATTGCATCAAAAGTACCATTACTCTGGATTTCTGCGATGAAGGCATTTACGGAAGTTAATAATTCCGGCTGGGTTTTATCCACACCAAATGCATATTCTTCATTTGTTAATTCAATTTCGATTACCTTTGCGGTAACTGTCTCTTTGGAGCCGCAGCCTGCGAAAGTGCCGATGGCAAGAACTGCGGAAAGGACAAATGCGATTAATTTTTTCATAAGAACTCTCCTTTTCTTAAACTGTATTTTTATACTGCATGGTGCATAATATATCATAAGAAACGACAAAAAGCAAGGGGAATTGTTGTTTCTGCCGGACGCAGCCATGAAGAATAATGACAGGCATACTGTTTTGTGTGGCTACGTTCGCCAGGAGCGGACAGGTGTGTCAGAGATGTCGGACATTTGGATATTTTCTTTCAGAAAACTGCCGCCAGGGATTGGCATGAGCAAAAGGTAACAACATTAATTGGAAGAGTAACAGAAGAATTCTTGGAAAAGAATTGACGAATGGACGGGAATGCGTTAAAATTTATGTTAGTATGGGGTAAAATTTTATGAACATATTTCAGGAGGCTCATCATGGGTGGTTTTTTTGCAGTTGCATCAAAGGAATCCTGCGTTATGGATTTATTTTTCGGGACAGACTATCATTCCCATCTGGGAACAAAGCGTGGCGGTATGGCTGTGTATGGAAAGAAAGGCTTTGACCGTGCCATACACAACATTCAGAATTCCCCGTTTCGTACCAAGTTTGAATGGGATGTGGAGGAATTGGAAGGAAATCTTGGAATTGGCTGTATTTCCGATTTTGAACCGCAGCCGCTGTTAGTGCATTCCCATCTGGGCAGTTTTGCAGTTACAACGGTTGGACGTATTAATAATGTGGACGAACTGGTGAAAGAATGTTTTGAGTTTGGACATACCCATTTTCTTGAAATGAGCGGCGGCAATATTAATCCGACAGAGATTACGGCGGCGCTGATTAATCAGAAGGGTTCCATTGCAGAAGGTCTTGCCAATGTGCAGGAAAAAGTAGATGGTTCCATGACGGTAATTGTACTGACGCCGGAAGGAATTTATGCGTCCCGTGACCGCCTGGGCCGTACTCCTGTGATTATAGGAAAGAAAGAGGGAGCTTTTTGTGCTTCGTTTGAAAGTTTTGCCTATTTAAATCTTGGTTACCAGGATTATAAGGAACTGGGACCGGGAGAAATTGTATATATGACACCGGAAAGTGTGGAGACTGTAAAAGAGCCGGGCGAAGAGATGAAAATCTGCTCCTTCCTGTGGGTGTATTATGGTTATCCGACTTCCACTTACGAAGGTGTAAATGTGGAAAAGATGCGTTACGAGTGCGGACGGATGTTAGCAAAGCGGGATGACGCACAGCCGGACAGCGTTGCCGGGGTTCCGGATTCCGGTGTGCCGCATGCCATTGGTTATGCCAATGAATCCGGTATTCCGTATGAGAGACCGTTCATTAAGTATACACCAACCTGGCCGCGTTCCTTTATGCCGGCGAACCAGTCCCAGAGAAATCTGATTGCGAAGATGAAGCTGATTCCGGTGCATGAGCTGATTAAGGACAAGAAGCTTCTGCTGATTGACGACTCCATTGTGCGTGGTACCCAGTTAGGAGAAACAACGGAGTTTTTATATGACAGCGGAGCGGAAGAGGTACATATCCGTACTGCCTGCCCGCCACTGTTGTATGGCTGTAAATATCTGAATTTTTCCCGTTCTTCTTCAGAGATGGATCTGATTACCAGACGTATCATCCAGAGAAGAGAGGGTGAGGTAACACCGGAGCTGTTAGAGGATTATGCAAATCCGGACAGCGAAAATTATAAGGCAATGGTAGAGGAAATCCGCAAGGAACTGAACTTTACATCGCTGAAGTTCCACCGTCTGGATGATATGGTGGAGGCAATTGGCATTTCACCATGTAAGCTTTGTACATACTGCTGGAACGGAAAGGAATAAAACAAAAGAAGGAGGAAAGGTATATGGAGCAGGTTGGATTTAAGTTTGCTGACAAAGAAGCACAAATAAGAAAAATAAACCGTTTTCTGGTGCTGGGAGTACTGGTTTTCAGTATTATTACAGGTGGCATTGTACTGGGATCGTATCTGAGTCAGTTCCGGAGTCTTACGTATCTGCTGATTCTGACTGCTATTATGGTAGTCTGCAACAGTATAAGTATTGTTATGTACAGAAAAAATCCGGAGAGTGCCAGAATACGTCTGGTTGCCCTGGCGGAAATTATGCTGGTTTCCCTTATGATAACGGCAGTGTATGAAAATGACTATATGCGTTTTATGCCAATTATACCTTTTATTGGCTGTCTGTTGTTTTATGATGTGAAATTTTCCATGATAGGTTCGATTTATATTTCTGTAATGAACTGGGTGGTAATTGCGGGACGTATTTTTATACTGCATGAATTTACCGGTTCTGATGTGGAAAATAAGCTGACCTCCTGTCTGGTCATTACAGTCATGATGTTTATTGTGACGTATACGACGCTGGTGGGCAAGCGGTTTAATGAAGATTCATTAAACCGGGTGAAAACGGATGCGGACAAGCAGAAGGCAATGGTGAATGATGTACTGCACATTGCAGAGCAGGTACGGAAGGATACGGAGCAGGCGATGGGCATTGTGGATGATTTGAAGGAGTCGGCAGAGGTGGTTCGCCATTCCGTCAATGATATCAGTGAAAGCACCAGCATGACAGCGGAAAACATTCAGACACAGACGATGATGACCCAGGATATCCAGGAAAATATTGAAAAGACCCTGGACCGGTCGGTACATATGGTAAAGGTGGCGGAGCGTTCCACCGAGTTAAATTCCAGCAATATGGAAATGGTGCAGGAATTAAAGAAGCAGGCAGATGTACTGGCGGCAACCAATACCCAGGTGGCAGCTTCCATGAAGCTGTTACAGGAAAATGTGGGCAGTGTAAAGAACATTACAAAGACCATTTTCGATATTTCTTCCCAGACTAACCTGCTGGCGCTGAATGCTTCCATTGAAAGTGCGAGAGCCGGAGAGGCAGGCCGTGGATTTGCGGTAGTAGCGGATCAGATCCGGGCACTTTCGGAGAATACAAGAAAAGAGACGGAACAGATTTCTGCCATTCTGGAGGAGCTGACGAGAAATGCAGAGCAGACCGCAGAAGCAGTGGAAAAGTCGGTGGAAGTAAGTTCCGAGCAGGACCGCATGATTACCAGTGTGGCGGACCAGTTTGATGAAATGAACCAGAATGTGGGCCAGCTGGTGGGCGATATCGGGGAAATCGACAGTATGATTGAAAGCCTGTCCACAGCCAATAATCAGATTGTGGACAATATTATGCAGCTGTCAGCAACGACCCAGGAGGTAACAGCGGCAGCGCAGCAGTCCACGGAGATTACCGAGCGGAATTATAAGGATTCGGTGGAGGCACAGAAGCTTCTGCATGGAGTAATGGAGAGTTCGCACCGGATGGATAAGTATATTGGGTAAAAGAAGAAGGAGAGGGAAGCCTCTCCTTTTCTGATGCGTATGGTGCAGGGAGAAGGAATAATTCTAAAAAATTTAAAATGTTCCATTTTTGTTATGGACATGTGGCAGTCCAGGTTATACAATAGCGTGGTAAAGCATTACCAAAAAGAAGAAAAAAGCAGGAGTATACCAGATGAAACTACAGATTTTTTACCAGAATCAGCCGGGAATCGAAGTACAGACTATTTCTGTACTGGCATCTTTTTGCAGCTATCATCCTGATTCCGCTGTTATGCAGCCATCCGAAAACGGCTGGGTCTATGAAACAGAACTTGCCCCCGGTGATTATTACTACAAATTTTTAATCAACGGCACGTTGCTGTTAAACGACCCTCTGGCAAACTGTTATGCCCCAAGGAACGAATCCGAAGAAGAACTGTGGTCATTTCTGCGTGTGGGACCTTCGGGAGAACGGCTGTATAACAGCACATCATACCCTGTGTATCTGGAGGATTACCGGTTATCCGGTTCCTTCACGGAAGGAACCGTGATAAACCGCCGCCAGTTCAGTGCAGAACTGGACAAAAAGATAGTTGCCGGATTTGGATTCCGAAATACAGAAGGCGTACATACTGTTACTGTACTATGGACCGGTCCGGACAATACTCCAAGGGAATATGCGGAAGCTGTCCTTGGACCACAGGAAACACCGGAACAGCTGGAGCGTCTCTGGTTCTGGCTGGATACCGAAGCCCTGGAACAGCCGGAAGGTGTATGGACCCTGCTGCTTTTTATTGATGGTGCTTATGTACTGGAAGACCGGTTCCAGATCGGGAATGCCCTTTCCTATTCCCGGGATGGTACGGTAAATAACCGGTACTAACGAAAAATGGGAGAAAGAAGGAGAAGACATCAATGGCAGTCAGATTTACTTCAACAGCCAGCCGTTATTCCACCGTGGCAGTGACGCTGGCCGGAAGAAATACCAGTGGACAGACTACTGCTGCAAGGGTAAACGCGGCAGCAAAAAAAACTGCGGCAGCGAAAACAGGCAGTACAACCAGAAATACTGTAACAGCAAAAACCACTTCCGTGGTAAAAAACAGTACAGCAGCCAAAAGAACGGTTTCAAAAACAACAAAAACAGCAGGCAGCAAAGGAACTTCCGCTTATACATCCGCCATAAACGCCGGAAAAAAAGCAACCTCATCCAAGGCAGGTTCTGTTGCCAGTGCTGCGGCAAAAACCGTTGTCAGTGCTTCTGTTGCAGCAAAAACCTACAATGCAAAGACAAAGACAGCAGGGAAGACATCAACCAAAACCATAACCCAGACAAGACAGACCCAGTCTGTCCGTCCATCCACCCAAAGCGGTCTGATAAAAACAAGTAATTCCGTGGAAGAACAGACTTCTAAGAAAAAAGGAAACGGCATCAGTTCCTTTTGTAACACTGCCTCCCAGGTAATTAACGGAATGACGTTTTCGGAAAAAGTACATACCGCACTGGATGTAGTGGGAATGGTTCCTGTGCTTGGTGAAGTCTGTGACGCAACCAATGCGGTAA
>JAGBBW010000027.1 GCA_017938285.1 Lachnospiraceae bacterium
ATGAGATTTCTTTAAGTGCGCCAACTACTATCTGTGAAATCCGGGATGGATGGTTTAAAACTTATGTGATTACACCGGAGGAGTTTGGTTTAGAACGTTGCTCCAAAGAGGATTTAAGAGGTGGTACCCCGGAGAAAAATGCGAAGCTTACTCTTGGAATTTTGCAAGGAGAAAAAGGGCATAAGAGAAATGCGGTGCTGATGAATGCGGGAGCCTCTCTCTATATCGGTGGTAAAGCAGAGAGTATGAAAGAGGGTATTACTCTTGCTGCTGAATTGATTGATTCCGGTAAAGCCCTTGAAACATTGCAGAAATTGATAGAAGTGAGTAACCGTTCGGAGGTGGAAGGATGACGATATTAGAGCAGCTGGCAGAACATGCGAGAGAACGGGTGGCGCAGGCAAAAAGAAATAATTCTCTGGAGAAAATCAAAAATCTTGCCTATGCCTTACCCAAAGGTGATTTTGCTTTTGAAGAAGCATTAAAAAAGCAGGAGCTGTCTTTTATCTGTGAGTGTAAAAAAGCGTCTCCTTCCAAAGGACTGATAGCAGAGAAATTTCCCTGCCTGGAAATCGCCAGGGTATATGAGGCAGCAGGGGCAGACTGTATTTCTGTTCTTACAGAACCAAAGTGGTTTCTTGGAAAGGACGACTATTTAAAGGAGATTGCCGGGAAGGTATCGGTTCCCTGTTTAAGAAAGGATTTTACGGTAGACGAATACATGATTTACGAAGCAAAGCTGCTGGGAGCTTCTGCGGTACTGCTTATCTGCTCCACTCTTTCAGAAAAAGAGCTGGCGGAGTATATCAAAATCTGTGACAGTCTTGGACTTTCTGCACTGGTGGAGGCGCATAACGGGCAGGAAGTGGAGACTGCCATAGCTGCAGGAGCCAGGATAATTGGTGTAAACAACCGTAATCTGAAGGATTTCACTGTAGATACAAATAACTGCAGGAAGCTGCGCAGGCTTGTACCGGAGAAAATTTTGTTTGTGGCAGAAAGCGGCATAAGGACGAGAAAAGATATCGAGGCTTTACAGGAAATCGGTGTGGATGCGGTGTTAATCGGAGAGACCTTAATGAAGGCACAGGACAAAGGGGCAAAGCTTCGGGAATTGCAAGGTTTTCTATGATAAAAATAAAATTATGTGGGTTAAAACGGGCCTGTGACATCGTATGGGCAAATGAACTAAAACCGGACTATATCGGCTTTGTATTTGCAAAGTCGAGCAGGCGTTATGTGGAGCCGGAGGAGGCTGGGAAACTGAAAGCAATGCTTTCTGAGTCCATAAAAGCAGTCGGAGTATTTGCAGATGAAGAACCGGAAGTGGTAGCAGAGCTGGTGAAACGCAGAATTATTGATGCGGTACAGCTTCACGGATGTGAGGATGAAGGCTTTCTGACACAATTAAGAAAAATGATACATGTCCCTGTTTTTCAGGCATTCCGCATAAAAAACAGGGAAGATGTCCAAAGGGCAGAAAAAAGCAGTGCGGATATGATACTTTTGGATGCCGGAGCCGGATGCGGAGAAACCTTTGACTGGAATCTGTTACAGAATATTGGAAGACCATATTTTTTGGCAGGTGGCTTGACACCGGAGAATGTAGCAGATGCCATAGAACGGTTAGAACTCTATGGCGTGGATGCAAGCTCCTCTCTGGAAACAGAGGGAGTGAAGGAGAGACAGAAAATGGAAGCTTTTGTAGAAGCTGTCCGTGGAAAGGAAAAGCAGAAAGGAGTTTAAATATGGCAGAGAAAAAAGGATGTTTTGGTGTGCATGGAGGACAATATATACCGGAAACTTTGATGAATGCAGTGATAGAGCTGGAGGAGGCATACAATCATTATAAAAAAGATCCGGAGTTTAACAAGGAACTCACAGAATTATTAAATGAGTATGCCGGCAGACCATCCGGGCTGTATTATGCGAAGAAGCTGACCAAGGCTCTGGGAGGCGCAAAAATTTATTTGAAACGGGAGGATTTAAACCATACCGGATCTCATAAAATTAACAACGTGCTGGGGCAGGCACTTCTTGCTAAAAAGATGGGAAAAACCAGGCTGATTGCGGAAACCGGAGCAGGACAGCATGGGGTGGCAACAGCCACCGCAGCGGCACTTCTTGACATGGAATGTGTGGTGTTTATGGGAGAAGAAGATACGAAACGCCAGGCTTTGAACGTATACCGTATGAAGTTGTTAGGTGCAAAGGTAGTGCCGGTAACCAGCGGTACAGCTACCTTAAAGGATGCAGTATCGGAAGCTATGAGGGAATGGACTTCCAGAATGGAGGATACCCATTACTGTCTTGGTTCTGTTATGGGGCCACATCCATTTCCAACCATTGTTCGTGATTTTCAGGCGGTGATCTCCAGGGAGATAAAGGAGCAGATTTTTCAAAAGGAGGGCAGACTGCCGGATGTTGTGATTGCCTGTGTGGGCGGCGGTTCCAACGCCATCGGAAGCTTTTACGACTTTATAGAGGATAAAGAAGTACGTCTGATTGGTTGTGAAGCAGCGGGGAGAGGCATAGATACCTTTGAAACAGCGGCTACCATCAATACCGGAAAACTGGGGATTTTTCATGGAATGAAATCTTACTTTTGTCAGGATAAATACGGTCAGATAGCCCCGGTATATTCCATTTCTGCCGGACTGGATTATCCGGGTATCGGGCCGGAACACGCCAACCTTCATGATACAGGCAGGGCAGAATATGTACCAGTGACAGACGATGAGGCGGTGGAAGCTTTTGAGTTTTTATCAAGAACCGAAGGAATTATTCCGGCAATAGAGTCTGCCCATGCGGCAGCCTATGCCATGAAGCTGGCACCAACCATGGATAAGGATAAAATAATTGTAATTACCATTTCTGGCAGAGGTGACAAGGACTGTGCAGCTATTGCCAGATACCGAGGGGAGGATATCTATGAGTAAATCAGGAGCAGAACGAATAAAAGAAGCATTTGCAAAAGGGAAAGCATTTATTCCGTTTTTTACCTGTGGCGACCCTGACCTGGAAACCACAGGCAGGCTGGTGCG